>JAPLNA010000052.1 GCA_026693065.1 Planctomycetota bacterium
AAGGGGAGCCTCGGCCGATGCGCCGGCAAGCGCCAGTTTCATCTGCTCCGCCTGACCGTAGAAGCCGCCCATGGCGCCCAGGGCCTTGGAGAGGGTGCCGACGACGGCGTCGACGCCGGCCTCGACGCCCAGGAGCTCCGCCGCCCCCCGCCCGTGTTCGCCCAAAACGCCGGTGGCGTGGGCTTCGCCGACGAGGAGCTGGGCGTCGTATCGGCCCTTGAGGTCGAACAGCTCGCCCAACGGGGCCAGGTCGCCGTCCATCGAGAAGACCGTGTCGGTGACGAGGAGGCACCGCCGGGCCTTGGGGCGGAGGCGGTCGAGCAGGCGGGCGGCCCGGGCCACGTCGCGATGGGCGAAGGTGCGGAAGACGGCCCCGCAGTCGGCGGCGGCGTCGAGGATGCTCGCGTGGCTGAGCTTGTCGCACAGGACCAGGTCGCCCTCGCCGGTGAGGGCGAAGATCGCCGCCCGATTGGCCATCCACCCCGTGCTGGTCACCATCGCCCCTTCCGTACCCTTGAAGCCGGCCAGGCGGGTTTCGAGTTCCACGTGCAGCCGACTCGTGCCGCTGATGAGCCTGCTGGCGCCGGCGCCGACGCCCCATTGGTTGACGGCTTCGACGGCGGCGGCCTTGACGGCGGGGTCGGCCGCCAGGCACAGGTAATCGTTGCCGCACAGGCACACGACCGCCCGCCCGCCGACGCGTACCACCGGCCCGGGGGCCGACTCCAGCACCGCGGGGCGGCGGAGCAAATCCGCGGCGTCCCGTTCGCCCAACGCCGCCGCCATGTCTTGCCAAACGTTCATACCGGGCATTTTTCTTGAACGGCGCCCTTGCGGTCAATATCCTGCAATGATTAAATCCGCCAAAGGGCCCCGGGATGCGGGACCATGGCCGGGAGGCGTCATGGCAGACAAGTTCATCGGCGACGGCATTACCTTCGACGACGTGCTCCTCGTGCCCGCTCGTTCGAGCGTCGTACCCGCCCAGGTAGACACGTCCACGCAGCTCACGCGCCACATACGGCTGAACATTCCGCTGGTGTCGGCCCCGATGGACACGGTGACCGAGTCGGCCCTGGCGATCGCGCTGGCGCAGGAAGGCGGGATGGGCTTCATCCACCGCAACCTCTCCAAGGAGGCCCAGGCCCTCGAAGTCGAGAAGGTCAAGCGGTCGGAGAACGGCATCATCAACGACCCGGTGACGTTGCCGCCGACGGAATCGACGGCGACGGCCCGGGAGCTCATGTCACGCAAGAACGTCTCGGGCATCCCGATCGTCACGAACGGACGCAAGCTCGTGGGCATCCTGACGCGGCGAGACCTGAAGTTCCTCTCGGGCGACAAGCCCATCGAGCAGGTGATGACGAAGGGCACGCTGGTGACGGCGGCCCCGAACACGTCCCTCGATGACGCCCAGAAGATCCTCAACCGCGCCAAGGTCGAGAAACTCCTTCTCGTCGAGAAGGACGGCACGCTCGTCGGGCTGATCACCATGCGAGACGTCGAGCGCATGCACCGCTTCCCACGGAGCTGCCGCGACGGGCGCGGGCGGCTTCGCGTCGGCGGGGCCATCGGCGTGCTCGACTACGAGCGGGCCGAGTCCCTCATCGCCAAGGACGTCGACGTCATCATCGTCGACACCTCCCACGGACACAAAGAGGTCGTGCTCGAGACGGTCCGGCAGTTGAAGGCCTCGCACGCGAACCTGGACGTGATCGCGGGGAACATCGCGACGGCCGAGGGGGCCAAGGACCTCGTCGACGCCGGCGCCGACGGGCGTCGCATCGGCATCGGGCCCGGGGCCATCTGCACCACCCGGATCGTCACGGGGGTGGGCGTGCCGCAGATCACGGCGATTCTGGACACCGCCGCCGTCGGCGACGCCGCCGGCGTGCCCGTGATCGCCGATGGAGGCATCCGCCACAGCGGCGACATCGCCAAGGCGCTGGCCGCGGGGGCCTCCGCCGTCATGATGGGCAGCCTGTTCGCCGGGCTGGACGAAAGCCCGGGACAACTGGTGATCTTCCGTGGGCGGCGGTTCAAGAGCTACCGCGGCATGGGGTCGATGGACGCGATGCTGGCCGGTTCGGCCGACCGGTACGGCCAGGCCGGCGTCCTCGATCGCAACAAGCTCGTGCCCGAGGGCGTCGAGGGCCGCGTGCCCTACCGCGGCAACCTCGTGGATTTCGTCTACCAACTGATCGGCGGGCTGCGGAGCGGCATGGACCACGTCGGCGCCAACACCATTCCCGAGTTCCACGAAAAAGGGCGGTTCCTCCGGGTATCCGCCAGTTCGGTCACAGAGAGCCACCCGCACGACATCGCCATCACCCACGAGAGCCCCAACTACACGACGTGGAACTGGGAAAACGACAAGGAATAGATCCGCAAGGACTTCCCCCGGCCTGGCCGATGCCTATAATAACAGGCCTTCACAGGAGACGCGGCATGAAGAACACGGTTCTGGTAATTTCGTTCCTGGCCCTGGCGGAGGCGTCCGGCTGCGGCCGCGAGTTCATCGGGCAGCGTCAGCCCCTGGGCCTGACCCCCTATGACACCGCCTTCACCCAGGCCCGGAACATTCTGGAGGCCCGGCGGTTCACCATCGTCAAGGCCGAGCCTGAGACCGGCACCATCGTCGCTCGCAGCGACATCCAGGACACCCGCACCCGCCTGGTCAGCACCACGCCGACGCGATCGACGGCCACCATCCGCGTACAGCGGAGCGGGGGCAACCAGGTCGTGGCGTACGCTTCGGTGATCGTGGAGGAGAAGTCCAGCGTTCCGACGATGATGATGCCCAACCAGGGCTCTTATTCGGGCGCGCCCAGCGACTCGCCGATGGACTCCGGGGCGGGCTACTCCCATTCCGACAGCGACGAATGGCGCCGCGCCGGGGCCGACCGGGACATGGAACGCCGCCTCCTGGCCGCCCTCGCCACCGCCTGCCGCTCCCGCTGACGCCCCCCGGCGGCGTTACTTCCGCTCGTAGAGCTGGCCGGTGTACATGTTGACGGGCAGGACCTGGGCGAACTGGGTGAGGTAGTCTTTGCGTTTGCCCACCTCCCAGCTCCGCAGGGTGATGTAGTCGAACAAGCACACGGCGGAGACGCCGTTCTTGCCGGTCCCGGTGCCATTGGCGGTCGCCGCCAGCCAGAGGGGCTGGGCGCCGGCGAACAGATCCGCGGTCACGTCGAACAGGATCGGCTTGGGCGCCCCGGTGGTCGCGTCGGGGATCGTCTGCACCAGGCTCCCCTGCGGGCCGAACACCACCGTCAGGCTCGTAAAGTTCGGCAGGTTCGTGTCGCTGAAGTCGCCGGTGTAGTTGCCGGAATTGTCGACGAACTCGCTGGTGGCCTGCCCGACGGCGATGCGCCCGGGCAGTTCCTGCATCATATATCCCGAGGCCAGCCGGAAGGTGGAGACAGGGGTGGTGGTGGTGGTGGTGCTCTCCACGTGATTGTCGACGACGGCGGCATAGAAGTTCTGCCCGCGACCGGGCTGGGCGTCGCCGGCCTGGAAGTGCACGCCCGAGTAGAGCCCCTTCTGCAGGGCGTTCACGCGGGCGTTGACCAGTTCCGTGGAGGCGATGTTGTACGCCTGGGCGTCGGCCCCGGAGCGGAACAACTGCACCAGCCCCGGCATCGCGATCATCATCAGCAGAGAGATCACGCAGATCGTCACGATCATCTCGACCAGGGTAAAGCCCCCACGAACGCGCACGGCTTGGTTGGATCGCATGGCAAGTCCTCTACTGTCATTGTCGACCTGGCGACAGAGAAAGTCAAGTCCAAACCCTCCCCTGGCCGACGAATCGCGGGTACGCCAGGGGCATTTTGGTTGCCCCGGCGGCCCAGACTACTACAATGCAATGCCCCGGCCTGCGACCGGGCCGTTACGGAAGGATGGGATCGTGCCTGAAGAATTTTACAGGGAGGCCCTGCCCAACGGCATCACTCTGTTGGGCCAGCGGATGGAGGGGGTGGCCTCGGCGGCGATGACGTTCGTGGCCCGGGCGGGCTCGGCCTATGACCCGGCGGCGATGGCCGGGGCGGCCACGGTGGCCTCCGAGTGGTGCCTCCGCGGCGCCGGCTCGCGAGACACCCGCGCCCTCAACGACGCCCTCGACGCCCTCGGCTGCCAGCACCACGAGGGCGTGCAGAGCGAGCACATTCAGTTTTCCTGCGTCCAGCTCGGGCGGAACCTGGCGGCCGTCATGAGGCTCTACGCCGACATCCTCCGCCGCCCCACCCTCGCCGACAACACCTTCGACCCCTGCCGCGACCTGATCGCCCAGGACTTAGTCGGGCTGGAGGACGAGCCGGCCCGCCACTGCAACATCCTGCTGCGGGAGAGGTTCTTTCCCTGGCCCCTGGGACGGAACCCGTACGGCCAGAGCGAGGCCTTGCAGGCCATGACCGCCGGGGCCCTCCGCGAACATCTGCGCGGGCACCTGAGCCCCGGGGGAGCGATCCTCGCGGTGGCCGGCGAGGTCGACTGGAACGCCTTCCGCGATCTGGCGGGGGGACTGCTGGGCGACTGGAAGGCCCCCTCCGGGGCGCCCCCCAAAACGACCCCCGGGCACACCGGCACGACGCATATGACCAAGGACTCCGCCCAGACGCACATCGGCCTGGCCCACAAGGCCGTCCCCGCCGGCGACGACCGATACTACGCCGCCCACATGGCCCAGATGGTGCTCTCGGGCGGCATGAGCAGCAGGCTCTTCAGCGAGGTGCGGGAGAAACGCGGGCTGGCTTACCACGTGTCCACCCGCTACTACAGCCTGCACGACCACGCGGGGTTCTTCACCTACGCCGCCGCCCCCCCCGCCCGGGCGCAGGAAACCTTCGACGTCACCGTCGGCGAACTCGTCCGCCTCGCCGAGGGCATCACCGCCGAGGAAATGCACCGCGCCGTCGTGCAGCTCAAGAGCGCCCTGGTCATGCAGGGCGAATCCACCATGGCCCGCGTCAACGCCATGGCGGCCGACTGGTATCACACCGGACGCCTGCGAAGCCTCGATGAAATCTCCCGGCGCATCGAACAGACCCGGGTTGAGGACGTTCTGGCGTACCTGCGGGAGTTTCCCGCCGGCGACTTCACCGTCCTGACGCTGGGCCCGGAGGCCCTTCGAACGGAGTAGACCCGCCACGGCGGAAACCATTATGGAATTTCGACAGACACAACTGGACAACGGCCTGACGGTCGTCTGCGAGATCAACCCCGAGGCGGCCTCCATGGCCATGGGGTTCTTCGTCCGAACCGGCAGCCGGGACGAAACCCCCGAAGTCGCCGGCGTCAGCCACTTCCTCGAACATATGATGTTCAAGGGCACGGACAAGCGTTCGGCCGCCGAGGTCAACCTCGCCTTCGACCGCCTGGGCGCGCAGTACAACGCCTCCACCAGCGAAGAGAACACGATCTACTACGGCGCCGTCCTGCCGGAGTTCCAGGCCGATCTGCTCGACGTGCTGGGTGACATGATGCGTCCGGCCCTGCGGGGCGGCGACTTCGACATGGAGAAGAACGTCATCATCGACGAGATCGCCCGATACGAGGACATGCCCTCGTTCAAGGTTTTCGAGAAGCTGATGGCGGTGCACTTCGCCGGACACCCGCTGGCCAACAGCGTGCTGGGCACGACGGAGTCGATCACGGCCTTGCGGCGAGAGCAGATGCAGACGTACTTCGACCAGCAGTATTCCCCGGGCAACGTGACGCTGGTGGGGGTGGGCGCGTTGGATTTCGACGCGTTCGTCGCCCAGGCGAAGCGGTTGTGCGGCTCGTGGAGGCCCTTCGACGTCCACCGCCGCCGTCCCCCCTGTCGAGGCAGCGGGGCCACCAAGGTGATCGCCGACCCGAAGGTGGTGCGGCAGCACGTGGCGATGATGTCGGCCGCCCCGCCCGGGGATGACGAGGACCGCTTCGCCGCTCAACTGGCCGCCACCGTTTTCGGCGACGTGACGGGCAGCAGGCTCTACTACGCGTTGGTGGACCCGGCCCTGGTGGACGAGGCCCATTGCAGTTACGAGGCCATGGACGCCACGGGGGCATTCATCACCACGCTCTCGTGCGACCCGGAGCGTGCCCGCCAGGTGGTGGACGTGACGCTGGCGGAAATGGCCGCCTTCGTGAAGGACGGGCCCACGCCGGGCGAGATGGACGCCGCGAGGAACAAGCTGGCCTCCATCATCACCGTCAAGGGCGAGGTGCCCATGGGCCGCCTCGTCAGCGTCGGGCTCGAGTGGGTCTATCGCCGCGACTACATCCCCATGGGCGAGCAGATCGACCGGCTGTTCGGGGCCACGCTGGAGCAGGTCCGCGACGTTCTGGCCCGCTACGACCTGCGGGCCGTCAGCACCACCGCCCTCGGGCCCCTGGAGACGCTATGATCCAGTCATTCCAGGGCAAGCGGGTGACCGTGGTCGGGCTGGGGCGGTTCGGCGGCGGCGTGGGCGTGACGCGATGGCTCGCCGCCCAGGGCGCCCGCGTGACCGTCTCCGACGCCGCGGGGCGCGAGGCCTTGGCCGACTCCGTCGCCCAACTGGCTCACCTGCCCGTCACGCTGCACCTGGGCGAGCACCGCGAGGACGACTTCACCGCCGCGGAGCTTCTGGTGGTCAACCCGGCGGTGTCGCCGGAGATGCCCCTGCTGGCCGCCGCGGCCGCCGCCGGCGTGCCCCAGACCACCGAGATCAACCTCTTCCTCGAGCGATGCGCCGCTCCCGTCGTGGGCATCACGGGCAGCGTGGGCAAGAGCACGACGACCGCGATGACGGGGGCCATCCTCGCCGGCGTCCGCCCCACCTGCGTGGGCGGCAACATCGGGCGGAGCCTGCTGGACGAACTCGAACGCATCACCCCCCGCCACGCCGTCGTGCTGGAGCTTTCGAGTTTCCAGCTCGAGCGGACGGCCTCGCTGGGCAAGAGCCCGCACGTGGCGGTGGTGACGAACCTTCAGCCCAACCACCTGGACCGGCACGGCACGATGGAGGCGTACGCCCAGGCCAAGAAGAACATCTTCCGTTTCCAGAAGCGGAACGACGTTCTCGTGCTGAACGCCGCCGACGACGCGGTGGCTTCGTGGGCGGCCGAGGCCCACGGGAAGGTGGACTGGTTCGACCCGGACGGCGAGCCGTTTGAACTCAAGGTCGCCGGCGCGCACAACCAGGCCAACGCCCAGGCCGCCTGGGCGGCCACCAGGCCCTTCGGCGTCGACCGCGCCGCCGCCGCCCGTGCGTTGCGGGAGTTCCTCGCCCTGCCCCACCGGCTGCAGTTCGTCCGCGAAGTCGGCGGGGTGGCCTACGTCAACGACTCCAAATGCACCACGCCGGCCAGTGCGATCGTCGCGCTGGAGGCCTTCCCGATCGGCGCGATCGTCGCGATCGTGGGCGGGTACGACAAGCACGTGGACTTCGCCGCCCTGGGCGCGGCACTGGCCGAGCGGGCCAAGACCGTCGTCGCCCTCGGGCAGGTCCGCGATCAGGTCGTGGCCGCCATCGAGGCCCACCGCGCAGGCCGGCAGCCGACGGTGGTGGTGGCCGACAGTTTCCCCGCGGCCTTCGCCGCCGCCCGCGCCGCCGCCGCCCCGGGCGACACCGTCCTTCTCTCCCCCGCCTGCGCCAGCTACGACATGTTCAGCATCTACGAATTCCGCGGCCTAGCGTTCCTCGACATTGCGAACTCTCTTTGAGCATCGCCCGCAAACGAGGCTCTTCCCCTGAAGGCCTGGTCCCTGCCCCCATACCCCCGAAGTTTATCGCTTGAGGGCTACCGGCAGCGGAGGTACTATTCCGAAGCCGCCAAGGAGGACAGGGCAACGCAGAAGTGCGACCCGAGCGCCTTGGCGGGGCTGCACGGCAGACAGGCCTCTCCACGTGGGAGGCCTGTGCCTTTCTGCCGGTAGCCCTAAAGCGATAAACTTCGGGGTCTGGGGCGGAGCCCCAGGTTCTGCATTTGCCACCACGTTTTCGGGAGGGGATCCGCAACCGGAAACCCGATGCACTGCCCATTATCCCCGTCGTCGTTTTCGGCGGGCATCCGCGATGCGCCGCCGGAACTCGTCACCGGCCTGACGGTAGAACTCGATCTCCTGCTGAGGAGTCATGTCCTTCGTCTGCTCGTAGACTTTCTCCCGGCAGGCCCGCGCCATCTCAACGCAATCAAAGGCCTTCTTCTTCATACTCGTTCAAACCTTCAACTCCGCCTTCTGTCCCAGAACGCTGGCGTATCGCTTGCGCACGGGCTCGACGGCTTCGGCGAGGAACTCGTCCACCTGCTGGGGCGCGCGGCCGATGAAGGCCGAGGGAGTCAGCACCGAATCGATGTTCACCTTCGCGAAGGCCCCGTCGGCTTTCAGGCGGGCCAGGAGGTCGTTGGGACGGCCATGGACCTTGACCTGCTCTCCGGCAGCCTGGCTGTGGACGCGAATGCGTTCGTGGAGGGCCTGGCGGTCGCCGCCGACCTTGACGGCGGCCATCAGGATGTCTTCGGTCGCCATGAAGGGCAGCTCGGCGGCCACGTGCGCCGCAATGCCCGCCGGGTACACCACCAGCCCCTGCACGACATTGAGCATGATGAGAAGGACGGCGTCGGCGGCCAGGAACGACTCGGGGATCGACATCCGCCGGTTGGCGGAGTCGTCCAGCGTCCGCTCGAACCACTGCTCGGCGGCGGTGTGGGTCGGGCTGGCGGAAATGTCCATCAGGAACCGCGCCAGGCTGGTCGCCCGCTCGCACCGCATGGGGTTTCGCTTGTAGGCCATCGCGCTGGAGCCGACCTGGTCGGCCTCGAAGGGCTCCTCGATCTCCTTGAGGTTGGCCAGCAGGCGGAGGTCGTTGCAGATCTTGTGCACGCTGACGCCGATGCCGGCCAGGGCCTGCATCACGCCCGAGTCGACCTTGCGGCTGTAGGTCTGCCCGGTGACGAGGGCGAGTTTGGCGAAGCCCATCTTCTCGGCCACGCGGCGGTCGAGGGCCTTGACCTTCTCGTGGTCGCCCTCAAACAGGGCCATGAAGCTCGCCTGGGTGCCGGTGGTTCCCTTGACGCCGCGGAACTCGAGCCCATCCCGGCGGTATTCGAGGTCGGCGATATCGCGGAGGAAGTCGGCGGTCCAGAGGCAGGCCCGCTTGCCGACGGTGGTCAACTGGGCGGGCTGGTAGTGGGTGAAGCCCAGACAGGGGAGGTCCCGGTATTTCTTCGCGAAGACGCCCAGGGCGTCGACGAGATTCGCCAGGCGTCCCAGCAGGATGGTCAGCCCCTCGCGAAACTGGATGAGGTCGGTGTTGCAGCCGACAAACTGGCTGGTGGCGCCCAGGTGAATGATGCCCCGCGCCGCCGGGGCCGCGTCGGCCAACGCGTGAATGTGAGCCATCACGTCATGGCGGAACTTTCGCTCGTAGGCCTCGGCGGCGGGGAAGTCGACGTCATCGAGGTGGGCGCGGATCTGGGCAAGGGCCTCGTCGGGAATGTCCAGCCCGAGTTCTTTCTGGGCCTCGGCCAGGGCCAGCCACAGCCGCCGCCAGGTGGAGAACTTCCGCTGGTCGGAGAAGAGCCTCTGCATTTCGGGTGAGGCGTAGCGGGTCGAGAGCGGGTTGGTATAGACGTCGTATCGTTGGGTCATCGAACGGTTCTCCCAAGGACTCACCGGGGCGTCAGGGCTGGTCGGGGGCGGTATCCTCCGCGGCGCCGCGGCGGATGGGGCGGGCGTGGATCGTGAGGGTGCCGTTGGAGATCTCGACCTTCTCGATGAGCGTGGGCTTGATCTTGCCCGGCACCGACAGCACCGGCTCGCGCGGGCGATCATCGATCGCCATGTCCAGCAGGCTCTCCAACAGGACAATGACGTCCTTGTTGGGCTTCCTGCCGGCGTGGGCGCGGGCGGGATCCTCGCCTCGCGTGCCTCTCCGGGCCATCGACTCCCGCAGCTTGACCAGCCCGTTCCGGATGATCCACTTGGGGATCATCAACGTCCCGAACCGGGCGTGGGTGATGCGGACCCACATCTGCTTGTCGTCTTTGACCTCGAACTCCAGGGTCGCCGAGAAGATCTTGTTGTACTTGGTGGACTTGACCATCAGGCGGATGCCGTCGTCGGTGACCGCGCCGCACCAGCCGCCCAGCCCCAGGCCGTCCATCTGGGCCTGGAAGCGGGACGCGTACGATTCGAAACTCGGGTCCGGGCGGGTGGCGGCGCCCTCGGGCGGCGGAGTCGGCAGAAGCGTCCAGGCGATGGCGTCCATTGACCCCAGGTACTCGTTCAGTTGGTCGCTGGTGATCGACCAGGTGAAAGGCTCGACGTTCTGGGCACTGTTGTGGAAGTTGGCGACCGTGACGATGAACCTCTGGGCGATGTCCTCGCGCTCCTCCCGCGTCAGGTACTCCAGCAGCGGATGGTAGTCCTTCGGCGTCCGCGTGGCGGCGATGTACAACCCCACCGCCGGCAGGGCGACCAACACGAAGAACCCGACCGCCCCGTACTGAATGATCTTCAATTTCGCTTTGCGCATCGTTGCTCCATGGCCGCACCCGGGCCCGAACGTGTTTGATCCGCCCGCGATCATCCCCCAACGCCCCCGTCCTGTCAAGGGCGATGCCCCTTGCTCCGCGGTACGCGTTTTGTTAGGATTTCATCCGGACCCCGTACTACAGGCGCCCCCGGCGATGACGAACTGGCACAAGCGGCTCAGCAGACGATTGGCGGCGGACCCGGGACAGACCCCCGCGTCCGCGGCGGGGCCGACCCCTCCGCCCGCCCCCGCCCCCATCGTCTACCCTCGGCTCCTGCCCGTCTTGCCCCCCCGCCCGCCCGCGCCCGCCTCGCCCGGCCCGAGCGTCCGTCTCGACGAGGCCCTCGTCGGGGCCTCCATCGACGCCCCGTTGGGCGGGGCCGCCTTCGTCGTCGCCCGGGGCGCCGACGAGATCGAAGGCCACTTCGCCGCCCTCTCCGACGCCTACGCGGCCATGCTCGCCGACGCCGGGCACCCGGTCTACGCCCACGTGCCCGCCCAGTGCGGCCCGGGGCCCCTCGCCCCGCGGGACATCATCTTCCTCGACCTGGAGACGACCGGGCTCAATACCGGCAACGTCTTCCTCGCCGGGGCCATGCTCTGGGAAGGCTCCCAACTCGTCGTCAAACAGTTCTTCGCCCGCGACTACGCCGAGGAGTGTGCGATCGTCTCGCTGTTCCTGGCCGCCGCACAAGGCCGGAAGCTCCTGGTCTCCTTCAACGGCAAGAGTTTCGACCTGCCCTACCTCCGCGTTCGCGCGGCCGCCTGCCGCGTGCCCTTCCAGCCGGCCTGGGGGCACATGGACATGCTCCACGTCTCCCGCAAGACCTGGGCCCGCACCTTCGGCGACTGCAAGCTCCAGACCCTCGAACGCCACCTCTGCCGACGATACCGGCACGACGACATCCCCGGCGCCGCCATCCCCGACGCCTACCACGATTACGTCCGCACGGGCAACGCCGTGCACATGGCCGCCGTCATCAAACACAACATGCTCGACTTGCTCACGCTCGCCGAGTTGATGACCCGCCTGCCCCCGAAGGTCTGACCCCATGGACATCACCTCTTTCCTCGACGAGCTGCGATCCGCCCCCGACTACGCGGGCCAGATCGTCTACGTCCGTCGCGTCGAGAATCGTCCCGCGCGATACTCCGATCCCTCTCATCCCCTCGATCCCTCCCTCTCCTCCCTCCTCACCGCTTGCGGTTTCGCGAGGTTGTACTCCCACCAGTCGCAGGCGCTAAACGCGATCAACCACGGTCGCGACGTCCTCATCGCTACCGGCACCGCCTCCGGTAAAAGTCTCTGTTACACCCTCCCGATCCTCCAATCTCTCCGCGAAGACCCCCGCGCCCGGGCGATTCTCCTGTTCCCCACCAAAGCCCTCGCGCAGGACCAGTTCCGTATCTTCCAATCCGCCCTCGCCCGCACGGGCCTGGGCGATACGCTCGCGGGCGTGTACGACGGCGACACCCCCGGCGACCTCCGCCGAAGCCTCCGCGACCGCGGACGGGTGATCTTCACCAACCCCGACATGCTCCACGCCGCCGTCATGCCCCAGCACGGGCGATGGGCGGACTTCCTGGGCAACCTGCGTTTCCTCGTCATTGACGAGATGCACGTCTACAACGGCATCTTCGGGTCGAACATGGCCAATCTGCTCCGCCGCTTCGACCGGCTGTGCAGCCATTACGGCGCCCGGCCGCGGCTGATCGGCTGTTCGGCGACTCTGGCGGCCCCGGGCGACCTGGCCCGGCGACTGACTGGGCGCGAGATGCACGTCGTCGACGACGACGGCTCGCCGCGAGGCCCGCGGACCTACGTCTTCTGGAACCCGCCCCGCATCCGCCCGGGGCACTGGCACGGGCGGCGGAGCGCCAACGTCGAAGCCCACGAACTGATGGCCGCCCTCATCCGCCGCCACGTGCCTACCATCGTCTTCTCCAAGAGCAAGATGACGGCGGAGATGATCCACCGCTATGTCCGCGAGAACCTCGCCGACTCCGCGCCTCACCTGGGAGAGTTGGTCACGCCCTACCGCGGGGGCTATCGCCCGGAAGAACGCCGCGAGATCGAGAAGCGGCTGTTCGACGGCGAACTCATCGGCGTCTCGGCGACGCGAGCGCTCGAACTGGGCATCGACGTGGGCTCGCTCGACGCGAGCATTATCGTGGGCTACCCCGGCACGCTGACGAGTTTCTTCCAGCAAGCCGGGCGGGCCGGGCGGAGAGACCGCGAGGCCCTCGTCATCCTCGTCGGGCTCGACACCGCCGTCAACCAGTACGTGCTGACCAACCCGGACTACCTCTTCGCCCGCCCGATCGAGCAGGCGGTGATCGACGCCGACAATCCGTTCGTGGCCGTGGCCCACCTGCGGTGCGCCGCTCACGAGCTGCCGCTGGGCGACGCGGAGGTCGCCAGCTTCGGCCCGGGGGCGCCCGCGGCGTTGCGAGTGCTTGAGGAGAACCGCAAGGTGCACCACGCCCACGAGCACTGGTACTACAGTTCCAGCGAGACCCCCCAGCACGAGATCTCCCTTCGCGACACCGCCGGGGCCAATACGATCATCCAGGACGCCGATACGGGCGAGGCCCTGGGCGAGGTCAACCGCTTCGACGCCCCGCCCATCCCCCACCCCGGGGCGGTCTACATGCATCTGGGGCAAACCTACCTGGTCCTGTCGCTCGACATGGAACAGAACCTCGCGATCGTCAAGAAGACCGACGTCGACTACTACACCAACCCGCTGGGCGGCACGGACGTTCATCACGTGGACCACCGGCTGCGGGAAAAACCCTTCGGGGCCGGGCTGGCCTGCTGGGGCGAGGTGACCGCCTACTTCAACACCAACGCCTACCAGAAGATCCACTTCTACTCCCTCGACGTCGTCAGCGTGCACCGCGTCGAGTTGCCCACGATGCAACTGGAGACGATGGCCCTCTGGCTCATCCCGCCCGAGGGCCTGCTCGAACGCGTCCGCCAGGCCGGGCTGGACGTGCACGCGGGGCTCCGCGGCATCGGCTACGCCACCCGCATGCTCCTGCCCCTGTTCCTGACCTGCGATACGCTGGACTTCTCTCACTCGATCGGGTCGGTCAACTCGCCCTGGCAGGCGGTGTTCATCTACGAGCGATACCCCCACGGGCTGGGCTTCACCGAGAAGGCGTACGAACGGCTGCACGACGTCATGCCGGCCGTCCTGGCCGGCATCCGCGCCTGCCCCTGCGACGACGGCTGCCCCTGCTGCGTGGGCAAACCCCTCCGCCAGGACGCCACCTGGTACGTCGACCTGGGCGAGGCGTCGATCCCGTCGAAGGCCTCCGCCCTCATGATCCTCGAGGGCCTGCTCGCCGGCGACCTGCTGGCCCCCGACACCCAACGGCTGACCGACAGCGACGAGTCCGACACGATCCGCCTGGAACAGGCCCTGCGACGGCGGCTGGAACGCATGCGAGAGCCGCAACTGTTTCATCCGATCGAACCGAAGATCGAGACAGGCTACCCCGCGCCGGAAACCCCCGCGGCCCTGGAGACCCCGGACGTCGCCGTCCGCAACGCCCGGCGGACGAGCACCGTGCGGGAGCTCCGGCGGCGGCTGGCCAAGCGGATCCACGACGGCAAGCTCGCCGCCGAGATCGGCCGGCCCGCCCCACCCGAGGGCATGATCACCCCCGGCGGCAACGCCCGGCCGACCGACTTTCCCGGCGTGCCCGAAACGCCTGTCCAGAACGTCCCTGACGACCAGCGTCCTGGCCCCCCCGCCATCGCCCTGGGCGACTCCCTCGCCGCACGGGCCATGCGATTGAAACGAGCGAATCGAAAGAAGGATCAGTAGACTGTTTGTAGTGTGCCCGGAAGAGCATTCCGGCGATGGCCGGAAGAAGCAAGAAACGCCTTCCGGCGTCACTACAAACGCGGAACGAACCATGGACCCGAAAACGTTTCTACAACGCCTGAAGCGCAGCGAGTTCTACGCCAACCAGGTCGCCCACGTGGAACACCTGCCGGCCCGATCGGCGCAGTACGCCGAGCTGCCCGGCGGGCTGGACGCACGACTGGCCGACGCGCTGGCCGCCCAGGGCATCAGGCAGTTCTACACCCACCAGGCCTCGGCGATCTCGGCCGTGCGGGCCGGGCGGAGCGTCGTCATCGTCACCGGAACCGCCAGCGGCAAGACGCTCTGCTACAACGTGCCGATCGTGGAGAGCCTGCTGGCCGATCCGTCGGCGACGGCCCTGTGCCTGTACCCGACGAAGGCCCTGACGCAGGACCAACTGCGAGGGGTGGGCCCGCTGGTGAAGCTGGGCGACTTCCTGGCCGGCACGTACGACGGCGACACGCCGGCCAACCTCCGCCGCCGCCTCCGCGATGCCGGGAATGTCATCCTGACCAACCCCGACATGCTCCACCAGGGCATCCTGCCCCACCACGCGCGGTGGAACCGGCTGTTCAGCCACCTGAAGTACGTCGTGATCGACGAGATTCACGCCTACCGCGGGGTGTTCGGCTCGCACCTGGCCAACGTCCTCCGCCGGCTGCGGCGGATCTGTAAACACTACGGGGCCGACCCGACGTTCATCTGCTGCTCGGCCACCATCGCCAACCCGAAGGAGCACGCCGAGCGGATCGCCGGTGTGGAGATGACGCTGATCGACAATGACGGCTCGCCCAAGGGCGGGCGGGACTTCGTGCTGTGGAACCCGCCGCCGCTGGACCAGGCCGCCCGCGGCCGACCCGACGCCTGGCGGATCGGCGGCGACCGCCGTAGCCCCATCGGCGAGGCCGTCCACCTGCTCGTCAAACTCATCACCGAGGGCGTGCAGACGATCGCGTTCGTCCGCACCCGCCTGGCGGCCGAGCTGATCTTCAAGAGCACGCGAGACATTCTCCGCGGCATCTCGGGCAAACTGGGCAACAGCATCTGCGCGTACCGGGGGGGCTACCTGCCCGAGGAACGCCGCGAGATCGAACGCAAACTCGCCAACCGGGAACTGCTGGGCGTCGCGAGCACCAACGCCCTGGAGCTGGGCATCGACATCGGCACGCTCGACGCGGCCATTCTCGTGGGCTATCCCGGCACGATCGCCAGCCTCTACCAGCAGGCGGGCCGGGCCGGGCGGGCCAGGGAGGAATCCCTCGTGTTCCTCCTCGCCCAGAACGCCCCGATCGATCAGTACCTGATGGCCCATTCGAGCTACCTGTTCGCCCGCAACCCCGAGCAGGCGGTGGTGGACCCGGACAACCCGCACGTCGCCGTCGGGCACATCCGCTGCGCCGCCCACGAGCTGCCCCTGGCCGGGGCGCAGGCCGACTCGTTCGGCCCCTACGCCCCCGTCGTGCTCGACCTGCTCGAGGAAGACCAGGTCGTCAAGCACATCGACGACCACTGGTACTGGGCCTCCAGCGAATACCCCGCCGCCGCCGTGAACCTCCGCAACATCTCCGGCTGCGTCTACACCATCCAGGACGTCTCCAACGGCGACCGCGTCATCGGCACGATGGACGAGATCTCCGCCCTCAGCCAGTTGCACGACCACGCCGTCTACCTCCACGCGGCGGAAACCTACTTCGTCGCGAAACTCGACCTCGAGAAGAAGATCGCCTTCGTTGAGCGTAAAGACCTGGACTACTACACGCAATCAGTTCAGACCTCCCAAATCCGAATCGACGAAGTGGAATCCGATACCCCCTGGGAACAACGCCCCACGACCGCGGCCGTGGGGGTTGCTCCAAATACCACTGACGCCCCCTCCTCCGCGCGCCTCGGCTTCGGCGACGTCACCGTCACGACCACCATCCCGATGTTCAAGAAGATCCGCTTTCACAGCCGCGACTCCCTCGGCTACGAGCAGCTCGAACTGCCTCCCCAGCAGCTCGAGACGGTCGCGATGTGGTTCGTGCCCCCCGCGGCCGTCGTCGAGAAGATGCTCGCCGAGAAGCTCATCGTCGGCGAGGGCCTGGTCGGCATCGCGAACGTCCTGGTGGAGGTGGCCCCTCTGTTCGTGATGTGCGACACGCAGGACATCGGCGCGGTGGTCGACGCCCGCTGCCTCGGGCGCGACGCCCTGTTCCTCTACGACCGCTACCCCGGCGGCATGGGGTACGCCCGCCGCTGCCTGGAGGCCGCCGACCGGCTCTTCGCCACCATCCGGGATGTGATCCGCCAATGCGGCTGCTCCGACGGCTGCCCCAGCTGCGTCGGGGCCGCCATCCCCGCCTTCGCCCAGACCGACCTGGACTCGGCCACCCGCGGCCGCATCCCCGACAAACGCGCCGCCTTGTTCCTCATGGAAAAGCTGCTGCGGTCAAGGTGAGACACTACGGCGTTCGTTGGATATGCGGAATGTACTTGACCCCCTCCACACCCTGGAAGTCGGCATCCTGAGTCCATAGAGTGGCCCCGAACTTGCGCGCCGTCGCAAGCACGATGCTGTCGGCAAGGGACAGCTTGCTGGTGTTGGAAATCAAAGCTGCCTCGATCGCCAGGGAGGCGTCCAGGTCCACGACCTTTCCCTTCCGCAGATACGCCACTGCCCTCAGCCCCTGTCCCTCGCCACGCTGCTGCAGAATTCGTTTGAAGACCTCCATAACGACTACCGTGGGCACCACCAATCGGTCCAGGTCTTCGATGGCAGGAGCAAACTCGCCCGCGTTGGGCCCCTCGCCCAGATACTCGAGCCACCCACAGGAGTCCACCAGATTCATACCCGGTCCTTGTCCCGAACCACGGTAGTGTCTATGCCCTTGACGAAACCGCGAATCTTCCGCATGGGGCCGACACGGATCAACTCTATGCGGTTATCGAATTCCAATACCTGCACGGTTTCCCCGGCCCGCAGCCTCATGCTCTCGCGGATCTGTTTGGGTATGACAACCTGAAACTTCGGCGAGATTTTGACCCTATTCGTCATCTTCGTCTCCATCGATCAGCACTTCGTAGTACGATACCCTCCCCGCCCAGGTTCGTCAAGCCCGAGCCGAGGCACGCATGATCCGGCCGCATCCCCGACAAACGCGCCGCCTTGTTCCTCATGGAAGGGCCGCTGCGTGGCCGTTCACTTGCCCAGGAAGCCTAGCAGTTCCATCAGCGACATGACGATCGCCGCGGCCGTGAAGAGCAGCACGACGTACAGCACCAGGGGGAACGCCGAGTGGCGGAAGAGTGGATGTTGAAACCAGAGATGTCCCATGGCCAGTCCTCGCATCC
>JAPLNA010000053.1 GCA_026693065.1 Planctomycetota bacterium
AACTCGAGACCGCCGAGGTCGAACTGGCCGGCATGACGAGGCTCTTCGAGGTCGAGCTGGACAAGAAGTCCGCCCACATGACCCACGAGGGCACCGCTGTCGCGCAGGACGTGGCCGGCGTGGGCAGTTTCTACGTGGGGGCGAACATGGAATGGCCCCACCTGATGGAGCAGTCGCTGCGGGCGCACCTGGTGTACGAGCGGGACAAGGAATACGTCGTCCGCGAGGGCGAAGTGGTGATCGTGGACGAATTCACCGGCCGCCTGCTCGAAGGGCGCGAGTGGTCCGACGGGCTCCACCAGGCCGTTTGCGCGAAGGAACGCGTCGCGATCAAGGAAGAGAACCAGACGCTGGCGACGATCACGCTGCAGAACTTCTTCAAGATGTACAAGAAGCTCGCGGGCATGACGGGCACGGCGATGACGGAGGCGGCCGAGTTCCTGAAGATCTACAAGCTCGACGCCGTGACCGTGCCCACGCACCGCCCGGTGAACCGGCGGGACTTCGACGACCGGATTTACGCCGACGACGAGGCCAAGTACGCCGCCATCGTCGAGGAGATCAACGCCGTCTCGAAGGCCGGGCGCCCCGTGCTGGTCGGCACGACGAGCATCGAGAAGAGCGAGTACCTCTCGGAGATGCTCAAGCGGACCTACGGTGTCGAGCACCAGGTGCTCAACGGCCGCCAGGAAAACGCCTCGCGGGAGAACGAGATCGTCGCTCTGGCCGGCCAGCAGAGGCCCCTCAAGCACGGCAGCAGGCAGATGGTCGGGACGGTGACGATCGCGACGAACATGGCCGGTCGCGGCACGGACATCAAGCTGGGCCCGGGCGTGGTCTGGGAGCCCTGCCGCGTGCCGAGCGCCGAGGACCTGGCCAAACTGGGCCTCGAGCCCGAACCGCTCTTCCCCGCGGGCATCACCAAGTGCTGCATCCACTGCCCCCAATACAACCAGGCCACCCAGTGCGCCCACTGCTTCAAGCCAAAGATCGACGACAAATTCCCTGGCCGCGGGCGAACCGAATGCCCCCTCGACGTGCCCTGCGGGCTGCACATCGTCGGCACGGAACGTCACGAGGCTCGGCGCATCGACAACCAGCTCCGCGGCCGCTCCGGCCGCCAGGGCGACCCGGGCTCGAGCCGGTTCTTCCTGTCGCTGCGGGATGAGTTGATCGCGATTTTCGCCGGCCCGTGGGTGTTGAAGGTTCTGGGCTGGCTGGGGCTGCAGGGCGACGTGGCCATCGAGGACCGCCGCGTGTCCAAGGGCATCGAGCGGGCGCAGAAGAAGGTCGAGGAACGCAATTTCGAAACCCGCAAGAACCTGCTCGAATACGACGAAGTCATGGACTTCCAGCGCCACGCCTTCTACGACCAGCGTCAGATGATCCTCGAAGGGCGCGACCTCCAGGGCATGGTCAAGGAGATGTGCCGCCGCGCCACCGCCGAGGCCGTCGGAAACTACCTCGGCGGCGAGTACCGCAAGCGGTGCATCGCCGAGTGGGTGCGGCTGAACCTCCAGTTCGCCATGGAGCCCTCCCAGGTCCACGCCGATTCGATGGATGATCTGGACGCCCTCGAGGCCGACCTGCGCAACCGCGCCAAGGAAGAGGCCTCCAGCGTCGTCTCGATGACCCTGGGCGAGTACATGGACGAAGAACTCGAGCAGCGGGAGTGGGATCTGCGGGGCCTGGCCTCCTGGGCCGAGAGCCGTTTCAAGGTCGACATCTCCCAGGGCCAGCTCCGCAAGATGACCCCGCACGAGGTCGAGGTATTCCTCCGCGACGCCGCGGCCGAGAAGATCGACGCCATCGACCTGAGCCCTCTGGGGCGATTCCTGGCGGCGGAGTTCCCGGCCCTGTCTCTGGTGGAGTGGGCGCGGGCGAAGTTCGGCCTGGTCGTCGATGCCGCCGAGTTGACCGCCGACAGGGCCCGCGTCCAGTCCCTGCTGATCGAGAAGGTCGAGCGGGCCTACGCCAGGCGGGAGATCGAGTCGCCCGTCTAGTACGCCATCGAGCTCACGGTCGGCCCGGCGAGTACGGAGAATGGCTACGCCGTCGCCGCCCTGGCCGACTGGGCCAACCGCAAGTACGACGCCGGCATCGGACGCGAAGAGTTCCTCAACGTCAAAGTCGAGGACGTCTACGCCCGGCTGGTGGGCCTATCCGAGACCGTCGCGGCACGCGTCATCGCGGCCGGGCGGGAATTCCTCCGACGCGAGATGACCGAGCTGGAGCGGTACATTCTTCTGCAGATTTATGACAGCTCGTGGAAGGACCACCTGCTGGCGATGGACCACCTCAAGAGCGGCATCGGGCTTCGCGGCTACGCCGAGCAGGATCCGCGCGTGGCGTACAAGCGCGAGGGATCCCGCCAGTTCCGCGAGATGCTCTCGGGCGTGCAGGAGAAGGTCACGGACATGATCTTCAAGGTTCGCCTGACGGCCCAGACGCAGATGTCGAGCGTCTACCAGATCTCGAACATGGTCCACGAGCAGCTCTCGGGGTACGACCACCTGGCGCGGGACATGGCCGACCAGCAGGCCGCCGCCGGGCCTCAGAGGGTGGAAACCATCGTCCGCGAGGCCCCTCGCGTCGGGCGCAACGACCCGTGCCCGTGCGGGTCAGGCAAGAAATACAAGAAGTGCCACGGAAAGGCCGGTTGACCGGAGAGATCCTATGCCAACATCCCTGGAATCTCGTTTGCGCAACGCCATGCCCGCGGGCGTGGACTTCGCGTCGGTTCGATACCTGCGGCAGGAAGATGAGGTCGTGTCGGTTCGCCAGGACGTGCCCCAGCCGCTGGCCCGGGGGGTGGAAGCCGGGGCGATGATCACCGTCGTCATCGGGGGCGCCCTGGGCTACGCCGCCACGTGCGACCTGTCGGATTCCGGGCTCAAGGACGCCGCCCGCCGCGCCCTGAAGTGGGCGAAGCTCTCGGCCGGGCGGGCCGTCACGGACTTCTCGAAAATCCCCTGGCCGCAGGAAAGCGGCCGCTACGTCGGGCCCGAGGAAAAGCCCTGGGCCGCCTTGAGCCTCGACGCCAAGTTCGACCTCATGACGGCCGAGTCCAAACGCCTCAAGGTCGATCCCCGCGTGGTGGACTGGCAGGTGTCGCTGTGGCACACCGCGCTCGATAGCCTCTACCTGACCAGCGGGGGCGGGGCGATCGAGCAACGATTCCACTTCCTCGCCCCCGACCTCCGCGTAACGGCCAACGAGGGCGACCAGACGCAGACCCGCTCCCTCGAGGCCCGCGCCGCCTGCCGCCAGGGCGGGCTGGAAGTGATCGACCAGGTCGGCCTGCACCTTCACGGGCCGCGAGTCGCCCGGGAGGCCGTCGAGCTTCTCTCGGCCGACAACTGCCCCACCGGCGAGATGGACCTGATCCTCGCCCCCGACCAGATGGTGCTCCAGGTACACGAGTCGATCGGGCATCCGCTGGAGCTGGACCGCATCCTCGGCGACGAACGCAACTATGCCGGCACGAGTTTCGTCACGATGGACATGCTCGGCACGTACCGCTACGGCAGCGAACTGCTGAACATCACGTTCGACCCGACGCGGCCTGGGCAACTGGCCAGCTACGGCTGGGACGACGAGGGGCGGCGGGCGGAAAAGACGTTCATCATCCGCCGCGGCGTACTGGAGCGGCCGCTGGGCGGCACGGTCAGCCAGGCCCGGGCGGGCAAGTGCGGCGTCGCCAACGCCCGCGCCTCCGGCTGGAACCGCCCGCCGATCGACCGTATGGCCAACATCAACCTCGAGCCGGGCGAAAGTACGCTGGAGTCGATGATCGCCCAGACCGCCCGCGGCGTGTACATGCAGACCAACTGCAGTTGGTCCATCGACGACAGCCGCAACAAGTTCCAGTTCGGCTGCGAATGGGGCCGGCTGATCGAAAACGGCAAACTGACGAAGCTCGTGAAAAACTGCAACTACCGCGGGATTTCGGCGACGTTCTGGCGGTCGCTGGCGGGGGTGGGGTCGGCGGCGGAAGTGGGCGTGATGGGCACGCCCAACTGCGGCAAGGGCGAGCCCAACCAGATGGCCCGGGTCGCCCACGCGTGCCCGCCGGCACGGTTTGCCGGCGTGCAGGTCTTCGGGGGCGCGTGAGCGGGAAGACGCCGCGAAACCGCAAGCGGTTACTATGGAGTGATGAACATGCAACGACGGTTCTTCGAATACGTGGACGAGTTGAGCAGGACGCTCCGGGGCAAGGAAGTATTGCTCGCTTCCTATGACGGCGAGGAGTCGGACTTCGTCCGCTTCAACCGTTCGGCGATACGCCAGCCCGGCTCGGTCATGCAGCAATACGTGACGCTGGAGTTGATCGACGGACGCCGCCACGCCAAGGCGGCCACCACCGTCACCGGCCAGGCCGACGACGACCGCGCCGCCCTCAAGGCGATGCTCGTCGAGTTGCGGGCCCAACTGCCCCACGTGCCCGACGACCCGTACCTGCTCTACGCCACCGAGGTCCACAATACCGAGCAGATCGCCCGGAGCACGCTGCCGGATTCGGGGGCGGCCCTCGACAAGGTGCTCGCCGCGGGCCAAGGCCGCGACATGGTCGGACTGTACGCCGCCGGGGGCATCTACGGCGGATTCGCCAACTCCCTCGGGCAGAAGAACTGGTACGCCTCGCACAGTTTCTGCCTGGAGTGGTGCTTCTATCACCAGGCCGACAAGGCCGTCAAAGCCCGCTACGCCGGCTTGGCGTGGGACGACGGGGCCTTCGCCCGCAAGGTCGCCGACGCGACCTCGCAGTTGGAGGTTCTGCAGCGCCCCGCCAAGACGATCGCCCCCGGCGGGTATCGCGTGTTCCTGACTCCCGCGGCCATGGTCGAGATCGCCTCCATGCTCGCCTGGAGCGGCTTCGGGCTCAAGGACCACCGCACCAAGAACACGTCCCTGCTGAAGATGATCGAGGGCCACTCGACGCTCGCCCCGGCCATCACCGTGAGGGAGAACGTCCGCGAGGGCCTGGGCGCCAATTTCACCGGCGAGGGGTTCGTCAAGGCACCCGTCGTGATGATGATCGAGAACGGGCGGTACAAGGACTGCCTCGTCAGCCCGCGGTCGTCCGCCGAGTACGGCGTGCCCGTCAACGCCGGGTGGGAGTACCCCTCCTCGTTCGAGATGGGCGCCGGCGACCTCGACGAGGCCGACGTCCTGGCCAGGCTGGACACGGGCGTGTACGTCAACACGCTGTGGTATCTCAACTACTCCGACCGCCCCGCCGGACGGATCACCGGCATGACGCGATTCGCCACCTTCTGGGTCGAGGGCGGGCGAGTGACCGCCCCGCTGAACGTGATGCGGTTCGACGAAACGTACTATCGCATTCTCGGAACGAACCTGCTCGCCCTCACGCGCCAGCGGGACTTCATCCCGGCCACCGACACCTACCAGGCCCGCTCGACCAGCTCCCACCGCCTGCCGGGGGCGTTGATCGACGACTTCCAGTTCACCCTCTGACGCCGAGGACTACACCTTCGCCCACTCAGGCGGCTCCTTGAGCCGGTAAAGCGTTTCGCCGGCCTTGGGGACGTACAGCCGGCCCCGCGATTCGCGGCCCTGCCACTGCCGCGGGTCAATGCTCGCCGGGTTGCGGTATTCCAGGTTCATCTTCCGGCAGAGCGACTCGGGGATCCCCGTCGCCAGCGTGACTCGCACGCGCGGGCGTTCCACGCCGTTCTCGTACGTGCCCAGGCCGCGCACGTGCGTCGAGTGCGCCAGCACGCCCCACGGGTGGTTCTTGAACCGCCCCCACTGGGCCAGGAAGTACGCCAGCGTGTGGTAGCCGATCTCCTCAATGATCCGCCCGTGCGTGACGGAGACCTGGCGGATGTGCGGGGCGTAGATGATCAACTCCCCGCCGTCGGCGACGACGCATTCCAGTTTGTACATGCACTTCGCCCCGACCCACAGGTCGTCGTACATCGCCGGGGCGCACGAGAGAATCGACTGGTACGGCTTGTCGCAGTAGACCACGTGCACCTGGTCGGACAGGGTCGCCGCCTCGCTCCAGGCCTCGCGCAGCGGGCCGAAGTACAGCCCCAGCAGGTCCTGGCCGCGGACGACCATGCACAGCCCGCGGACCTCGACGGCCACCAGGTCCATCGCCGCCTCCAGCGTCGCGCGGACGGCGGTATCCTTGATACCGATGATCTTCGGGATGCTGATGACCGCCCCGAGCCAGTGGAAGAAGTTCAGCAGGTCGGCCCCGCAGATGCCGGGGAAGAAATACTTCGCCCCGCCGGAAAACCCCGCGACCTCGTGCGGGAACACCGGCCCGGCCACCAGCACCAGGTCGTACTCGAAGACCCGGCGGTTAAGCGTTACGGGGACCTCCATGGCGAATCGCCCGCCGGTAATCTCGCGGATGCGATCGCCCGCCAGCGTGCCGACGGTTGCGAGGGCCCCCGGATCGCGCCAGTCGTGGTTGAACACGTCGGAGCCGGGCAGGACGTCGTCGCGACAACCGGGCTCGATGCCCAGGAGCGTGTCGATCTGCTCTTCGCTCAGCGGCGGATGCGTGCCCAGGGCGATCAGGAAGTCCAGTTTCGCCGCCCGCCGGGCCAGATTCGCGTGAAGCGATCGCACGATCAGCGGCAGCGGACAGCTTCGCGTGTGGTCGGGTATGAGCACAAGGATTCGCCGCCCGTCAGGCGCGAGGGCCTCGGCGGCTTCGGCGATAAGGCTCTCGACCGTCCGGTCGGACAGCCGCATGTCGGGAGCGCCTTTACCGAGTATCGTCATGGGTTCCGTCCCATTATGTCGCAGTCTACCGAACGCGTTTGATACATCATAGCGGCTGAGTGTAGTGCCCTGGATGGCGAAACCGCAAGCGGTCAGGGCGAGGGCGTTTCATCGCGCGGTTCTTCCCTCGGAGGGGCGTACCCGTCGCGCGGCGTGAGCACCTTGCGGCGCATCCACTCCGAAAGCGGGTCCAACACCGAGTACACGACCGGGATCACCAGCAGCGTCAGGAGGGTCGAGGTGATCAGCCCGCCGATGATCGCGATGCCCATCGGCTGGCGTGTCTCGGCCCCCGAACCCGTGCCCAGGGCGGAGGGAAGCATGCCGAAGATCATCGCCATCGTGGTCATCAGGATCGGACGCAGCCGCACGGGGCCGGCGTGACGGAGGGCTTCATCCCGCTCCATTCCGTCCCGGTCGCGGAGCTTGTTGGCGTAGTCGATCAGCAGGATCGCGTTCTTGGTCACCAGCCCCCCCAGGAAGATGAAGGCCATGATGGTCATGATGTTGATGGTCTGCCCGAAGGCCAACAGACTCAGCACGGCCCCCACCAACGCCAGGGGCAGCGTCAGCATAATGGTGAAGGGGTGGACCAGCGACTCGAACTGGGCCGCCAGCACCATGTAGATCACCAGAACCGAAAGGACGAACGTGAAGCCCAGGTTGGCGAAGCTCTCGCCCATGATTTCGGCCTGACCGACCCAGGTGCCGGTGTACCCCGAGGGCAGTTTGGCGGCCTCGGTGAAACCCTTGAACTGCTCGATGGCGTCGCCGAGCTTGCGTTCCTTCTGCAGGTTGGCCAGCACGGTGATGGACCGCTGGCGGTTGTAGCGGTTGATCTCCACGGGCACGCTGCTGGGCAGCACGTGGGCGACGCGGCGGAGCTCGACCGGCGCACCCTTGGCCGATGGCACGAGCAGATCGAGAATCCGCTCGCTGTCGTTGCGGGCGCCCTCCAGGAACCGCACGGCGATGTCGTACCGGTCTCGCCCGCTGCGGAACTTCGCCACATCCACCCCGCCGATGGCGCACCGCACGGTGTCGGCTATGTCCAACGGCGTCACGCCCAGGTCCGAGGCCTTCTCCCGGTTGACCACCACGGAGGTCTCGGGGCGGCCCGGCTCGTACGTCGTGTCGATGTCCATGTACGCCTTGTCCGCCCGCATTTTCTCCAGGTGGACGGCGGCGATTCGCTCGAGTTCCCTCAGGTCCGGGCCGCACAGCTCGTACTGAATGACGGTCGATCGCCACCCACCGGCCCCGCCGGCGATCGCATTAACCTGCTGCACGCTCGTCCGCGCGCCGGGGACCTGGCCCTTCAGCAACCGACGAGCCTCTTCCATCGTGTCCACCTGCCCCCGCCGTCCGGCCGCCTGCCGCTGCTCCTTAGCCGCCAGCCGCACGTACACCGTGCCCTCATTAACCTTGCCCAGGTCCCCCCCGCCGATCGAATAGAAGGTGTACGCCACCTCGGGAATATTCTCCATCTTCTTGCGAATCGTCTCGAGCAGCCCGCGGGTGGTCTGGAGCGAAGCCCCCAGCGGCGCCTTCAGCAGGACCTCGAACTCCCCCCGGTCTTCCACCGGCTGAAACTCCGTCTGGATGAACCCGCCCAGCTTCAGGCTCGCGACGAACATTCCCACGGCCAGCACGATCACGATCAGCCGGTGGCTCAGCGCCCAGCCGAGCATGACCTTGTAGCCGCGTTCGGCGGCATGGAACGCCGCTTCCATCCCGCGGAAGACCGCGTTGTGCTTGTCGGTCTTGCGAAGCATGCGCGAGGAGAGCATCGGGTCCAGGGTGAAGGAGACGAACATCGAGATCATCACCGCGAAGCTGATAGTCAGCCCGAAGGGGAAGAAGAACCGCCCCACGATGCCCTTGGTGAACGCCGTCGGCAGGAACACCGCGACGACCGACAGCGTGGTCGCCAGCACGGCCAGGCCGATCTCCTTCGTGGCGAACTCGGCGGCGAAGCTGGCGGGCATGCCCTCCTGCACGTGGCGCATGATGTTCTCCTGCACCACGATGGCGTCGTCAATGAGCAGCCCGATCGCCAGCGTCAGGGCCATCAGCGTCATCATGTTCAGCGTGAACCCCATTGCCGACATCAGCATGAACGTGGCCAGGATACTGGTGGGCAACACCATCGCGCTGATGAACGTGCTGCGGAAGTTCAGCAGGAAGATCAGCACCGTCACGACGGCCAGCATCCCGCCGATGACCAGGTGATGGTTGACCTCCGTGAGCGACCGCTCGATGTAGGTCGACAGGTCGACCGTGATATCGAGTTGGACGCCGCGGGAGGCCAGTTCCTTGGAGATCTTGGCGATTTCGGCCTTCAGGTCGTGGGCGACCTGCACGGTGTTCGTGCCCGACTGGCGGCGGATCTGCAGCGCGATGCCGGGCCTGTCGCCCCGCTGGGCGTACGATCGCTGTTCCTCCAGCCCGTCCTCGGTCTTGCCGACGTCCTTGAGGCGGATGGTCGTTCCGTCGGGGCGGAGAATGGGCATCTCGTTGATCTGGGCGGCATCCTGGAACTCGGCCTTGGTGCGGGTGACCAGTTCGGTTTTTCCGTTCTCGACTCGCCCGCCGGGAATCTCCACGTGCTGGCTCAGCAGGGCCGCCCGGATCGCCTGCACCGTCAGGGAATGCTGCTTCATCCGGTCGGCGTCCAGCCACAACCACAACTTCCGCTGCCGCCCGCCGACGATCTTGATCGACCCGACGTCCCGCACGCGCTGGAGGCGTTCCTTGATCTGCTTGTCGGCCAGGTCGTACATGTCCCGATCGCTCAGGTCGCCCGAGATCACCAGCGTCATGATGGGGGCCGAATCCACGTCGAACTTCTCGATGACCGGGTCTTTCGTGTCCGTGGGCAACTGGCTCCGAACGGTGTTGACGCGGGCCTGCACTTCCTGGAACGCCACGTCGATGTTCTTTTCCAGTTGGAACTCCACCGTAATCAGGCTGTAGCCCTCGGCACTGGTGGAGCGGAGGGTCTTGATGGCGGCGAGGGTATTGATGGCCTCTTCGAGCGGGTCGGAGATCTGCTTCTCGACGGTCTCCGGATCGGCCCCGGGCAGGCGGGTGACGATCGAGACGATGGGGAAGTCGACCTTGGGGAACAGGTCGACGCCCAGGCCTCGCAGAGACACGATGCCGAAGACGACCATCGAGAGGATGAACATCGTCGTGAAGACCGGACGGCGAATGGCGATGGTGGATATAAACATGCTATTTACTCTGGAGGTACTCGGGCAGGGGGGCCCCGTCCTGGAGCGACTCGGCCGGACCCACGACGACCTTGTCTCCGGGGGCAAGCCCGGCCTTCACCACGCCCGACTCGGTCAGGCGGTCGCCGACCTCGACGACGCGGCGGATCATCTTGCCGTCACGGGCGACGAAGACGGCGGCCTGGCCGCCGGACTCGAATATCGCCCGCAGCGGCACGACCACGCCCAGGGCCTTGGCCTCCAGACGAACCTACGCCGTCACGAACGTTCCGGGGGCGATCCCGTCGCGATCCTCCTTCCGGATCGGCACGCGAACGGCGAACGTTCCGTTGGCGGCGTCGATGGCCGGCACGACCCGCCCCACTTTCGTCTCCAGCACCTTGTTCAGAGCCGTGCTGCGAAGGGCCACCACCGTTCGACCCGCCTGCACGAGCTTGAAGTACGCCTCGGGCAGCTTGAGTTCGACCTCGAGTTCGTCTACGGACATCAGTTCGATGACCTCGGTGTGCGGCTGGCTGGCCACGTAGTCGCCGGGGCTCTTGAACCGGTGGATGATCAGCCCGGCGAAGGGCGCTCGAACCACCGAGTCGCGAAGGTCGGTCTGGGCGGTCTTGAGCATGGCGCGGGCCTCCTCGATCCGTGCGGCGGCGACGGCCTTTTCCGTCTCGGTCGCCCCGGCCTGGGCCTCCTGCAGCCGGGCGCGGGCGCTCTCCAGCCCCGCCGCCAGCACGCGCAACTGCGTGTTGACCTCCTCCAGCCGCTTCTCGGGCAGCGTGTCCTTCTTCACCAGCCGCTCGTACCGCAGCTTGTCGGAGGCCAGTTCCTCCCGCCGGGCCTCCAACTCGGCGATGGCCTGCTCCAACTGCTTGATCCGCTCGGGGCGGGTCTTGGCGACAAGGTTGTCGTAGTTGGCCTGGGCGGAATTCAACGCCGCCTGCGCCGAGGCCACCGCGTTGTCGAACGTCGTCGTGTCCAGGTGAAAAAGCTCCTCGCCTGCCTGCACGGTCATTCCCGCGTCCAGAAAGGCCCCGTCGGCCCGGCGGCCGAAGTCGGCGATCCGCCCGCTCACCCGCGCCCCCACCTTCGCGTTCACCAGCGGCTGCACGCGCCCGGTGGCGGTGATGACGTCGGCGGAGAACGGTTGGGCCTCGGCCAGAGTCAGGATGGACGCTTCCCGGGCCAGGCAGGCCCCCGCGGGGATCCACATCAGGGCGATGGCGATAGCTCGATTCATGGTCGTGTTCCTTGCTTGAGGACCGGGCGTGCCGGCCATGGTTCTATGTCCCTCGTCGGGCGGCTGGCGGGACGGCTGGCCACCGCCGCCACCGGACGTTCCGGCAACACGGCGGCCTCCAGTTCGTGCCACGCCGCCTGGTATTCGGTCATCGCGCGGTCCAGCGTGGTGGCCTGGACCGTCAGTTCCCCCAGCGACCGGGCCGCCCCCGAAACGTCTTCCAGTCCTTCCTGGTACAGGCTGACGATGCGATTGAGGGCAATGGCCCGGCTTCGCTCGAGCGCCCGGGCGGCCGTCACGGTCGCCTCGGCGTCGCGCACCGCCAACACGCGCATCTGCACATCGTAGAGAATCCCCAGCGACAGCAGCAGCGATCGTTCCTTTTCGATGTCGGAGGCCTTCTGGGCTTGTTGGGTGCGGATGACCGTCGCCCCGCCGTCCAGCAGCGCGTGGCTGACCAGGAACCCGCCCGTGAAGAAGGCCGGGTTGACCACCAGCGAGGAACTGGTCCAGTTGAGTCCCGCCGTCAGGTCCAGCCGGGGAAAGAACCCCGCCGCCTCTCGCAAGACGCTGCTGGCCGAGGCCCGCCGTTCGAGATCCTGCACGGCCAGTTCCGGACGCGTCCGGAGGGCCCGATCCTCGAACGCCCGCGCCGTCGCGGCGTTGGGCGCCACCGGCAGGGCCATGGGCGACTCGTCGATCCGGAACTGGGCCCCCGGCGACAGCGACATCAACTGCGTCAGGGCCATGTGAGTCTGCTCCACCCGTTGCTTCGTCAGCGACAGGTCCAGGGCCGCCTGCGCCACGGCGGCCTCGATCAAGGCGGTGTCCGCCCCCGCCGTCATCTTCTCCTGCTGCAGGCTCCGGGCCACCTCCAGCACCTTGACGCCCGCGGCGTAGGCGGTCTCGGCGAGTCTCTGCTGGCGGATCGAGCCGGCGTGGCGTGCGTAGGCGACGCGGACATCGCGACGGAGCAGTTGCTCGGCCCGCGCCAGCAGGAACTGGCCCTGGGCGCGGCGGTCTTTGGCGATCTGCCAGGAGTAGTAGGTCAGCCCGAAGTCCAGCACGGGCAGGACGGCCTGGATACCCAGGTCCTTCTCGTGGCGGTCGCCCATTTTCGCCGGCGGGGCGCCGGCAAAACTGCCGAGGTTCTCGTTGCTCCGCGTGCCGTCGGCGTATTGCAGGTTCGCGTGCGGCATCGCGCCCGTCAGGGCCAGGCGGACCTGGTCGTCCTGCAGCCCCAGGGCCATCTGCCGGACGCGCAGATCCAGGCTGTTGGCCAGGGCCACCTGCTCGCACCGGGCCATGGAAAGCGCCTCGTCCGCCCGGACGCCCAGCCCGGAGGCCTGGGACTTGTTGTAGGCCTGAAAACGCCCGATCTCATCGGCGCGGCGGACGGGCCCGGGGCAACCGGCCAGCACCGCCGCGGCGGCCGCACACAACGACCAACCTGTCCACTGAAGGATCATAAGACCTCCTTGCCCAGCAGCCCCCCGCTGATCAGCCCCCACAACAAGTCCAGTTGCTCCCGGGCCCCGCGACGACCTGGAGCGGCGGAGAACATCTCCATGAAACTGAAGATCACCGCGTCGATGAAATCGTGAAGGATATCGGCCGGTACGTCCGAACGCACCCGCCCCTGCTTCTGCCCCTGGCGGAGATAGCCCTCCACCCTCCGGCGGAATTGTTGCGGCCGCGTCCAGCCGATCTCGGCCAGCCGCTCATACAGCGCCCGGTGCCGCACCGGCATGGCCTTGTACGCCACCTGGACAAACCCCGTGTGGTCGTGGCAGTACTCCAGGGCGGCCACCATCGACTGGCGGATTTTCTCGATCGGATCCTCGACGGCCGCCATGCGCGCCTCGCACCCGTCGTACAGCGCCTCCAGATACCGCACCAGCAGGGCCTCGAAGAGTTCCTGCTTGTTCTTGAAGTACAGGTAGAACGTGCCGGCGGCGCAGCCGGCTTCTTCGGCGATCTGCTGCATGGTGGCCTGGTCGTAGCCCTGGGCGACCATGACATGCTCGGCGGCCTCGAGCATCGCCTCGGTCGTCGCCGCGTGCCGCCGTTCGCGAAGAGTCTTCTTCTTGGTCGCCGTCATGCCTGGCCTTTCGACGAGGCCATGATACATGAACGGAATACAGGAGCAAGAACGAATTTTCAGGAAACTGAACTTGATTCAGTACGGCCCGCCGCCGGGGCGGCGGCGACGATGCGATTCCGCCCGGCGTCCTTGGCCTGATACAACGCCGCGTCGGCGCGGGCGAGAAGGTCTTCCTCGCGGGTCTCACCCTCCCAGGCGGCCAGGCCTCCGCTGAGAGTGACCGGCCGGCCGTCGGCATGGGCCAATTCGCCCACGACCCTCTCGCGCAGCCGGTTGATAACCAGGAGGCATTCGTCCAGATGAGTCTGGGGCATGAGCACGACGAACTCGTCGCCTCCGTACCGTGCGACCATGTCGGTGGTACGGGTGCCTTCCGAGAGGATGTCCGCCAGGCCGCGGAGCACGGTGTCGCCGGCGGCATGGCCGAGCGTGTCGTTGACCGATTTGAAGTGGTCTACATCCAGGAACGCCACGCAGAAGGGCCCGCGGTAACGGACGCTGCGTTGCACTTCGTCGTGCAGCCGGGCCTGTAACGCCCGTCGCGTCCACACGCCCGTCAGCGCGTCGATCATGCTGCGGCGATGGGTTTCGTGAAATCGGGCGGCGTTGTAGAGCGTCGTCGCGAGGATATCCTGCACGAGGGCGACTTTGTACTGGAGTTGGTCGGGGGTGAGGTCCTCTTCGCTGGGCCAGCCGCACAGGCAGACGAAGTTCATCTCGGGCCTGGCACAGGTGTGCCCGTGGACCCCTTCGGGCACGGTCAACGGAATCAGGACGCACTCACCGGAGCAGCCTCCCCGCCGGCAAGAGTCGGGGACGGGCCGGCGGACGGGCACGGGGCCGTCGCCGGCGGCCGATACCGCCAGGTCCTCCACGCTGCCCGGGCAGCCTCGGCGGCAGAGGGCCGGGGAGTCTTTCCCGTCGTCGAAGCTCATCGTGAATCGGGCGGCCTGGAAGACGTTGGGCACTTCCGAGGCCGCGGCCTCCAGGACTTCCTCCACACTGAGGGTCTTGAAGCACTTGAGCAGTTTGGCCATTCGGTCGGCCGCGTCCCGCATACCCTCCATCGCCTTCAACTGATGGGCCATCACGTCCCGGCTGGACACCATGGCCACCGGCTTGCCGTTCTCGACAATCGGCAGATGGCGAATTCGCTTGTCCACCATGAGCCGATTCACGTGAGCCAGAGTCGCGCCCCGGGAGCAGGAAATCACGTTGGCCGTCATGATCTCCTCCACCCGCATGCCCGCCAGAGTCTGAGGGTTCCGACCGAACTGACGAAGGATATCCCGTTCCGAGAGAACCCCCACGGCCTGGTGCTCTTCGTCCACGACGACCACGGCGCCGATGTTCCGATCCCCCATGACGCGGGCGGCGTCGGCAACGAGTTCCCAGGGCGAAACGGTGACGATATCGGCTGTGCAACTGACGACGTCTTCAATGTGTGTCATTCTTCTCTCCGACCCAGAACTCAGGTTCCACGAATGCCGTACCTGACAACATCGGATCAGGCATGGCGGAACTTGAATGGGTAGAGAGCAAACATACCGAGTCGATGCAAATTACTGGTTTTCTCCGCTCCGGTAATCCCGCAATTCCGGGTTTTCCCGTTCCGCCCGCGTCGGGGCGGGGCCGGTCAGGCTCGGGCGCCCGCGCCGCGGCCGGCGCGCTTCCGGTCGTTTTCGTTCAGATACATCTTCCGGAGGCGGACGAAGGATGGGGTAATCTCCACGTACTCGTCCGGCTCGATGTACTCCAGGGCGCCCTCCAGGCTCATCCGCCGCGCGGCCTTCAGGGTCACGGTGGCTTCCTTCGTCGCCGAGCGGATGTTGGTCAAGGGTTTCTTCCGGACGGCGTTGACGGTGATGTCGTTGTCCTTGCAGTGCTCGCCGACGACCTGGCCGGCGTAGACCTCCTCGCCGGGCTCGACGAACATCGTGCCCCGCTCGGCCAGGCCCTCCAGGGCGTACCCCGTCACGCGCCCGGTCTCGGTGGCGATCATCACACCGGCCAGCCGCCCGCCTATGTCCCCGCGGTACAGGCCGTAGCTCTCGAAGCGGTGGTGCATGATCACTTCGCCTCCGGTGGCCGTCAGCAAACGGCTGCGGAGCCCGATGAGCCCGCGGGCGGGGACGGTGAACTCGAAGATGGTGCGGCGGTCGGTGGTTTCCATGTGGGCCATCTCCGCCCGGCGGTCGCCGATCAACTGCATGACGGGCCCGACGACCTCGGTGGGCACGTCAATGACGAGGCGCTCGATGGGCTCGGTCTTGTGCCCTTTCTCGTCGGTGGCGTAGATCACTTCGGGCTTGCCCACGATCAGCTCGTAGCCCTCACGGCGCATATTTTCCAGGAGGATACCCAGGTGGAGCAGGCCTCGCCCGGCGATGTCGAACTCATCCCCGCGGTCTTCCACGCGGAGGGCGACGTTGGACTGGAGTTCCTTCATCAGCCGCTCGCGGAGCTGGCGGCTGGTGACGTACTTGCCGTCGCGCCCGGCGAAAGGCGAGTCGTTGAAGCGGAAGGTCATGTGGAGCGTGGGTTCGTCGATGGCCACCGCGGGCAGGGCGGTGGGGTTCTCGGCGTCGGCGAGGGTGTCGCCGATGTCGACAGGATCCAGCCCGACGGCGGCGAAGAGATCGCCGACGTCGACGCGTTCGACTTCCTCTCGCCCGAGCCCGCGGAAGCGGAAGAGCTGGCTGACCTTCTGGAGGGTCTTCTTGCCGTCGCGGGTGATAACGGCCAGGGGCTTGCGGGCCTCCAGCGTGCCGGCGAACACCCGCCCGATGCCGATCCGCCCGACGTAGTCGCTGTAGTCCAGCGTGGTGATCAGGGCCTGAACGGGCCCGTCGGCGTTCAGCGGGGCCACGGGCACGTATTTAATGATGGCGTCGAAGAGGTCGTGAATGTCGGTGGCCTTCCCGTCCAGAGCGGTCTGGAGGTCCATCGTGGCCCAGCCGGATCGTCCGGCGGCGTAGATGATCGGGGCCTCCATCGCGTGATGCTCGGCGTCCAACTCGATCAGCAGGCTGAAGACTTCCTCGTGGACTTCCTTGGCCCGGGCGTCGGGGCGGTCCATCTTGTTGATGACAATCAGCGGCTGAAGCCCCAGCGCCAGGGCCTTCAGAAGCACGTAGCGGGTCTGCGGCATGACGCCTTCGGAGGCGTCGACCAGCAGCAGCACGCCGTCGGCCATCATGAGCACGCGTTCGACCTCGCCGGAGAAATCGGCGTGCCCGGGTGTGTCGACGATGTTGATGTGGTAGTGGCTCCCGCGACGATCGGTGTATTCGATGGCGCAGTTCTTGGCCAGGATCGTGATGCCCCGCTCACGCTCCAGCGGGTTGGAATCCATGATGCAATCGCCCATCAGTTCGCCCTGGCGGAACTGGCCCGACTGGCGGAGAAGCTGGTCGACCAGCGTCGTCTTGCCGTGGTCGACGTGGGCGATAATAGCTACGTTACGAATGTCTTTTCGCTGCATTGGATGCTCCGGGCTCACCCGGCGAGCCGGGTGATCGAGGGGGTGTCAGGGGGAAGTTCCAGAGGGTCAGAGGCCCGCCAGCTAACCGAGGGTTAGCCAGTAGACGGCGCGGCGTTTGCGCAGCATGGCCGTGAAGAGCCAGCCCGTCGCCGCACCGGATTGTCCTGAGGAGTGCCTCATGTCAAGTCGAGCAATATAACACGTGTGAACGCGAAAGGCAAGGCGATATAATCCCACGCTCGCAACGACGGCCCAACGGGCCCCGCAGGAGGCGTACGATATGGCGACCGAATCCATCCGGCGAGTGAAGGGCGTCTTCCACGCCCCGCCCGGGAATTTTCCCACGGGGGCGAGCACCGGGGCGGCCGTGATCGGAAACGGCGACGTCCTGGCGGCGATGGGAGGCCCGCCGGAGAACCTGACGCTGCGGCTGTCGAAGCTCGACTTCTGGCAGGCCAGAGAGGAAGCCGGCCCGCCTGGCGGCCCCGCGGGCGGCGCCCGGGCCATCGGCGCCCTCACGCTGAACGCCCCGGCTCTCGAGGGGGCATCCTACCTGCTTGAGCAGAACATCCACGACGCCACCATCCGCGGCCGCTTCGAGAAGGACGGCGCCGTCCTGTGCTTGACGGCATGGACGCCGCGTGGCGAAAACGTGCTCGTGGTGGAACTGCAGGCCGCCGGGGCGGAGGCGGTCTCGATCCGCCCGGCGTTCGAGATCCAGGCCGGGCGCGAGTCCGTAACGGAGACCGGACTCGCCGGCCCGATCGCCTGGCACGAGCGGCGATTCGAGCAATCGAACCTCTTGTGGAAATGCGCCGTCACCGTCGCCATGCAGGCCGTTGACGCCGGGGCGATTCGCCTGGAACCCGGCCGCTCCCACTCGCTCGTCCTGGCCCTGGCGACGAATTTCGACGCGGCGGACCATCGCGACCGGGCCGTGGCGTTGGCCCTGGCGATGGACGAACCGCGGCGGCGCGAAGC
>JAPLNA010000054.1 GCA_026693065.1 Planctomycetota bacterium
CGACCGCGTCGGTGGTCAGCAGGAGCCCGGCGACCGAGGCGGCATTCTGCAGGGCGGTACGCTCGACCTTGGTCGGGACGATGATGCCGGCCTTGACGAGGTCGCAGTACTTGCCCGCGGCGGCGTCGTAGCCGAAGTTGACGTCGTTGCTCTCGAGGACCTTGGCGGCAACGATCGCGCCGTCGAGCCCGGAGTTGGCGGCGATCTGACGGATCGGGGCCGACAGGGCACGCCGGACGATGTCCACGCCGGTCTTCTCGTCGTCGGAGTCGGTCTTGACCTTGGCCAGGACCTTCATGGCCCGGAGGACGGCGACGCCGCCGCCGGGGAGGATGCCCTCTTCGACGGCCGCCCGGCAGGCATGCAGGGCGTCTTCGACGCGGGCCTTCTTTTCCTTCATCTCGACTTCGGTGGCCGCCCCGACGTTGATCTGGGCGACGCCGCCGACGAGCTTGGCGAGGCGCTCTTCGAGCTTCTCGCGGTCGTAGTCGCTGGTGATCGCGGCGATCTCGTTCTTGATCTGCTCGATGCGCCCTTGAATGTCCTTGGCGGACCCGGCGCCCTCGATGATCGTGGTGTTCTCCTTGTCGATCCGGACTCGCTTGGCCGTGCCCAGGTCGGACATCTGGATGTTCTCCAGGTTGATGCCCATGTCTTCCATGACGGCGTTTCCGCCCGTCAGGATGGCCACGTCCCGCAGCATGTCCTTGCGGCGGTCGCCGAAGCCCGGGGCCTTGACGGCCACGCACTGCAGCGTCCCGCGAAGCTTGTTGACGACCAGGGTCGCCAGGGCCTCGCCCTCGATGTCCTCGGCGATCACGACGAGCGGACGCCCGGACTGGGCGATCTTCTCCAACAGCGGAACCAGATCCTTGATGCTGGAGATCTTCTTCTCGTGGATGAGGATCAGGGGCTTGTCGAGATCGGCTTCCATGGTCTCGGGCTTGTTGACGAAGTGCGGGGAGATGTACCCGCGGTCGAACTGCATGCCCTCGACGAGGTCGACGGCCGTCTCGAGGCTCTTGCCTTCCTCGACGGTAATCACGCCGTCCTTGCCGACCTTGTCCATGGCCTCGGCGATCATCTTGCCGATCTCGGCGTCCTGGTTGGCCGCGCACGTGCCGACCTGGGCGATTTCCTTGGAGCTCTTGACGGGGTTGCACATGTTCTTGAGCTCGGCGACGACGGCCTCGACGGCCTTGTCGATGCCCCGCTTGAGCTGATTGGCCTTGGCGCCGGCGGCGAGGTTCTTGAGGCCTTCGATGAAGAGGGCCTCGGCGTAGATGGTGGCGGTCGTCGTGCCGTCACCGGCGACGTTGGAGGTCTTGGAGGCGACTTCCTTGACCATCTGGGCGCCCATGTTCTCGGCGGCGTCGGCCAGTTCGATCTCCTTGGCGACGGTCACGCCGTCCTTGGTGACGGTGGGCGAGCCGAAGGATTTCTCGATCACGACGACCCGGCCGGTCGGGCCCAGGGTGACTTTGACGGCGGCGGCGAGTTTCGAGACGCCGCGGCGGATGCCCTCGCGGGCGTCGACATCGAATGCGATCTTCTTCTTTGCCATAATGGTTCGCTCCTTACCTTCAGCCGATAACGGCCAACACGTCCGACTCGTCCATCAGGACGTATTCCTGTCCTTCGATTTTGATCTCCGTGCCGGCGTAGCTGGCAAAGAGGACGACGTCGCCCTCGGCGACCTGGAAGGCCGCCCGGGTGCCGTCATCGAGCAGCTTGCCTTCGCCGACGGCGAGGATGGTGCCCTTCTGGGGCTTTTCCTTGGCCGCGTCGGGCAGGACGATGCCGCCCTTGGTTTTTTCCTCGGCCTGGAGGCGTTGGATGAGAACCTTCTCGCCCAGGGGACGAATCTTGAGATCGGACTTCTTCTTTGCCATTCGTATGCTCCTTCGTGTGGTGGCCTTGTTTTGTCAGGCGCCAGCCAATGTCTATTCGCTCTCCTGCCCTCAAGGCAGGCGTTCACGCAGCATTCGGTCGAGTCGGAAGGCGATCCGCTGGATCTGTCGGAGGAGTTCCTCGAGGGCCAGGGGCTTGGCGACGACGCTGAAGGCCGTCAACGCCAGGGCCGTCTCCAGCCATCGCCGGTCGCTCCGCGCCGTCAGCATGACGACGGGCAGCTCCTGGTCCAGCCGGCGGACCATGCGGAGCAGTTGGAGCAGGTCGATGGACCAGGGGGCCTCTTCGTCCAGGACGGCCGCGTCGACGGCGCGGCGGCGGACGACGTCCAGAAGCTCCGAGTCGCTGTTGACTTTGCGGGCGATCAGCCACCGCGGGCCTACGATCTGCTCCAGGGCAGGCAACCACCCCTCGACCTCGCCGGTCACGACGAGGTTCAGGGGTCTGTCAAATTGGTTGGCTCTGGCGACCATAGGCGTCGTTCCTACACGGGGCTGCCGTGGGGATGCACTCCATCCTGCCGAAGAAACTGCAAGGGGAATGCCGCGGGAAGCAATTTGCTTACAGGCAATAAGTTAGACGGAAATGATCCGTTGGCCCAAGGGGGGGAATCCTGCCGTATCCGCCTGCCGGCGCGTCCGAGGGGCACGATTTGGCAGGCCGCGGGAGTCTGTCTAGATCGTCCGGTAATCCAGTGTCCGCAGGATGCACAGATACCGGATGGTGAGATTGAGGGCCAGGTGGACGAGTATCGCCGCGGCATAGTAGGGCAGGAGTTTTCGGTATTCGAGAACCACGTGCTTGTGCCCGGGCTGATAGCTCTTGGCCAATCCGATGGCCAAGATGGCCGAGGTGACGATATGCATAAGGATGTTACCCGCGCAGCGATAGCTGTAGAAATGGGCGAAGGTCTGGCCCTCCAGGTGCTTGTAGCCGACCCAGGCGAGGCTCTCGAGGACGCCGAAGGCCACCGCCGCCAGCAGAGTAGCCGTAAAGACGTTGAATCGGTTGCGGAACCACAAGGGACGTCTTTCGAGAACCCAGAGCGTACCGGCCGGTTTGGCGGTCTGCTGAACGACGGGGCTCAGAAGAAGCGTCCAGTCGAGGTCCGGCAGGAACATGACCGTGAACGCAAGGCCGATCGCCATGACGCTGCCCAGGGCCGACAGAAAGTAGGCGCCCAGCAAGTGAATCAGCGATTTGTCTTCGTAGGTATACTTGGGCACACGGGCACCAAGGGGCATTGTGGACGCCTTCGCCCGCCCAGTCAAGGCCCATGCGGCCGCGCGGCGGTTTTTTCGCATCTTTTTTGCAGCCGGAAAAGGGCTTGACTGTTGGGAGGCCCCGGTGGTATCCTGTGCCGCTTCGCGCAACAGGCGCCGGGAGCGTTTCCCTTCGCCGCGTAATGTTGTCGCATCGAGTTGGCTTTTTTGGAAACGCCTTCGTGTGTCCGGATGCCTGAATCCGGGACCCTACCAAGAAGGTGGAGGTGCAGTCTTGGCAGCCGAACTGGTAAAGCAGTTGATCGACGCGGGGGTTCACTTCGGACATCGGGCCAGCCGTTGGAACCCGAAGATGAAGCCGTACATCTTCAGCAAGCGGAATCTGATCCACATCATCAACATCAAGGAGACGATCCGCGGCATTCTTCTGGCCAAGAAGTTCATCGCGCAAGTGACCAGCGAAGGCAAAGACGTTCTGCTGGTGGGCACGAAGCGTCAGGCCCGCAAGGCCGTCCAGGACCAGGCCGACCGAGTCGGCATGCACTGGGTGAACGACCGCTGGCTGGGCGGAACGCTCACGAACTTCCGCGAGATCCGCAAGCGCGTCGGGCGTCTCAATGAGCTCGAGGCGATGGAAGCCGCCGGGCAACTGGACATGTACTCCAAGAAGGCTGGCTCGTCGCTACGGCGCGAGATGCGCAAGATCCGCCGGAACCTCGGCGGGCTTCGGAAAATGGAAAAACTGCCCGGCGTGATCGTGACCGTGGACCAGAACCACGAGATCATCGCCGTCAAGGAAGCCAACAAGCTGGACATCCCCGTCATCTGCCTGCTGGACACCGACGGGGACCCGGACCTGGTGGACATTCCGATCCCCGCCAACGACGACGCGATGCGGGCGATTGACCTGATCTTGAAAGAGCTGTGCGACGCGGCCGCCGGGGGCGTGCAGATGCGCGCCAAGCAGGCGATGGAAGACGCCGACGGCGCCCAGCGTCGCCGGAGCCGCCGCGCCACGACGGCCCGCGCCGACGACGACGGGAAAGAGGCCGACATCGCCGAGATCGCCGGCGAGTCCGCCCCCGAAACGCCGCCAGCGCCCGCCGCGCCCGCGGAGAACCAGTAATCCGCCGGTTCCGCATTCCCGTTTAGCGGTCCGCCGAAGGTGGACAACGTTTCGTCCGCCGCCGACCGTGCGACAAAACACAACCTCATTCGCCCTCGCCTTCGCGACGAGAGGCACTTTCACTCGGGAGTTATCATGGCAGAAATTACCGCCGCCACCGTAAAGGCCCTTCGGGAAGAAACCCAGCAGGGCATGATGGAATGCAAGAAGGCCCTCGAGGAAGCCCACGGCGACGTCGAAGTCGCCAAGGACATCCTCCGCAAGAAGGGGCTGGCCACAGCGGCCAAGAAGGCCGACCGCGCCACCAAGGAAGGCGCCATCGTGATCAAGATCACCCCGGACTCGACGGCCGCCACGATGATCGCGGTGGCCTGCGAGACGGACTTCTGCTCGCGGAACGACGAGTTCCGTGGGATGGCGCAGAAGGTCGCCGAATTGGCCTCGGCCGCCCCGGCGGGCGCCGTTCCGGCCAGCCAGGCCATCACCGACGCCGTCCAGGCCTGCTTCGCCAAGATCGGCGAGAACATGAGCTACTCGCAGGGCGTCAAGGTCGCCGGCACTCGCGTGGCCGGATACGTCCACCACAACGGCAAGGTCGGCGTGGTGCTGGCCGTCGACGGGACAGCCACCGACGAGACCCTCAAGGACATCTGCATGCACATCGCGTTCACCAACCCGATGGGCATCACGAAGGATGACATCCCGGCCGACCTGGTCGAGAAGGAAAAGGCCTTCGCCCGCCAGGAAGCCATCGACTCGGGCAAGCCCGCCGACATCGCCGAGAAGATGGTGGCCGGGAAGATCGGCAAGTTCCTGGCCGCCAACGCCCTTCTGGAGCAGCCCTTCGTGAAGGATGAGAAGAAGAAGGTCAAGGACATCTTGGGCGCCGCGACGCTCAAGGCGTTCGCCCGGTTCGCGATCGGCGCGTAACGCGACCCGCGATCCACCTTCCCCGTCTAGCGGTCCGCCGAAGGCGGACGCAGCGTATCGAGTCGTTTCGACGTTTAGCGGCGACGCGCAGCGGAGCGCGTCCTTAACGACCTACTACCGGAACAGGTGGAACCCATGTCCCCTTCCGTAAAATACAAGCGAGTCCTGGTGAAGTTGTCCGGCGAGAGCCTCAGCGGCGCCGGCGGCAGCCGCATCGACTCCGAGGCCATCACCCGCACCACCGCCGAACTCATTGCCATCCGCCAGGCCGGGGCGCAGGTCGCCGTCGTCGTCGGGGCGGGCAACCTCGTCCGCGGACGGGACCTGAACTCCAACCCGGACATCCGCCGCACTACGGCCGACTACATGGGCATGCTGGCGACAGTGACCAACGCCCTGGCCCTTCGGGACAGCCTGGAAAGCCGCGGCGCGCCCGCCCTGGCGATGAGCGCCATCCCCATGCCGTCGGTGTGCGAGACCTTCAACGGGCGCCACGCCATCGCGGCCCTGGAGGCCGGGCAGATCGTCGTCTTCGGCGGCGGAACGGGAAGCCCGTTCTTCACGACGGACACGTGTGCGGCCCTTCGGGCGTGCGAGATCGGCGCCGACGTATTGATCAAGGCCACCCAGGTCGACGGCGTTTTCGACGCCGACCCCAAGACCCACCCCGAGGCCCGGAAGTACGACGAGCTGACCTACGAGAAAGTGCTCGCCGACCGCCTGGGGGTGATGGATCTGACGGCGATCTCGCTCTGCATGGACAGCCGCCTGCCGATCATCGTTCTGGCCTCGAGCAAGCCGGGGAACCTGGCCGCGGCCGTCAAGGGCGGCAAGGCCGGCACCTTAGTACGAAGTAAATAGTAGCCGGTAGCCCGTAGCCAGTAACCGGGAAGACTCTCCCCACCGGCTACGGGCTACCGGCTACTTTTTTTCAGGCCCGTTGCAGCCATCGCGGCGCTTTGCTAGGATGTGCCCGCCAAGGTAGTCCCGCATAAAGGAACAAGCCATGGGCATGGACGAGATTCTTCTAGAAGTGGAAGAGAAGATGGAGCACGACGTGGAGTATCTGCGGAAGGAATTCCGCGGGATACGCACGGGGCGGGCCTCGCCCGGCCTGGTCGAGCACATCAAGGTCGACTATTACGGTTCGCCGACCGACCTTCGCCAACTGGCGTCGATCACCACGCCCGAGGGGACGCTGATTGTGATCAAGCCTTTCGATCCGGGCAGCATCAAGGAGATCGACAAGGCCATCGCCGCCAGCAACATCGGGATCAATCCGCAGTCGGACGGCAAGGTGATCCGCCTGGTGATCCCCCCGTTGTCGGGCGAGCGGAGGCACCAGATCGCCGGCCAGCTCAAGAAGCTCGCCGAGGCCGCCCGAGTCGCCGTCCGAAACGCCCGCCGCGACGGCAACAAGGACGCCGACCATCAGCAGAAGGCCGCCGAGATGACCGAGGATGACACCCGGCTCTGCAAGGAAGAGATCCAGAAGTTGACCGATAAGTACGAAGCCGACATCGAGCAACTCCTGGCCGCCAAAACCCAGGAGATTGAAGAAGCGTGAAGCCGTAGCCCGTAGCCGGTAGTCCGTAGCCGGTAACCGAACGAGGGCCGCTGGCCGTTACCGGCTACTGGCTACCGGATACCAGGCACGGCTTCGGTCCCGGGGGAGTAGCTCAATTGGTAGAGCAACGGCCTTTTAAGCCGTAGGTTGAGGGTTCGAGTCCCTCCTCCCTCAGTAGTAGAAGAAGACAGGATCAAGGAACGGGGAACAAGGAACTGGGAAAAGGTGGTTGAATCTGACGATTTCCGCCCTTGCGTTCGGCGGATTCTTCGCTATAATCCCCGTACTCTAGCCGGGCCTTTCCGGCTGGGCGCCGACACCGGCCCCATCGTCTAGCGGCCTAGGACACCGGGTTTTCAACCCGGCAACACGGGTTCGATTCCCGTTGGGGTCATCCCCTCCCGCCCCCCTGCTCTCGCGGGGGGGGGGCGTTTTCTTTCCCGCACTGCGCCTGATTGGATGGCCGCTCACGAAGCCCCTTGACCTGCTCAGAACCCGGATCAAGATTGGCTCTTCCGTTACCGGAGGTCCGTGGCCGGTGTGACGCCAACCATCAAGAGGAGAAGAACCAATGACTCGTCCTGTCTCTCTCGCCGTTTGCCTGGCCGCGCTGCTGGGAACCGCAGCGGTCTCGCCGGCGGCGATACTCACATACACCGCCGCCCTCAACGGACCCAATGAAGTGCCCGTTAACGCCTCGCCGGGGACGGGGACGGCGCAGGTCGACTACGACAACGTGACCCACATGATGCGAGTGCAGGTGAGTTTCACCGGGCTGCTGGGCACGACGACGGCCTCCCACATCCACGGCCCTACCGCCGTGGCCGGGGCCGGAACCGCCGGAGTCGTGACGACAACCCCCACGTTCCCGGGGTTTCCCGGCGGCGTCACCAGCGGATCCTACGACAACACCCTGGACCTGACGCTGGCGTCGAGTTGGAATCCCTCGTTCATCACCAGCAACGGCGGCACGCCGGGAACGGCCGAGACCGTGCTGGCCGCGGCGATGGCGGCGGGCCAGGCGTACTTGAACATCCACACGACGTTCGCCCCCGGCGGAGAGATCCGCGGATTCCTCACCCCCGTGCCCGAACCGGTCGCGCTCCTGAGCCTGGCCGTCGCGGCCCTCCCGATCCTGCGGAAACGAAGAAGAAGGGACTGAGACCCGACACCCGGCCGGTGAGTCGTCCCCCGGCCGGTTAGATCTCGTATTCCGGCGTGCGAGCGCGGCCGAAGGGAATCTTCAGCCACATCCGCTCGTGCAGGTAGAACACCACGACCTTCACCAGGGTGTCGGCCAGGCCGATTGAGGCCGCCACTTCGCCCTTGCCCGTGATCCACCAGGCCACGCCCATCGTCATGACCAGCCCGCCCGCCCGCCAGGTCAGGCTCTTGATGATCGTCCTGGCATGCGACTCATGGCCGGGGGGCCTGGCCCCTTCCGCGCCGGGCTTAGCGGGGGCATTCTGCCCCGGCGCGGGAGACGGCAGCAGTGCCCGCCGGCTCCGCGGGCCGGCAGGCTGGTATGGCCCGGTTTCCCGGATCGCCTCGTCCAGAGACGAACCGTCCAGAGCAATCGTTGCATCTTCCACGGGGGGAGTTTCAGTCATGGTCATGGCATATCCTTGCCTTGTCTCTTGCCGCTCGTTATGACTCTTCGGCATAATCTACAGTAATGCTATAGGGATAATAGGCAATACGATCACCCCCTGTCAACTTCTTTCCCCCGGTACGCACGAAAAAATTCCTCCCCCCGCCGGCGGGTTCTCGCAGGTCTGCCCTTGACATCTGCCCGGACGCGAGTACACTGGCACTCGCTTTTCAAGGGCTTGCCTGCTCATCCGTGAGGGATTCCGGTTAACGCTCATGTGGCGGCGATGTCGTTTTGTGAGCGCTGGGAGCTGGGTCAATCCGCGGCCCGCTCGGGGTTCTCAGCCATGGTGACAGGCTCGGCCCGAGGGGCTTTGCGCCGAGTTCGTTTTGGCCAGAGAAACGAACGGCCCGGCGTTCACACGCGGGGCACGGAAAGGAACGGCAATGCGGATGAACACTCTCACATGGACGCTCGTCGCGGTCGGGTGGTTGGCAGCCGGCCCCATCGCAACC
>JAPLNA010000055.1:0-3219 GCA_026693065.1 Planctomycetota bacterium
AGCAGGATTCTCCTGCAGGAACAGGCGTGAGAAGAAGCGGCGATCCGCCGCGGCGGATCGCCGGTTAAACAAGGCACGGGGGGTCGCGGGGGATTTCGACCGACGTGTCGACATTCTCGGAATCCGCGGGTATCTTGGGGAAACCCTCGGGACCGGTTCCCGGCGGGACTGACACGGGAGAAGCGCCATGAATATGGTCCAGCACATCGCGTTCGGATGCATCGACGTCAAGAAACAGGAAGCGTTCTATCGCAAGCACCTGGGGTTCAAGCGAGTCAGGGTCTTCAACCCCGGGCCCGACCAGTTCGTGATGCTGCGGCTGGGGCAGATCTGCATGGAGCTTTTCGGCGGGGCCGACAAGGCCGCCTCCGGAGGCGAGCAGAAGGTCGGTTTCAAGCACCTGGCGTTCGAGGTGGGCGACATCGAGAAGGCCGTCGCGGGCCTCAAGGCCGACGGGTTCAAGGTCGGCGAACTCATCGACTGCTCGGGCTTCATTCCCAATATGCGGGTGTGCTTCTTCAAAGACCCCGAGGGCAACGTCCTGGAGCTCATGCAGGGCTACAAGGACGACCCGAACGTCGACTCGATCCCGCACTGAACCGCTTGCGGTTTCGCAGGGCCTTCTACCGCCCTCCGGTCCACAGATACAGGAACCGCGGCGCGGCGGATTCCGTCGGGTCCGGCAGCGATATACTCACCCCCGACCGCCCGGCCGGACTCATCGGCTCCAGCGAATACACGTTCGCCCGATATCCCAGCGGGCGATGGTACATCACCACGCGGGCCTGTTTGACCTTCGCCTTCTCCTTGGCCAGGTCGACCGCGTCGTTCAGGTAGCCGATGGCGTCGATGAGCCCGTTGGCCTTGGCCTGCTCGGCGGTGTAGATCCGCCCGTCGGCCAGGGCCTTGACCTTCGGCTCGGTCAGCTCGCTCTTGCCCGCCCGCTGGCGACCCGCGACCACGACGGCCACGAACCGGGCGTAGAACTGGTCCACCACCGTCTGGAGGATCGCCTGGTCTTCCTTGTCCAGCGGCTTGAGCGGGCTGCCCATCTCCTTGCGAGGCCCGCTGGTCAGGGCCTTGGCGTCGATGCCCAGCATCTTCATCGAGCCCGAGAAACTGATCGTCTGCACGATCACCCCGATCGACCCGGTCAGGCTCGTCGGGTGTGCCAGAATCGTATCGGCCCCGTTGGCCAGGTAATACGCCCCCGAGGCCCCCACGTCCTCGATGATCGCCACCACCGGCATGGGCCTCTTCTGGCGAAGGGCCTCCAGCCGCCGGTACATGATGTCCGACGCCGTCACCCCCCCGCCGGGGGAGTTGATCCGCAGCACGATGGCCTTGACGTCCGGGTCGGCCTGGGCCTTGTCGACCTTCTCCACGAACGCCGCCACCGGGTTCTCGCGGTGGCTGAACATTCCCTCGTCCCGCGCGTTGTGGATCAGCCCGTCGACGTCGATCACGGCGATCTTGGCCGCCGTGAACAACCCGGCCGACTGCACCGTGGTTTCCTGGAGTTTCTGTTCCGCCGGCACGGGCCGGACGAGGAACCCGCCCCCGGGCTCGCACCCGGTCAGGGCCAGCAGGAGTCCAACGGCCAGTCGGATCGCATGACGTTTCATCGCATCTCTCCCAGGGGCCCAAGGCAGAGCGGGCCCGACGAATTATACCCGATCCGCCCCCGCATGGCGGAGCGGGAAAGATTCTTCGCCCGGGGGCTTGTGTAATTCCTATAAATCCTGTAATAATTCCCATCCCCCGTTGGTTTGTCTTCCGGTTTGTTCACGAGAGGAACGTAGTACCATGACGCAAACTCCCGCCGCGGCCCTGCCTAACCGCTGGACTATCGCTATCGCCGGAACCCTCCTGCAACTGTGCCTGGGCACGGTCTACGCCTGGAGCGGGCTGGAGAAACCCCTGCGGGAAACGTACGGCTGGACCAAGCCCCAGGTGACGCTCACGTTCAGTATCGCCATCGCGGCCCTGGGGTTGGCGGCGGCGTGGGGCGGGGTGAACCTGTCGCGGTTCGGCCCGCGCAAGCTCGCCATGATCGGCGGGGCGCTCTTCGGGGCCGGGTATCTCCTGGGCGCCCTGGGCCTCTACCTCCACAGCCTCCCCCTGCTCTACCTGGGCTACGGCGCCGTCGGCGGGGCTGGGCTCGGGCTGGGGTACGTCACTCCCGTCGCCACCGCCGCCAAGTGGTTCCCCGACAAGAAGGGCCTCGTCACCGGCATGGTCATCATGGGCTTCGGGCTGGGCGCCCTGCTGATGAGCAAGGTCCTGGTCCCCCTGGCCGTCGGGCTCTTCGGGGCCAACTACCCGGCCATCTTCGCCGTCCTGGGCGGGCTGTTCCTGGTGGTGACCCCGCTGGCCGGCGCGGTCCTCCGCAATCCCCCCGCCGGATACCTCCCCGCCGACTACGCCCCCACCCAGGCCGCCGCCCTCCGCGAGGCCGACGTCCACCACGACTCCCTCCGCTGCCTGGTGAGCCGGCGATTCGCGATGATGTGGCTGGTGTTCTTCTGCAACATCGCCGCGGGCATCGCGATCATCAGCCTCCAGAGCACGATGATCCAGGACCTCTGCGTCAAGGCCGACGGCTCGCTCTCCAAAGCCCAACTGGGCGCCATCGGCGCCACCCTCATCGCCGTCAGCAGTCTCTTCAACGGGGCCGGGCGATTCTTCTGGGGCGGCCTCTCCGACCGCATCGGGCGAACCGCCGCCTTCCGCCTCATGCTGGGCACCCAGATCGCCGCCTTCGGCGCCCTGATCCTCACGTCCAACCCGTGGCTGTTCGGCGCGCTGGTCTGCTACATCCTGCTCTGCTACGGCGGCGGGTTCGGCACGATGCCCTCCTTCGTCCTGGACGTCTTCGGCGCCCGCAAGATGCCCGTCGTCTACGGCGCGGTCCTCACCGCCTGGTCCGCCGCCGGCGTCGCCGGGCCCTTCCTCTTCGCCTACGTCCAGGAATCCTTCAAGGCCAACCCCCAGAACGCCTCCCTCTACTCCTTCCTCATCGCCGTATCCTTCCTGACCGTGGGCCTGCTAAGCTCCCTCCTGGCCCTCCGCGACCACCCCTTCCGCTGCGGCCAATCCGCCTCCCCCAACCGCCCCTCCCCGTCCCTCCAACAAACCGTCTGCAAATAGTCCCCCCCGTCCCCTCTCGACCGGCGTTTCCCCACCCCCCCTGGCGTTTCTCCTCACACCCCCCCACAA
>JAPLNA010000055.1:3285-5524 GCA_026693065.1 Planctomycetota bacterium
CACGCCAACCCCTGGAACATTCCCGCGCCCGGCGGTATCCTCATGCGCACTGTGGAAAGGGACCCCCGATGAAACTCCCATCCCTGATCGCCGTCCCCCTTCTCCTCGCCGCGGCGGGCTGCTCGCCCCAACCCTCGCTCGATCTCTCCGACCTTCGGGGCCGGCCCTCCTGGCTTGCCCTGGGCCGCGAGGTCTATCAGGAGCGGGATGACCTCGACGCGGAGAAAACCCTCCTGGCGTTTCAACCCGAGCCGCGATGGTTCGACCACGGGCATCGCCTGATGACGAAGGCGCAGTACGACGCCTTCCGTGCCTCCCCCCAGGGCCGCTCGGCAGAGGGAACCAAGTGGGAGGCCGCTTCGCCCCAAACCGGGGAAAAACACGCCGTCCCCACCCCTCAGCCGTATCCCAAATCGCTCAGCGACCTGCCTCTCGACGACCGCGGCGTACGGCTGTCGCTGGCCATCGAGCCGGACAAGGACCCTCGCCAACTGCGAGTGAGACTGATCCTAACTTCGGAGGCGCTGTCCGTCCATCGCGAGGTCGAACATCGCCGGACGAACATTCTGCCCTTCCTCTTCGCGGTGTACGTCGACGGCAAGGCCGTGGCCGTCGACCCGGCAACCATCGCGGAAATGGGAGGCCTGGCGGAGTACGTGGATCTCGCCCGCCCGGGAGCCCCCCGCGTCTGGTCGGTGGCCGCCGACGCCTCCAGCCTCCTGGCCCTCCTGCCCGACAAGGGCCCGCACACCGTGTCGATCGTCGCGGCCTTCTCCTCCCGCCAACACAGGACCTACGCCGAGGGCTGGCAGTACGCCTCAAAGGGGATGACCACCAGCGGGCAACCCTATGACTTCCAGCCCCTCCTGGTCCGAAGCCACCCCGCCGGCCTCCGCTGGACCGGCACCGCCTGGCAGACGCCACGCACGCCCTGAAGCCCTCCCGTCAGTCCTGATACCCCAACGGCTCGCACAACGCCCGCAGGTTCCCTCCGGCCGGTGATCCCGGTTTCTATACCCAGAGCAAGGAGAAGGGGAAATGGCATTGTCGGTCGGTGGACTCCCGGACGCCGCCGCCATCCATGGCGTCCACCCCGCGAACCGGGTATAATCCGTCGCATGCAAGCAATGCCCCCGACCCATCGCCGTGGAGAGAATCAATGAGAGGTTCCCGCGTTCATTTACTTGCTCTGTCTGTCGCGGCCTGGGCCGTCCTGTCGGCGGGGGCGGGTTCCGCACAGGGTCAGAGCGCGGATCCGACGCCCGTGCTCGTCAAGCCCACGCCCCAGCAGGCCGCCTGGCAGGACCTGGAGCTGGGCATGTTCTATCACTTCGACATCATCACCTTCACCGACCTGTGGGAAGGCGGCTGGCAAGGGGCGGGGCATCTCGACCCGAACCTTTACAACCCCGCCAGGCTCAACACCGATCAATGGATGGACGCGGCCAAGGCGATGGGAGCCAACTACTCGGTCTTCGTGGCCAAGCACTGCACGGGGTTCATCTCCTGGCAGAGCGACGCCTATCCCTATGGCGTGCGGCAGTCCAAATGGCGCGGAGGAAAAGGGGACGTGGTAGCCGATTATGTGGCCTCATGCCGCAAGTACGGCATCAAGCCGGGCCTCTATTGCAGCATGCCGGCCAACGCCTATTGCGACGTCTTCGAGAAATGCCTGGTCAAGGGCGCCACCGGGGCCAACGACCCCCGCCAGGTCGAGTACCGGCGGCGGGCCCAGACGATGGTGACCGAACTCTGGGGCCGCTACGGGCCCCTCGCCTACATCTGGTTTGACGGCGGCGTGCTGCCGGTAGAAAAGGGCGGGGCCGACCTGGCGCCCATCCAACGGCGCCTCCAGCCGCAGGCCGTGACCTTCGGCGGCCCGCCCGAGAACCCCGCGGGCCTGAGCCGCTGGCCGGGAAACGAAAACGGCGTCACAAGTTATCCCAACTGGTCCACGGTGACGCGGGCCAATGACGAAGGAGCCGGGAATCCCGACGGCAAGGTCTGGGAGCCGGCCGAGTGCGACGCGCCCCTGCGGGACACGTGGTTCTGGAACCCTCGCAACGAAAAGAGCATCCGAAGCCTCGATGCCCTGATGGACATGTACTACCAGTCGGTGGGCCGCAACGCCAACCTCATCCTCAACGCCAGCATCGATCGCGACGGCCTTGTGCCCGAAGCCGACCTGAGACGTTTCAAGGAGTTCGGCGACGAAATCCGCCGCCGGTTCGCCCCGCCC
>JAPLNA010000055.1:5542-24723 GCA_026693065.1 Planctomycetota bacterium
CACGCCCGTCGCACAAACAAGCGGCCAGGGCGAAACGGTGGAACTGAACATGGGCAAGCCCGCGAAGATCAACCACGTGATCGTCATGGAGAAGATCACCGAGGGCGATCGCATCCGGGAGTACGCCGTCGAGGGCTTCACCGGCGGAGCATGGAAACCACTGTGCAAAGGCCAGTCGGTCGGCCACAAACGCATCGAGCGATTTGACGACGTGGAGGTCAGCGCGATCCGCCTGCGCGTAACCAAGAGCATCGCCAGACCCCTGATCCGGCAACTGGCCGCGTATAACGTCGCGCCTCGTCCCAAGTGAGCTAACTCCCTCACCCAGGCCAACAAGGCAATAGGGCCGTGCCCTCCGGGGCGGCCCGCGAGCATCCCGAGGTATCGTTCCTTCGCGTTCACAATCCCTCCACTCCCGCGTACGCCCGCGTGCGGTCCTTCCTCCGGGCCAGTTCGCTGGCGTAGCGGACGCCCAACACGCTGGCGTTGGCCCGGGCCCAGTCAGTGAGTCTGGTCGGCCCGGCCGGGGGGGCGTCGCTGTCCAGCAGGTTCGCCATCAGGCCGCAGACCTCGGCCCGGGTGAGCATCACGTCGCCCATGATCTTGCCCGTCAGCCACGCCCCCGCGAATGCCGCCCAGGGCGGCATCGGCACGATCAGCCTCCGCTTGCCCAGAATCCTCGCGATCGCCTTGACCAGGTCGCGGAACTCGAACCCCTCGGGCCCCACGGCGTCGATCAGGCGATTCTCCCGGGCCGCCCCCTGCGCCACCGCCAACGCCGCCAGGTCGTCCACGTGAATCGGCCGCAGCCGGTACCGCCCCCGCCCGAACATCGCGAACACCGGCAGCCGCCGCAACGTCCAGGCGATGTTGTTGACCAGGATGTCCTCCCCCCCGAACAGCACCGCCGGCCGCAGAATCGCGTACGACAGCCCCGACTCGATCAGTGCCCGCTCCAGCAGGGCCTTGCACCGGAAGTACGCCAGCGGCGAATCCTCCGACGGGTTCGTGATGCTCACGTGCACCACCCGCCTCACCCCGGCCGCCCGGGCCGCCGCGAAGAGTTTCTTCGAGTTCTCCACCGCCTCGGCCTGGTTGAAATGCCCCCGCAGGTCGAACCGCACCCAGTACGTGTTGTACAGCACCGCCGCCCCGCGAAGCGACTCGCCCAGCTTCGCCGGATCGTCGAAGTGATACCCGCACACCTCGACCTTCGGGCCAAACGGGTTGGGCCGGCCGGGTGAGTTCGTCAGCGTCCGCACCCTGTGCCCAGCCTCGATAAGCCCGGCCGCGATCCGCTTGCCGCTGTACCCGAATGCACCGGTAACAACGTGAAGTTCATTCTGTGCCATCGCTGCGCCTCATGGCCTCGTTGAAGATGGGCGATACGGGAACCATCCGCCTTCGCCGGACCACAAAGCACACGAAGAACACAAAGGGAGGAAAGAAGAAGATTCTTTTCTATTCATTCTTTCTGTCCTTTGTGTCCTTCGTGTGCTTTGTGGTCTTCGTGGTTCTCCCTGCCCCGAACGGAGAAACCATCTACCGTTCCACGAGCGGCGCGACCTGCACGTCCTTGAGTTCCACGCCCTCGGCCCGGAAGACCAGTTTCTTCACGGTCAACTCGCGGCGATACGAAATCATAGTGCGGCAGCCGGCGATTTCCGCGTCGACCAGGGCCCCGCCGATCTTGTCGCAGTTCTTGACGATCAGACGGACCGTGAAGGGTTTTTCCACGTCGATGAGGTTTTCGATCGCGTAGTCGCCGGCCGAGTGAGGCGCCCCGCCCTCGCGGAGCGTTTTTTCCCGGCCGGCAAAGCCCGTCAGCGTACCGGGGGCGAACTGCGCCCGGGCGTTGTCCAGACTCACCTGCCATTCGCAGGCGGCCTCCTCGCCGTTGGCGGGGAGCATCGCGATACCGAATCGCCCCTTCTTCGCCTGCGCGGGTTGCACGGTGAAGCTCAACAGAAACGCCTTGGCCGCGGCCGGGAACGTCGTCATGCCCGTCAGCTTCGCCGCGAGGGTTTCGCTCTTGCCGGCCGCGGGGGTTATCTCCGGCATCCACTTCGAGCCGATCCGCCCGTCGGGGCGTTGGACCAGTTCGCGGATGACCAGGTTGCCCCCCCACCCGCGGATGGGGATCCACGCGGCCATCAGGAACCGCCCGCCCGTGACCTCGACGATCGAGGGGACGTTCGAGCCGTCGTAGAAGTCCAGCCCCTGAGTGACGACGTCCTGATAGGCCGAGTCGGGCGAGCCGGCCGGCTTGGACCACAGGCCGGTGAAGCCGCCGATGATGTAATCGAACGCCCCCCAGCGGAAGAAGAACGTGCAGTCGCCCCCGGGCGGGAAGCCCTCGCTCACGCACCGCCAGCCCCCGTCGACCGTGTCGGACTCCCAGATGCCGTTGGAACCCGCGTTGGCCAGCAGCCGCAACTGCCCGCTCGGGTCGGTGTACACGCTCGGGTTCTCGCACGGGTGGAACATGATGTTCGACTTCGTGAAGTGCGTGAAGCCCTCGGTGCACACGGCATACGTCGAGCCGGCGGGCGCGCCCGGCGTGGTCGCTCGCGGGAATGTGCCCGTCCGCCCGTGCGCCTTCAGGTAGTCCCACTGCACCGGCAGCGTCGTCTCTTCCCGCGGATACACCCGCGTGGTGTGCAGGCCGTAACTGACGCACAGCTTGCCCTGGAAGACGAACGGCACGCCCGTGCCGATGCACTCCCACTGCTCCTCCAGCGGGGTGGCGGCCTCGTGCTCGGTCCAGGTCAGGAAGTCGCTCGTGGAAATGTGCTCGAAGTAGTGCGCCCCGCGCCCGAACTTGCTGTTGTGATGCCGGCGGTCGTACAGATAGAACACGTGATACCGACCCTTGTGGAAGATCGTCGCCACGTCGCCCACCCAGTTGTTGTGCCCCCGCGGCAGCCAGTACTGAATCCCCGGCCCCGGCGCGGGAGTCTGGGCGGCTGTCCTCTCGGGCTCGATGCCGGGCAGGTGCAACGCGGCGGCCTTGACGTACTGGGCGTCCAGCTTCCACGTGTTCCTGGCCGACCACTGCGGATAGCCGAACGGGAAGTCGTTATCGAGCAGCTCGCCGTCGACGTACATCGTCCAGCGCACGCCCGAGAAGTTCAGGACGACGTCGTGTTCGCCCTCGGGGGTGGGCAGCATCGCCAGCGGAATCCCGACGACCATGTTCGTCCATTCCGGATGCTCGACGGAACGAAGGCCCAGGTTCGCCTCCAGAACGGGCGCCGAGCCGTCGGGCATCTTGAAGGCCGGGTAGTTCTGCGGATTGCGGTCAGCGGGGTCGTGCTTTCGCAGCACCACCCGGAGCACGCCGGGGATTTCGAGAATGGTTCTCTCGCCGTCGAAGGGCTTCAGGTTCACCGTGAACGTGACGGTGAAGCCCTCGGTGGGGCTCGCGGGGTCCGCGAACCGGGCCTCCGGCAACGCTGCCGTCAGGGCGCTCCGCGCCGGCTGCGGGGAATGGAACCGCCACGACCACCTGCATAATTCGACCATGGGTTTGCCGCCTTGCGTTAACAGGATTACCCCGCCTCACCGGGCCGGGCCCGCCGCCTCTCCGGTCAACCAGGCCGCCGGATCGGTGACCTTGACGGCCTCCGGCTCGCCCGCGAAACGGATGCGGATCGTGGTGATATACTTGTCCGGGGGCGTTTCCGGAAGACCGTACAGAACGGTCCTTCCGTTGCACTCCCGGCGGACCTTCGCACGCTGCCCGGTGGCCAGGACGGTCGCCGAAACCACCTTCGACTTCACCAGCGGGATCACCATCTCCTTGCCCGGCCAGTGGAAGATGTGCAGGTAGCAGTCTTTCCCTTTTCGCGTCCAAAGGTATCCGAATTCCGCGGGGATTCCGCTGAATCGTTGCGAACCGTAGATCGCCTCGCCGTTGACCTTCAGCCAGCGTCCCATCTCCCGCAGACGGCTGGTTTCGGCATTCCGGATCGTACCGTCGGCGCCGGGCCCGACGTTCAGGAGGAAGTTGCCCTCCCCCGCCGCGGCCGCCACGAGATGCTGAAGCAACTGCACCGTCGTCTTGAAGTTCACGTCGTGCTTGATCTGCCCCCATCCCGAACTCATCGTCATGCACGCCTCCCACGCCTGCCCCGGCTCGGCCGCACTGACGTGACCCTCGCACGTGCCGAAGTCCGCCGGAATGCCCGCGCGATTGTTGATGAGGATGTCCGGCTGGAGCCGCTTGGCCATGGCGTTGAGTTCCTTGGACTTCCAGAACTTCGCCCACGTCTCGTCCGGCCCGGCCTCGTGGTTCAGCCACAGCCCGTCGTACCACAGCACGTCAATCTTGCCGTAGTTGGTCAGCAACTCCCGCACCTGGTCGTGGCACTGCTGACGCAGGGCCGCCGCGCTCGCCGGGTTCGACTTGTAATTGAAGTACCCCGGAAACCGCCAGTCCATCAGCGAGTAGTACAGCCCCACCTTCAGCCCGGCCTTGCGGCAGGCCTGCACGTACTCGGCCACGAAGTCCCGCCCCGCCGCCGTCTTGACGGACGTGAAGTCCGACACCTTGCTGTCGAACAGGCAGAACCCGTCGTGGTGCCGCGTCGTCAGCACCATGTACTTCATGCCCGCGTCGAGGGCCAGTTGAGCCCACGCGTCCGCGTCGAACCGCTTGGGCCGGAAGCGGTCGGCGAGTTTGGCATACTCCCGGGCCGGGATGCGGTCGAAGAACATCGCCCACTCCCCCCGGCCCATCACGGCATGGACGCCCCAATGAATGAACAGCCCGAACCGGGCCTCATGGAACCATTTCAGCCGCTGCTGGAGTGTCGATGCCTTCTGGGACTTCACGCGTGATCCTTTCACTTGCCTGCCTCCCACGCCCGCACCTCGACCATGTGGGTGGCGGGGTTGTCGCTGTTCTTCAGAACGGTCACCCGGATGAACCGGGCCTTCGTCGGGGCGAACTTGTGCATGAAGCCCTTCTCCGTCCCCGGCGTGGTGTTCTTGCTCGCGTCGGCGACGGGCGTCCACGTCTTGTCGTCGGTGGACACGTCCACCGTGTACTGGTAGTAGCGGATGCCGTCGAACAGCGGCACGACCTGCACGCGGTCGACGGAGTATTCCTTCTGCAGGTCCACTTTCCACCACTGCGGGGCGGGAATCGTGCCCCAGAACTTCGTCTCGTCCACCCAGCCGTCGGCGGCGAACTCGGCGTTCTCGGGGGCCGCGGGCGTGCCGCCTACGGACGAGGCGCTCACCGGCTTGCCCGTCGTCAGGCTGGACTCGAAATGCACGTATCGCAGGGGCGTTCCGACGGCCGTGTTGCCCAGCCTCCTGCCCTCCTTGTCGAACACCGCCGCGCGGACGTTCAGGCTCTCCGCCGCCCGGAGGGGCTTCTCGTAGAGGGCCGACGCCGTCGTCGGCTCCAGGCCGTCCAGCGTGTACCGGATCTGCCCGCCGGGCACGATGGTGCTCATGCGAACCGTGATCGGCTCGTTGAAGACCCCGTCCTTGATCGCGCCCTCGAAGCCGAACGTCACCGGACGCACGATCATGAAGAGCCGCGCGTTCTGCCGGGCCATCCGCTTCTCGCGGTAATCCTCCTCGATCACGTTGTCGGGCCCCCACGTCCGCTCCTGCCGCTCCGGCGCCCCGGGCAGGTAGTTCAACGCCAGCGACACCTGGTTCATCTCCCACATCGGGCGGCAATAGCCCAGCACCCTGTCCTTTCGCGACAGCACGTCGCCGTTGCCCGTGAACATGCTGCACTCGGGGAAGGGCGGTGAGTCCCACGGGACGGTGATCGTCGTGTATCCCATGTTCTGCGCCACCCGCCCCCCGGCCCCGGGGAACCAGGCGTACAGAATAATGTCCTTGGCCAGCTCGCGGTCCAGCGGCACGCCCAGGGGCTTGCCGTCCCACATGATCGTCTTCTTCCCGTGCTTCTTCACGATCCGGGCCATGTTCTCCCCGTATGGCCGCCAGACCGTGCTCTCGCCCGTCAGATTGTGCTCCTTCATGTACTTCTGCACGTGCGGCTGGCCGATGTACCCGCCCGGCTCGACCTCGTCCCCGCCGACGTGAATGTACGGCGAGCTCTTGAAGACCTCGCACATCTCGCCAATGATCGTGTCCAGCGGCGGGTAGATGTCGGGATTGACCACGTCCATCACCCGCGCCCCCGGCCGCCCCAGCTTGCCCTTCATGCCCTCCACCAGGGCGGTGCAGTGGCCCGGGCCCTCGATCTCCGGCACGCACGTCACTCCCCGCGCGTCCGCGTACGCCACCAGCTCCTTGAGCTCCTCGAGCGTATAGGGGATCGTCGGCGGGTAGTGGATGCTGCTGGCCAGCGGATACGCCGTCGACGGGAACGTGAACGCGCTGTCGTCGCTCAAGTGCAGGTGCAGATAGCGGATCTTGAACATCCGGCACGTTTCGGCCGCCGTCTTCAGCACGGCCAGCGGCTGATGCTCCCGCGCGCAGTCGATCATGATCGCCCCGTAATCCGAATACGGCCAGTCCTTCACCGTCATCTTCGACACGGAGACCTTCTCGCCTTCGAGCACGATCGCCTGCAGCAGCGTCGCCGTGCCCTCGCACACCGCGCGGTAGTCCCACCCCTCGATCGCCACCCGGTCGGTCACCGAGACGGTGTGGGCGTAGTCCCGCACCTGCACCACGTCCTGCCCGTGCACCGTCCAGATATCCGCGTCGGCGCGAAGGCCCGGGTTGATCGTCAGCACGATGTCCCCCGCCTTCGCCTCCCCCGCCACCACCGCGGGCCTGTTCTTCGTAATCAGCAGAATCTCATCCGCCAAGATCTCCGCCAGCGGCTTGAGCTTCGCGTCCGTCGCGACAATCCGCCCCTCGGCCGTCAGCGGCATCGCCCCGCCATCAATCTTCAACACCTTGGGCGTCGGCAACAGATTCAACCGATTCCCCGCCTCCGTCGCCGCACACGCCAGCAACACCACCAACACTCCGACGGCCATTCGTTTCATGAAAGCATTCCTTTTCGTTACCGACTACTGGCTACCACCTCACATTTTCCGATCCAACCGCCGATACTGCACAGCCTGGCCATCATAAGCGACGGCAAGATCGTCGGCGGACGCTCGGCGAGCATCGCCTTGCCGGAGATCGTGCACAAAAGCCTACGTTCGTGACGACGAGCCTGCCGCTCATGTCTGTGGCTATGGTGCATGGCTGGAATCTTACCGCGACGCCCTGCTCTCGGCAAGAAACGTAGCCACTGTAGAATCAAGGACGACGGGAGTTTCGGGAGGGACAGGCATAATCCGCAACAGGGCCTCCGGCCAGCTACTTCGCCGAAGAATCCTTGGCTCCCGAAGGGGCATTCTTGGCGGAGGGCTGTTGGGCTTCGATGGCTCGGCGGATATGGTAAGTGTTCACCGCGATTTGCTTGAGGTAGTCGAGGTTGACGCCGAAGCCGATAAGAAAGACTCCGGAGACGATGCCCGAACAGGCAATGTAGGCAGCTATGGCACCGGATTTCTCTGCAACCAAGAGTGCCGCGAGTATACTGCCGACGAGAGTAATCCCCCCCAGTAGGTAGAACACGCCGCCGAAAAACTCCGGCTTGTATCGCGACGTGGTTGACAGATTCTCCCGAGCGATTGCCCGCTGTTCTTCGGGCGTTGGTGGTTCCCAGTTGGGGGATTCCGACTTCGTACCGCTGCCGGGAGAAGGAGATCGAGATTCTACGGTGGGCAGGCTCTGCTTCTGGCCAACGAGGGGCACGCGATTGAGTTCGCCGCATTCAGAACATGTGTCGTTGTGGCCCGCTACAGTGTCTGGACTTTCAAGATCGGCGGAGCAGTTCTTGCACTTATACCGGATCATAACTCGCCCTTTCCAGAAGCTGACTTATATCACGGTGACCCGATGTGGTCAAGGCCATGGTCTGGGCGACGATGGTGTAAACGGCGGAATACAACCGTGGCGCTGGGCGGGCGACAAACGTAGCGCCCACGCGTATGTGTCGCCGGACCACTCCGGGCATCAACACCGCCCATCTCTGCCACCATTCCACATGCTTCGCCATCTTTCACCGGCCAGTATACGCTTCCGAATTCTTCGCGTGAAACTGCCAGTTCTCCAGGTACTTGGCTGCCAGTTCCTTGCTGCGAATGACCAGCAGGCTCTCGGCATTCTTTTCCTCGGCGGCCTTCGTGAAGTTGAACGACCAGGCGATCACGGTCTCGCCGAAATCCCCCGCCAAACACCGCAGGCGAGTCGCTGTTCCTCACGGGCTACCGATTACTGATGACTGGTTACTGTCTGCCTCACATCTTCCGATCCAGCCTCCGATACCTCACGGCCTGGCCATTGCAAGCGGCGGCAGGGCTATCGGCAGGCGATTGGCCAGCATAGTCATCCCGGAGACCGTGGACAAAAGCCTACGTTCCTTCCAACGAACCTGCCGCCCATGTCTGTAATCGTTCTGCATGCCGGTCTGCCGCTGATCCTCTGTCACCACGCTAGCCTATGGATGGCGGAAGGTCAAGCCGGCCGGTGTTTCAGCAACATGGCGATTTCGTGGGGGGCGAGTCCAAGTCCCCGCCGCGGGCACTGGCAGAACCATCGGCCTGGGCGTCCAGAAAACACTTGAAGCCCCCTGGCGGCGAGAGATACTCACAGATCAGACGCCCACGGCGGTCACGGGCAGGTTCATCCGGGCAATCCCAGATCGGTAAACAGCCCAGCCCCCCGGATCGCTGCTCATGGAGTACAAGAAGATGAACAAATCAAACGGCACGAACAAGACCTCGCCGATCGAGATCAAAGGTATCACCGGCACAATCAGCGAGGTTCACGTTGCCGTGAAGGCGTCCGCGGAGATTGCTCCGCTGTCTTCGGGAACACCCACGAACGACATCGACTTGAAGCGGATGGCCCAGTGGGCGATGAACTACCTGATCCAAACGCCTCGGAAGGAGCTCAACTACGAACCGGTCTTCCAGTGCCATTTGTATGGGTGTCCTCCCATACCGCCTGGACACGATCCCGTGGTGCCCTGCGATACCGACGCTCGCATCAACTGGGAATGGTACTACATGCGCGAGGTCAGCGGATCGTCAGCCGGCAAGGAGACGGAAGCGGCCTTCCATCGCCGATTGCTCGGCTACGTGCAGGAGGATGGGACCGTGCTTGCCCACCCCGGCGCCTATAACGAAGGCGATGGCGCCCGGGTGTGGAAGAAGGAGGAGTACGGCTACCACATCTGGGGCGCCACGAAGATCCTGTTTGCGCTGTCCGAGGATTCCCGCCGAACGGGCGACGAGAGGTCGAAGGCAACGGCGAGAAAGATCATGCTCCGCCTGAAGCGCGTGATGGTGTATCCATCGCCCGACACATGCTACTCCCCCGTCGGCGGCGGAATGGTGAAACAGGACGGCACGCCGGTCCCCAACGGTTGGAACGTGCAACCGGCGCCCGCTGTCGGATCGCTGGTCAACTACTACCTGGCAACCGGCGACGCGGAAGCCCTCGATTTCGCCAAGGCCTACGCCCAAGGGATTATCACCGGAGCCCAACCCGATGGCATTCGCTTCAAGCCCGATGGCCGCTTCGTCGGCCACGGACACGTCACCATGCATGCCCTGTGGGGAGTCGCCCACCTGGGCCTGGTGACCGGCGATGCCCGCTATGTTGAATTCGTTCGACGGGCCTGGGACTTCTGGCTCAGCCAGGGCACCGGCACGGGTTGGTTCCCGGCCACGGGGGGACATCTCGGTGATGAGACCTGTTGTCTTTCCGACATGATGTCCTGCGCCGCGGTCATCGCCCGCGCCGGATATCCCGAGTACTTCGACTATACCGAGCGCTACCTGCGGAACATCATCAGCAACCGCCAGTTCGTCATGACGCCCGCGTTCGAGGCCGAATATCGCCGACAAAACGCGGGCCGCAGCGAAGAAGACATTCGCAACGGGCTCGAAACGCTCAAGAAGTTCCAGGGGGCGGTCGCCGCCTACTCGGGCCTCAACGACTGGGAAAACGAGTTGCTCGGCATGACCTATTGGGAGCTCGCCGGCTGTTGCGCACCCGAGGGAATGCGAGCGATCTATACGACCTGGTCGAACGTCATCGACCGGCTGGAAGCGTCGAAACTCGGCCCGGCCGGAGTCTATGTGAACCTGTGCTTCAGCCGCGAGTCGAAATGGGGCCGCGCGGTCTCGTTCTTTCCGGAAGTCGGACGCCTGACCGTTCAGGCGGGCGTGAGGGACACGTTCTTCCTGCGGCCACCGCACTGGGCGCCGCGCGACGCCGTTCGCGCTTTTGTCGGAGTCCAATCGGTACCCGTGAAATGGTCCGGCAGTCACGTTGAATTCGACCATGTCGCTCCGGGCGATGAACTGACGATCACCTATCCCCTCGTTCACTTCACGCACGAAGTAAGCGGAATATGGCCTGCGCGACCCAACCTGAAGGTCACGTATCAGTGGCTCGGGAACATGGTCACGGACGTAAATCCCCCGCCGACCAAAACCCCGTTGTTCCTGGGCCATCCACGACTGCTCCCGATGCCGCCGCCCTCGCACGAAGAATGAGGGAAAACCCCGGCCCTGTCGATACGATAGGCAACGCGTTCAGGAGAACGATGATGAAACGGAGTGACGGCAACCGCGGCGCCGAGCACGTCGATTTCAAATATGCTTTTGCCACGCCGCACCGATTGACCGTGGCTTTGCCCGACAGCAGCGACAAGACGCTGCTGGACGCTCATCCCGGCTGGTTGCGAATGGCCTGGACCTACGACAACCTGCGCGACAAGCCCCTGGCCGCCTTTGTTGTCCCCAAGACAGAATGGGAGGTCCACATCAAACCCGAGTTGGACGGACATCCGTTCGGGCAGAGCCGCTGGACCCGCGCCGAAGGCTGGCTGCCGGTGTTGGAGAACGTTTACGAGGACTCATCCGTCACGGCGCGTCTGGAGGTGGCCGGTGGCGCCACGGCCGCCATTGTCCGCGTCGAAGTAGCCAATGCCGGCAAGAAAACGCGCCGCGTTGCCCTGCGGTGCGAAAAGCCCGGCAACTGGTCCGGGTATAACCCGGCGTGGGTACAGCCGGAGTGGGACGCCGACGTGTTGCTGGCCGGCTGGCAGGATCGGGCCGACCGGGTGATCGTATTCGCCGTCGGCGGCGATCTGAATCCCGTCCCCGCGCCCAGCACGCTGTGTCTATCGTGGACGCTCCGACCGGGCGAACATCGCACCGCCTGGCTCATTCGCCCCTACCGGGCCTACGAAGCCGCTCTCCCTGCCCTGCGCAAGAAGAACTGGTCGCGGGAATTCGACTCGGCCCAATCGGCGTGGCGCCGCCTTATCCGCCGAGCGGCACAAATCACGATTCCCGATTCCGACGTCGAGAATGCCTTCCGCGCCTGCCTGGCCGACTGCTTTGTCATGCGCGAGCCCGTGGCCGGCGGGGCCGTCGTAGGTGTCCCCGGCACCGAATGCTACCGGGCGCCCAACTCGGGCGAGCCCCTGATTGCCTCCGTGCTCTTCGATCAGCTCGGCCTGCACAAAGAGGCTGCCGGCAACGCCGGCCCGTTCCTCCGGCTGCAGGGCCGTGATGGCAACTGGGCCGATCCCGAAGGCTGGTGCCATTACGTATGGGGTGTATCGGGGTTCAAGGCCTGGGCGATCATGGAGCACTACCGCCTCACGGGCGACAGACGCTATCTGGCCGCGGTCTTCCCTCGCATGGCAGCCAGCTCCCGTTGGCAGGAGAGTCAGCGGAAACGGACCCGGATTCTGCTCAAGGGCAAGCGGCCCCTTACCTATGGACTCATGCCTCGCGGCATGGGGGACTGCGGGCTCATGGGAGCCGACGGCAGTTTCTACGGAGTCTTCCTGCCTCACAACATCCTGGCTGTCTTCGCCGACGCCATGACGGTTGAGGCCGCCCGCATTCTGGGCAGGAAGAAGGACCTGCCCGTCCTCCGGCGAATCCATACGAGGGCGATCCGTGATCTGAACCTCGCCATGAACGACGGGGCCATGGCGGAGAACGGGTATCGCTGGATCCCGGGCGTGCCCGGCCGGTCCGAGGGCAGCCGCTGGGGCGCGCTGTACGCGGCGTTTCCCTGCCGCATCCTGCCGCCGGGCCATGAACTCATCTCCGGAACGATCCGCAAGTTCGAGGCTCGCATGAGCCCCGGCGGCATCCCCGTGCACACCGGCTGGATGAAGGACGGCATGTGGGTGGGCATTACGTTGGACAACCTCGCCGAAGTGCTGCTCCTGCGCGCCGACGGCGATGCGGCCGCCCGCTACTTGTACGCCACCCTCAATCACGGCACGCCGGCCGCCTCCTCCGCGACGCCCTCGCCATGGAGGACGGCCGCACGCTTCACCTGGCCCGGGGCGCCGCCCGGCATTGGCTGGGCAGCGGACAGCCGCTCGGCGCGAGGGGATTCGCCACACACCTCGGCCGCCTTTCCTACGAGATGCGCTATGACAGGAAATCCCGCCGCGTGAGCGGATTCGTGGACCTCGCCGGCACGGGTGACAACCGCGTCCTGCTGCACATCCGTCTGCCCGATGGACGGAAGATCCTTTCGCTGCCGGATCCGAAGGGCGCCAGGCTCAACGAAGACGGCACGGCCATCGAGTTTCGGAACCTGAGCGGGCGAGTACGCTTTGCCGCGACGATCGGATGTGGATCTCCATGCGCATCGCGGTAGTCGGGCTGTTCGTCACCGGCTACCGGCTACTGGCTACTGGCTACCGTTCTCACATCTTCCGATCCAGCCGGCGATACTGTACCGCCTCGGCCACGTGATGCGGGGCGATGTTCTCGGCCTCCTCCAGGTCCGCGATGGTCCGGGCGATTCGCAGCACCTTGTCGTGGGCGCGGGCGGAGAGGCCCATTTCCGTCAGGGCCTGCTTGAGCAGCACCTCGCCGGCGGCGTCGAGCTTGCAGTAGTGCCGCACCTGGCGGCTGGTCATGGTCGCGTTCGTGGTCGTCGCGCCGTTGTCGGTCGCGGCGAACCGCCGCCGCTGGGCGTTCCGGGCGGCGACCACCTGCACCCGCATCGACGCCGACGAAAGCCCCTCCGTCGTGCTCCGCAGCTCGCGCCAGGCCACCGGCGGGACCTCCACGTGAATGTCGATCCGGTCCAGCAGCGGGCCGGACACCCGCCCGCGGTAGTTCTCGATCTTCGTCGGCGTGCACGAGCAGGCCCGCTTCGGGTCGCCGTAGAACCCGCACGGACAGGGGTTCATCGCCGCCACGAGCATCATGTTGGCCGGGAATTTCATCGTGCTCCGCACGCGCGGGATGGTCACGCAGCGGTCCTCGAGCGGCTGGCGGATCATCTCGAGCGTCGGGCGCTGGAATTCGGGCAGTTCGTCCAGGAACAGCACCCCGTGATGCGCCAGGGAGACCTCCCCCGGCTGGGGCAGCGTGCCCCCGCCCACCAGGGCCGCGGCGCTCGAGGAATGGTGCGGCGTCCGAACCGGGCGCGTCGCCATCAGGCTCTGGCCCGGCTCGAGCAGCCCCCGGGCCGAGTACACCCGCGTCGTCTCCAGCGACTCCTCCATCGTCAATGGCGGCAGGATCGTCGGCAGCCTCTTGGCCAGCATCGTCTTGCCCGACCCAGGCGGGCCGATCATCAGAATGTTGTGGTGCCCCGCCGCCGCGATGATCAACGCCCGCTTGGCCGACTCCTGCCCGCGAACGTCGGAGAAGTCCACGTCGTATTTGCCCGCCACCTGGAAGATCGCCTCCAGGTCCACCACCGTCGGCTCGATGGGCAGGGCCTCGGTGAGGAAACCCACGGCGTCGGAGAGAAACCGCACGCCAATCACGTCGATCCCACTGACCACGGCGGCCTCGGCGGCATTGTCAGCCGGCACGATCACCCCTTTTACCTTGCCCCCCTGCTCGGCCTGCAGTTTCGCCGCGAGCATCGCCGTCGCCAGCGACCCCTTCACCGGCCGCACCCGCCCGTCCAACGCCAACTCGCCCAGGATCAAATACTGATCGATCTTCTCCGTCGCGAACTGTCCCCCCGCCAGCATAGCCGCCAGGGCAATCGGCAAGTCAAACGCCGCCGAGTCCTTCTTCACGTCGGCCGGGGCGAGATTGATCGTCACCTTAGGCCCCGGCCAGCGATACCCGCTATTCCTCAACGCCGCCTGAATCCGGCTGACCGACTCCTTCACCGCCGTCTCGGCCATCCCCACCAGCTTCACCTCCGGATCGGTGCCGGAAGTGACATCGGCCTCGATCTCGCACGCGACCGCATCGATGCCCTGCAATATGCTGCCATGCACTCGTGAGATCATGTCTTCAAGCTCCCCGCCATGGGCGTTTCATTCCGAATCGCGTGGCCGTCCGGTCACGTCGTGGGATCAATCACGTGCACATTCAGTTTCCGGTGGATGCATTTGTCGGTGACCAGCATCCTGTGTTCCTCGGACAGGATGGTCGCCCCGGCCTGACAGATTGCCGTCCGGAGGACATGGTAGTCCTCCCTCGGGAATCTGCAACCCGCCGCATGGCTGCGGTTATATCCTGACCAGGAGCTCCAGTTTCTCACTGCCACGCCGGGGTAGGCGAGCAACTCAAAGAAAGCCTTGAGATAGTCGTTCCGTGGGGTGGGTATCTGCTTGCGGTACTCGGCAAGGAGCTTCTCGCTGATCAGGACGGTAAGCCGACGATCCCGAAGTCCGGCGAGGAGTTTCAGTCTCTTGGCGAACTTGGACCTTGTGTTGACGTCCCCACTGACGGGCGCGTTTGCCTTTTGCAGAACGACGGTGTCCACAACCACCAAGTCGGTCATTGTCCCCCCTCAGGCGATACCCCTGCCATAGTCTCCATGATTCGCATGCGTTCCTCGGTTGCCTCGTCCATGAACCCTGCCGGCCAATTCTTTATTTGGCCCAGTTCGTCCAGAACCAACGGCGAAGTCGCGCTGGCGCCACCCTCGGTCTTGCTCACGTGAACGATGCTCACCTCGTCCCGGGAAAGGCCTTTCTTGCTGGAGGGACCGGCCTTTGTGTGCTGAACAACCGCATTGCGAATCCGCAGCAGGATGTTCTCGCTGTGCGTCTCCACGATCACCCTGCGGCCAGAGCGCACCAGGTCGATGAGGAAATCCGCCATCGCCAGTTGGGCGTCGGGGTGCAGGTGGATCTCCGGTTCCTGAACGAGGAATGTTCCCTCCGCCGGGGTACGGAGGCCTTCCACAAGGATGGGCAGGGCCTGCCCGATACCAAACCCCACGTCGGCGAAATTGGCCCATCGTCCCGAGTCGGTATCCTTAAGCCGAATCTCGTATATCTTTGTCTGCCGCGTAATGGCCCGGATGGGCATCAACCGCACTCGCCCAACCCTCTCCAACCATCGGTTGACGCTTCGCACCAGATGGCCGCCATGGCGCCTTCGGTTAGTGTCTTCCACCAAAGCATCGATGACGTGGTGCCCCGTGGTATCCACGGCCTCCGGAGGCCTGCCCTGATACTCGTATCGCCGGTCGGGCTGGCGACGGAACGCCCCGACGGCGCGAGTCGAACGGAGGGACTCTTCCACCGTCTTGAGTATCTGACGCGCTGCCGACCGAATCTTCTCGCGACGGGCGTTGGGGCGACCCACGCGGGAAGGTTCCTCGCCAATCAACGGAAAGAACTGGTTGACAGAGAACCGAAAGTTGGCCTTCTTGTCCACGCCCAGGTGGTCACCGTCGATCGCCAGTTCATACGGCCCGCCCGCACCTCGACCCGGACTGATCACGAGCGTATTGCCTTGTGCCGTAGTGATCGCCAATCGTTTCAGACGTGGCGGCTGTGGTTCATCGGACCGGAATTCCAGTTCCAGTTGCCCCCCACGCGCAGTTCCGCTCGCCGCCACACCCAGGTGGAATGTTACGCTCTGCCTGGTTTGATGCATGTGTACTATGTCGGCGTAAGCCCCCGCCAAGTACGCCGGCCCTCGCAAATTGAGGCGAGCCACGTCGGTCGGTGAATCCAATGTCTGACGCAGAACAAGCAGGCTCTGAAGAATGGATGATTTGCCGGTGTTGTTCCGTCCAAAGACCACGGTGAGGGGAGCCAGAACGATCTCGCCGCTGTCTTCGAATGACTTGAAATTCCGAAGCCTGATAGTTGTTAGTGACATGATGGCACCTTATCACCACGGAGCCCTTTCTTCCAGCCCTTTCCTCGGCGGCCCTCGCCGCCTGGACGGTCGCCCGCCGGCGAACCGATCACGCAACAGGCCTCGATCTCGCACGCGACCGCATCAATGCCCTGCCATATGCTGCCATGCACTCGTGAGATCATGTTTCCACGCTCCCCGAAAGTTTTTCCAGGCGCTTCCAGGCGCATCCAGGTGCTTCCAATTCGCATGCTACCGCCGCCGCCCCGGCCTGGCAAGGACGGACATCCAACCCGACGAACCTTGCGAAGCTGGCGGCGGGGTCAGAAGGTTTTGCCGAAACTGCGCTCCTGGGGCAGGGGTTTGCCGCCGGGCATGTCCATGCGAGGGTGGGCGTCCAGGGTTTCTTTGGCGGCCTGCAGGATGCGAAGGAGCGACTGGTAGGTCGGGTCGGCTGTGCTTTGGAAGATCGGCGGCTTACGACCGTCGCGCGGGGCTTGTATGCCCAGGCCGCCCGCGGCGACGTCCAGGTGGGCAGCCAGCACGCGGCTGTGTTGCGGGCGGGAGAGGTTGATCCACGTGTGCGGGACGTCGGGATTGTGGCAGGACGCGCAGTGGGCGGCGAAGAGCTTGTCGAAATCCGCCCGCCAGGGCGCCGGCTGGGGGTTGCCGCCATTGGGCACGGTCCAGGCGTCTCGCCCGCCCAGGGAATGCGGGCGGGACATGTCCCACGTGTCGTAATAGGGGCAGTTGGCGTCGATCCACGCGTAGAGTTTGCGGCGGCTCAGGTCGTCCACCTTCACGTCGGCGTGGGCGGCCTCGATCAACTTCGTCAGGCGGCTGACGCGGGCGCCGCTCTGAAGCGGCGGGAAATTGCCCGTGGGCCCCTGGTTGATGTAGTAGTAGTCGACCAGCCCGCGCGAGATCAGGTTCTCATACGACATGCAGAACAGGCGGTCGCGGTCGCCCGACAGGTCGAGCTTGCCCTTGGGGGCCGGGCCCTCGTGGCAGCGCACGCAGTACTGGTCCAGCACGGGCTGGACCTGCTTGATGTAACTCACGGGCCCCGCGCCCCAGGGCGGCGGAGCGATGGCGTCGGGCCCCCGGGCCAGCCTGGCCGACACGCCCAGTTTGCCATTCGAAGGGGCCTGGGTCCGCGGCTCATGGCAGCCGATGCACCCCTGCACCTCGCCGGGCATGATCTGGGTGACCGTGCCCATCCGCCGGATCTCCTTGCCGTCGGCATCGACGGCCTCGAAATAGAGCTCGATCCCGGCCGGGGCCTTGAAGTAGGCCGTCCCGTCCTCGTGCACCGGCACCGTGCCCAGCAGGACCTTGACGTAATACGAACCGTACCCGATGACCGGGTAGTGATCGTTGTATCGCGGGCCTTCCGTGTTCCACTTCTTGGGCGACTGGGAGAGGATGCGGAGTTCCTTCACGTCGCCGCGTTTGACGCCGCTGCCCAGGCCCTGGTAAATGTCGGCCACGTAGAAGGCCCCCTCCCCGCCGGCGGGGGCGGGCTTGGCGGGCAGGGCCAGAGGCCGCGGCCTGGGGGCCAGCGGCACGGGGTTGTAGCAGGAGGTGGCGGGGTCTTCGTAGAGCGGGATCTTCCGGCCCTTGTCCGTCAGCAGGAAGAGGCGATACCTCTGAGGTCCGCCCTGGAGCGGGCCCCCGTAGCTGACGAGGAAGAGGTCCTGAGCGAGCGGCCAGGGATCGGTGAACGACCAAGGGTAGAAGGCGTCGCCGGGCCCCCAGTTACAATCTCGCCACGTGGCCCCCACCGTCGGGCGATACGGCACCTCGGGGGTCAGGGTGGTCATGGCCGCGGGGTTCTCCTGCCCCTGCCGGGGATCGATGATCGCGATGCCGCCCAGCGGCGGGTAGTGGTGCGCCGCCATCACGCAGACGACCTTGCCCGTGCCGGGGATCTGTCTGGCCCCGTACATGGCATTGGGTACCGTCAAGGTATTGCCGTAGAACAACTGCACCCGCGTGCCGTCGGGATTGACCGTCCAGAGCCCCTCCGTGCAGAAGATGTTCTTGTCCTGGTACTCCCAGCGGGTGAAGAGGATCCGCCCATCCTCCATCACGAAGGGGGTGCAATCGCACAGCGTGCTGAACTCCAGCCGGTGCAGATCGCCCCCGTCGCCGTCGATCACGTACAGGGCGGCCGCCAGGAAGTCCTGGCAGACCGAAAAGGACTCGACCCGCGTGGAGTTGAACACGATGCGCCCGTCGGGCAAGTAGGCGGGGCTGACGTCGTGGAAGGGCCCGGCCGTCAATGGCCGCAGGCCCGTGCCGTCGATATTGATCTCATAAATGTGGAAGGAATCGACGCGCCGGGCAACGTCCTTCTTGTAGGCAAAAACCAGCCTGGCCCCATCGTACGAGGCCGACATGTCAAAGATGAACCCGCCCTTGTCCTCGAAGATCGTCCGGGCGGGCTTGCCCGGCTCGGGGGGATTGTAGATACAGATGGCCGCCCCGACTCCGGTCCTCTGCGCGAGCATGGTGGCATTGGTGCCCGACAGCCCGCCCGCCTGACGCTTGATGAACGCCACCGCCGGACAGCGGCGAATGGCAGCCTCGGCGCTCTCGACGGCCGGGCCGCCCGGAGCGGGCCCCGCCGGGGTAGCGCCCGTCGCCACCGCCAGCAGCACGGCCGTCAGCACGGCCCACACCGGCAAGTCGCTTCTCAGAGTCCCTCTCAAGCCGTCACCGCCGCAAGAACTGGTTTGACTGTCCATCAGGTCAGCCGCCCCGTTGGCGGCAACAACGCCTGTGACATCATTCTTCGCACGCCTGGCATTCACGTCAAGGCATTTCCACGTCGACTGTGCCCCGGGGTGCCCCGTTACGTCAGCCAATAGAAGCCCCGCCTCAAAGTCCGCGCAGCGGGTCCGCCTTCGGCGGACGCGTAGCCCCAGGCGACGGAGGAGCCTGGGGATCGCGGGGGTCGGTCCCTCCCTTCCTCTTCTTCTCCAGAGCCCTCGCAGAGGGCGATTGACGCCCGCCGCCCGGACGCTTCAGTCGCCTCCCTGCGGGGGCTCCAAGAAAGGGGAG
>JAPLNA010000056.1:0-4078 GCA_026693065.1 Planctomycetota bacterium
GCGTTCTTCCAATCGTACGAGAGCTTCAACGCCTACAGTTTCATCCAGGGCAACAACCGAGTGGGCGCGGCGGGCGCTCAGGCCCTTGTGGCCGAATGGATCGCCAAAGGCGGCTCGGCCGCGCTGGGCGCCGTCGAGGAACCCAAGGCCGGCACTACTGCCGAGGAAGACCAGGTCGTTCGCATGATGTTGGACGGCTACACCTGGGCCGAGGCCGCCTGGAGCGCCACTTGGCAGCTCTCCTACGTCAACACCGTCGTCGGCGACCCGCTGATGCAATGGTCCGACTCGCCGCCGGTCGAATTCATTCCCGAGCCGGCCAGCCTGGCCCTTCTGGTCGCGGGAGTGCCCCTGCTTCCCCGCCGACGGAACGCCGAACGATAACCCACGGGGCGGCGCCCCGTTTCAGCCGCGCTGTCGCAGCGCCTCCAGCCGCCCGATCATCCGGTCGGTCTCTTCCCGCACCTGGCGGATGAACGTGTTGTCCTCCACGTCGCCCAGCACCGCGTGCATCTCCTCGGGCGACTCGAACACCGCCCGGCGGAAGGAGTCTTCGTAGTCCTTGCACCGGCTTTGGTGGACCCGCTGGGCGATGAGCCGCTGGAGTTCGACGGCCCGCTCGAGGGCCTGCCCCCATGTCCGCGGCGTCAGTGCCGGCGTCTTCAGCACCCATAACAGCGTCGCCCAGGCGTGCCGCTGCTTCGCCCGCGGATACTCCTGCCACAACCGGTCATAGGCCGCGTGAATATCGTCCCACGTGGCCAGCTCTCCGCTGCGGGTCTGCGCCCGCAGGTCGTCGACCTGCCCGGCGGGAATCAACTGCCCGCCCAGGTTCACCCAGTCGCTCGCGCGGGGCCCGCCCAGGGCCGCCGCCATCTCGCCCACGGTGGCGCCGGGGGCGGCCTCGAACGCACCGGCCAGGGTCGTCACCGCGTAGGTCAGGAGCATCTGGCGATAGGCCTCGTAGGCCTCCTGAGCCCGTACCACGACGACCTTGCGCTCGCTTTTCTCGATATCCTTGGCAAGGATCTCCAACTCGCCGGCGGCGCCGGCCGGCGCGGTCAGCAGGGCGCGCCCGGCCCGGGCCAGTTCCGTCGGGTCGGCGGCGTCCGCCCCCTCGCGGGCGGCGAGGGCCGCCCCCGTCCAGGCCTCCAGAAGCCCCATCGCCCGGATGATCTCCTCGGCGGTATCGGGCGCCAGCGGGTCGAACTCCACGTGCTGCGCCTTCACCACCCGTTTGTCCCGCGAGCGGAACTTCCAGGCGTTCCGCCACAGCGCGTACATGTTGTACAGCCACCAGTACGCCGGCATGATCACCAGCCGCCCGGCCACCGTGTCGTTGCTGAGCAGCGAGAACGGGAGCGTCACGTTGAGCTCGCAGGGGTAGTCTCCCTTGGCCGCCAGGACGAAGGAGGCGAAGCGGGAGGAGTGTTTGAAGTTGGCGCACAGCCCGGGCCAGAACCCACGCCCGGCGTGGAGTTCGCCGTCGTTGGCGCGGCTGTTGTGGTTGGAGCCGGCGGTGGCGCCGGCGGCGAGATTGCTCTGCCCCATCAGCAGCGAGGCGATCAGGAACGACGTGTTGTGATGCTGCTCGTGGGAGGGAAAGATCAGGTTGTTGAGAATCTCGCAGCAGGAGACCGTCGAGTTGTCGCCCAGGTACGAGTGGATCAGCCTCGCGCCGTACTTGAGGCTGCTGCAGGCGCCCATCACGAACCGCACCGCCTTGCAGCCGTAGAACACGTGGCAGCCCCGGGCGATGATGCCGTTGACCAGTTCCACCCCCTCGCCGATCTGGGAGGGTTCCTCGTCGCTGGAGTTGACGGTGAGGTTCTTGAGCTTGTTGGCCCCCTTCACGTAGGCCGACGGGCCGAACCGCACGTCCTTGATGAACCGGCAGCTCTTGATCACGCAGTCGTCGGCGACCAGGCCGTAGTAACCCCGCCGCGAGCCAAACTGCTTCTGGGTGATTTCCTTGAGGCGGTCCATGAGCGGGCGATCCTCGCGGAACCGCGCCCAGAGGTAGGCGTCGCCGGCGGTCATGCCGTCGAAGGGCAGCACGCGGCGGGCGCCGGTCTCGTTGACCAGGTCCAGCCACACCCGCACGTCCTCGCTCTCGCCGTCCTTGACGATGCCGTTGCCGAACTTGGCGTGGTTGGTGCAGTGCATCTCGTCGATGTTCATCAGGATGCACCGCGCCCCGACGATGTAATGGGCCAGGTATCGCACGTGGTAGATCGCCGAGTCGTCCCCGATGTCGCACTCGACCAGCCGGCTGCTGGTCAGCCCCGCGGGCGTCTGGAAGTCGTGGAACCAGAGCGTCACCGGCTCGAGCTTCCCCAGCCGCACCAGGCCCTCGAACTGGCAGTTCCGCACGAGCTCGGGCGTGAACGGGTCGGTCACGAGCAGCTTGCCCCAGTCGGCGGCCCGGTTGCCGTGGCGAACGAGGGCGTCGATCTCATTGGGGGTCAGCGGGCGCCACGCCGCACCGGGGCCGCCCTGTTGGTCTCGCAAAGTGTACGGCCCGGCCCCGTTGGGCAGAACCGATCGAGGCCAATATCCACCGAATCTGTAGATAACTGCTGGCGCATCCGCCGGTTGACTGCGCTGGACGGGCATCCTCGCGGGTACGGTGATTCACTTAGGGTGTTGCAGAAAGATAGCTCATATTCAGATTTATCGTGGTTTTTGCTTGACGCCGCCCGGGGACGAAGTAGAATGCCAGCGTGCCTTGGCCTGTGGAGTCGTAGCGGGCCACCAAGCTGTGAGGGTTGGAGCGAGGTTGTGTTCGCTCCTTCAGATCCTGAATCAGGCCGCGGTTGTCGGCGAGCAGTCGGCCGCGAGCGTTGTGAGAGAGAACGGTTCCGCGACGGGAGTGCCCGAGCCGGCACGTTGGACCACGCGAGCCGATGACATTTGAGGAGTGGATGATGAACAGGGCAATGGTTGTGGCGTTGGCGACCGTCTTCCTTTCTGCCCCCGCGTTGGCCGGTCTGAGCGGGCGCGTCGGATGGACCGACGAGAACTCGATTACCTGGCAGGGCGTGTCGGAATTGAAGACCGAAAGCCCCGACCACCCGGGCACCTTCCTCTGGGCCGACGTGGAATGGGTCGTCGAGTGGGACAGCGGCGCGGGCCAGTTCCACTACATGTACCAACTGACCAGCAAGGGCGAGCATGCCGTCGCTCTGTTCGCCATCCCGATGTTGCCCAGCAACGAGGCGATCAACATCGGGGCGTTCTCGACGGGCGCGGGCGACGTGGCCCCGTCGCTGGTGAGTTTCGAACCGGCGCCGCCCGCGGAGGCCACCATGGCCTCCTGGTACTTCGACGGCCTGCAGGCCTCCCAAACCAGCTACGCCCTGGACTATTGGAGCGTCAACAAGCCCCTCGCCATTGGAGGCTTCATACAGGACTCGACCTTCGCCGTAACCGCCGATCTGCCCTCCCCGGACAACCTGATCCCCGAGCCGGCGAGCCTCAGCCTGCTGGCCGCGGCGGCTCTGGTCGCCCTGCGACGCAGACGGAAGTAGGCAGTACGTGATCGCCGTCGGCCAGCGCCGGCGGCCCATAGGCCCCGGAACGGTCACTATGGAAAGGGTATCGAAATGCTGAGTCGACACGTTGTAGGAATAGGCTTGGCAGTTCTGGCACTGGTGTATGCGTGCGGCTTGGCCGACGCGGGAATTCTCACATCCGCCAACACCGGCATGGCGGGACAGTATCAGGGCACGATTCAATACACTCTGCCGTACGTCACGGCCAACGTGGACTATTGCGTCTTCAAGCCTGGACTGTTCCCGTTCACTCCCGCCAATAACCTCGTCATCCCCGCCGATCACTACGTCTACGCCTACCAGATCCTTTCCCTGACCCCGGGGGCCATCCCCTCGTGGGCCTATGCCAGCCGGCTCAGCGTGGGCCTGGATGGCAACGAGCAAGTCGGCGTGGTCGGCTACGCCATGGAAGACAACTCCCCGCCCCCGGGGCAGTTGGCGCCCAGCCTTTACCAGGTCGCCAACGGCAGCCTGGCCGTCGGGTGGACCTTCTCGCCCGCCCTGTCGGCGACCAGTTCGCCGGT
>JAPLNA010000056.1:4162-11007 GCA_026693065.1 Planctomycetota bacterium
CCCTATCTCTTCTTCACCAGCCCCTTCTCGCCCGAGACCGCCGCCGCCACGCTGACCGGCGTGAGCGGGCAGACCAGCAGCCTGCCCAGCCCCAGCAACGTGCCCGAGCCGGCCACCATGGCCGCCCTGGCCCTCGGGGGCTGCGCGATGGCCCTTCGCCGCCGCCGCTGACGTTTTCGTCACCCGGCCCGGCGAAATCTCCAGGATTCTTCCCTTTTCGCTTGCCCGCACCCGCCGTTTGCCGATATAGTAATGCTACCATGATCCGTCACCGCAACATCCTGGCCCTGACAGCCCTGCCGGGATTGCTTATGCGCTGACGGATCGCGAACACTTGGGCACGAACTTGCCGCCCCGCGATCCGAACCCGGATAGCGGGGCGTTTTACATCCGCCCGGCCGCAACAGGAATCCGACCATGACCAAGAAGAACACCAACGTCAAGTACGCCCCCCCGCCCGGCATCGACATGCCCGCGCGGCAGTGGCCCGGCCGTTCCATCACCCGAGCGCCTCAATGGTGCTCCGTCGACCTGCGCGACGGCAACCAGGCCCTGCCCGACCCCCTGGACCCCGAGCAGAAGCTCGAGTACTTCCGCCTGCTCTGCCGGGTGGGCTTCAAGCACATCGAGGTGGCGTTCCCCTCGGCCAGCCAGGACGACTTCGACTTCACACGCCGGCTCATCGAGGGGTTGCTGATCCCCGACGACGTGTTCATCATGGCGCTGACCCAGGCCCGCGAGCACCTCATCGCCCGGACCTTCGAGAGCCTCGCCGGCGTCAAGCGGGCCATCCTCCACGTGTACTGCGCCACCAGCGACCTGCACATGGACCAGGTCTTCGGTCTCTCTCGCGAGCAGACCCTCACGATGTGCGTCCGCTCGGTCGAGCAGATCCGCGCCCTCGCCGACGCCATGCCCGGCAGCGACATCCGCATCGAGTTCAGCCCCGAGGAGTTCACCGACACCGACCCGGTCTTCGCGCTGGAGATCTGCCAGGGCGTCTTCGAGGCCTGGGGCAAGGCCACCCAAGACAAGCCCATGATCCTCAACCTCCCCGCGACCGTCGAACGCCGCCCGCCCAACCAGTACGCCGACCTCATCGAGTGGTTCTGTTCGCGGTTCACCCACCGCGACAAGGTCTGCGTCTCGCTCCACGCCCACAACGACCAGGGCATGGCCGTCGCGGCCACCGAGCTGGCCCTGCTGGCCGGGGCCGACCGCGTCGAGGGCACCCTCTTCGGCCACGGCGAACGTACCGGCAACGTCGACATCGTCATCCTCGCCAACAACCTCCGTTCCCGCGGGGTCGACCCCGGGCTGGACTTCAGCGACCTCGACGGCATCGTCGCCGACGTCGAACGGCTCACCGGCATGCCCGTGCCCGGCCGCCAGCCCTACGCCGGGCGATACGTCTTCACGGCCTTTTCCGGTTCTCACCAGGACGCCATCCGCAAGGGCCTGCGCCGCCGCGAAAAAGCCGCCGGGCAAACTCCCGCGGCCTGGAAGGTTCCCTACCTCCACGTCGACCCCGCCGACGTCGGCCGCCGGTACGAGGGGCTTATCCGCATCAACTCCCAGTCCGGCAAGGGCGGGGTGGTCGCCTGGGTGCTCGAGCGTGACTACGGCATCGAGCCGCCCAAGGAAATGCTCCCCGAGATCGGCGCCGCCGTCCAGGCCTACTCCGACCGCGTCGGGCGCGAGGTTTCCAGCAGCGAGGTCTACCAGGTCTTCCTCGATGAATTCGTCAACCCCGCCGGGCCCTACGCCCTCGTGGGCTACTGGCCCCGACCCGACGACGCCGACCCCACCCACATCCACGGCGAGGTCCGCCTCGAGGTCGACGGCCAGCCTCACGCCGTCACCGCCGACGGCAACGGTCCGATATCGGCCTTCGTCCACGGGCTTCGCCAGCTCGTGCCCATCGAGTTCCGCGTGAAGAACTACCACGAGCAGGCCGTCGGAAAAGGCGCCGACGCCCGCGCCGTCGCCTACGTCCCCCTGGAAATGCCCGGCGGGAAGGTCATCTTCGGAGTCGGCAGCGACACGAACATCGACCAGGCCGCCGTCCGCGCCATCGTCGCCGCCCTGAACCGCTGGACGTCCACGAAAACCCGGTAAGGCGAGGAAGGAACCGGGAACCAGGAACACGGAACTCGGGCGAGACCGAGTCTGTCGGACTGCTCGCTTCAGCGAGGCAGTCTCCCGGTGCGTTAAACTCCGCAAAGACGCAGGCGCTACGCACCCACCCCAGGAAGGAACGTGAACGTCTTGCCCGAGGCGTCCACCGTCACGTGCGTGCCGTCGGCGATCCGCCCGGCGAGGATCTCCCCGGCCAGGCCGTTGTCGATCTTCTGCTGAATGAGCCGCTTGAGCGGGCGGGCGCCGAAACTGGCGTCGTAGCCCAACTCGCTCAACAGGGCCTTGGCCCGCGGCGTGACCTCCACCGTGATCTTCCGCCCCGCCAGCCGCTTCGACAGGGCCTGCACCTGGATGTCCACGATCCCCGACAGGTCCTCTTTCGTCAGCGAGCGGAACACCACGATCTCGTCGATCCGGTTGAGGAACTCGGGGCGGAACTTCGCCCGCAGGGCCTCGTTGAGCCGGGCCTCGATCTCCCAATCCTCGGCCTTGCTCTCGCCCATCTCCAGAATCGCCTGCGAGGCCAGGTTGCTCGTCATGACGATCAGCGTGTTCTTGAAGTCCACCGTCCGTCCGTGCCCGTCGGTCAGCCGCCCGTCGTCGAGCACCTGCAGCAGCACGTTGAAGACGTCCTGGTGGGCCTTCTCGATCTCGTCGAAGAGGATCACGCAATACGGTTTCCTTCGGACGGCCTCGGTCAGCCGCCCCCCTTCCTCGTAGCCGACATATCCCGGCGGGGCGCCGATCAACCGGGCCACCGAGTGCTGCTCCATGAACTCGCTCATGTCGATCCGCACCATGGCCGCCTCGCTGTCGAACATCGCCTCGGCCAGGGCCTTGCACAACTCCGTCTTGCCCACGCCGGTGGGCCCCAGGAAGATGAAGCTGCCGATGGGCCTGCCCGGGTCCGAAAGCCCCGCGCGGTTCCGCCGCACGGCGTCGCAGACGACCTTGAGGGCCCGCTCCTGCCCCACCACCCGCCGCCGAAGGTGGTCCTCCAGCTTCAGCAGCTTCTGCCGCTCCGACTCCATCAGCTTGCTGACAGGTATGTGCGTCCACTTGGCCACCACCTCGCCGATCTGCTCGGGGGTGACCTCCTCTCGCAGAATCCCGTGCCCGCCCTGGATCCGCGTCAACTCCTGCTCCTTGGCCTTGACGGCGGCCTCCAGATCCCGTATCTCCCCGTACTGGATCCTCGCGGCCGTCTCCAGTTCCCCCTCGCGCTGGGCGCGCTCCAACTCGGTCCGCTTGGCCTCGATCTTCTCCTTGAGGGCCTTGATCTCCCGCATCCGCCCCTGCTCGTTCTGCCACCGCGCGTGCATCTGGTCGAACTGCCCCTGCAGGTCGGCCAGCGACTTCTCCAGGGCCTCCAGCCGGTCCTTACTGGCGGCGTCCTTCTCCTTCCGCAACGCCTCCCGCTCGATCTGCAACTGCATCACCCGGCGTTTCAGCTCGTCCATCTCGGCGGGCATCGAGTCGTTCTCCAGCCGCAACCGGCTGGCCGCCTCGTCCACCAGGTCGATGGCCTTGTCGGGCAGGAAGCGGTCGGTGATGTACCGCTGGCTCATGGTCGCCGCGGCCACCAGGGCCGCATCCTGAATCCGCACGCCGTGATGCACCTCGTAGCGGTCCTTGAGCCCCCGCAAAATCGCGATCGTGTCCTCCATCGTCGGCTCGTCCACCAGTACGGGCTGGAACCGCCGCTCCAGGGCCGGGTCCTTCTCCACGTGCTTGCGATACTCGTCGAGCGTCGTCGCCCCGATGCACCGCAGTTCTCCTCGCGCCAGGGCGGGCTTGATGAGGTTTCCGGCGGAGATGGCGCCCTCGGCCGCCCCGGCCCCCACCACCGTGTGCAGCTCGTCGATGAACAGGATGATCCGCCCGTCGGACTCGGTGACTTCCTTGAGGACGGCCTTGAGTCGGTCTTCGAACTCGCCGCGGAACTTCGTGCCCGCCAGCAGCGCCCCCATGTCCAGGGCGAAAACCGTCTTGCCCTGCAGGCCCGTCGGCACGTCGGCGTTGACGATCCGTTGGGCCAGTCCCTCGACGATCGCCGTCTTGCCCACCCCCGGCAGCCCGATCAACACCGGGTTGTTCTTCGTGCGGCGGCTAAGCACCTGCATGCACCGGCGGACCTCCTCGTCCCGCCCGATCACCGGGTCCAGCTTGCCCGCCCGCGCCATCTCGCACAGGTCGCGCCCGTAGCGCTCCAGGGCCTGGTACTTGGCCTCGGGGTTCTGGTCCGTCACCCGCTGGCTGCCTCGCACGTCCTTCATGGCCGCCAGGATGGTCTCCCGGGCCGCCCCCAGCGTGGTCAGCACGTCTTTCGCCGGCGAGTCCGTCATCGCCAGCGCCAGCAGCATGTGCTCGACGGAGGTGTAATCGTCCTTGAGCCTCTTGGCCTCGGCCTCGGCGGCGTTGAACACCGCCGCCAGCGCCGGCTCCATCCCCATGCCCGCCATCCCGCCCGACTGCGAGGGCATGCGTTTGAGTTCCGCGTCGACCACCGCCCGCACCCGCGGGCCCGGAATGCCGACCTTCTCGAGCAGCGGCTCGACCAGCCCGCCCTCCTGCTCGATCAGGGCCTTGAGCAGGTGCAGGGGCCCGAAGGCCGCGTGACCATACTCCGACGCCAACCCCTGCGCCGCCGCAATCGCTTCCTGCGCCTTGACCGTCAGTTTATCCAAACGCATTTGACACCTCCCTCTGCCCCCTACCATGCAATCTTCATGCCGCCACTTCAATCTCTTTCTTTCCCGTCAGTTACACACTCCCGCGTCCACCCCCGCCCGCCAATTCGCCCCCTTTCATCCCCCCGACGTGTCATTTCGACAGGTTTTGCGACCTCACGTTTCGTAGATGTCCCTTGGGTGTTCCCCGTTTATTGACCTCTAGATGGCCAGAGCGCGTCGGCGAGGTCGGCGTGCCGGATGCAGGAGCGGAGTAGATCCGGTTGCGATGCCACATCCGCCACGGCTTCCTCTGCCCGCGAGTGCAGCGTCTCCAGATCGTCAATCTCGTGGTTGGCCATCCGATGATACTTCGTCAGCGACCAGACCCCTTCCACCGGGTTGAGGTCCGGGGCGTACGGCGGCAACCGGTGCAGGCACACCTGCGGGTGGGCTGCCTGGAACGCCCGAATCCCCTTGCCGCCGTGAGCGGCCAGGTTGTCCCACACCAGGTCGATCGCCCCGGGATACTCCCGGGCCAGCGACTCCAGGAACACCACCACCTTCTCCTGATCGACGTGTTCCCCCGGATGCCAGTGAATCGATAACTTCACCTGCTTCCGGTCGGCGCTGATACCGATGGCCCCGATCACGCTGACCTTGCGGAACCATCGGTTACGATGTCGCACCACCGGCGTCTGCCCCCGCCGAGCCCACTGCTTCTTCAGCGTCGGGATCATCGAAAACCCCGCCTCGTCCACGAACACCAGAACGCTCTTGCGCTTCCGGCTCTCCCGCACGATCTCCGGCCAGGCCTGCTGCCGCCACGCCGCGATGCGACCCTCGTCCCGCGCCCGGTTGTCCATGACCCTTCGCCGTAGCCGTACTCCGCCGGCGGCCGCTCCAATAACGCCAGATACTCCTGCTTCTGAGTATCCGTCAGCTTGCAGCGTGGCCCCAGGTGGGGCTTGGCCTTCAGGGCCTCCCATCCCCCGGCCTCGTAGACACGACGCCAGGCTCGGATGGTCTGGGGGTGGACCTCCACGACATCGGCGATCTCCTGGGAGGAGAGGTTCCGCTCGAACAATCGCACCGCAATGCGGCGTCGCATATCGAGCCCTTCGATAAACGCTTCCGTGCGCATACCCCTTACCATACATGCCCCCACGCGATGGCGCAACCCGAACACGCGCCGAACCGCGCGCTTTTTCTATCTAGAGGTCAATAGCGGCGGTCGGAACGACCGTCTCTTTCTGTTCGTCAACCACGACCGCCCAGACCCAATCTCCTGACCTCCTCTCTATGTGCATCCTTCTCTCTCACATCCCAGTCGTCGTACCAGGTCCGCAGGTCCGTCACCCACTCCCACCTCTGCTCCCCCCACCCCGCCGACGGTGGATTCGCCTCGACATACCTCACCGCCGCCTGCACCGCCTCCTCGTCGTCGAGGAAGACTTTCCAACTCCCCGTCGCCCAGGGCGTCCATCGCAACCGGAGCACACACGTCGCGTTCGCCTTGAACTGTCCCACGAGGTATTCGATCCGGCGTCCTCCCCGCCGCACGACCAGGTGCACGTGGTCGTTCATGACCGCGCAGGCGTGCACAACCTCGCCCAATCGTTCCGCCGTCCGGGCGAATGACTCGCCGACGATCGCCCGCGTTCGGTCATTGATGAAATACGGAGGGCGCTCCAGACACTTGCGAGACTCCGTCCAGAACCGGCGCTTCGTCGTCCAATCCGGTTGCGGATCCTGACGCCCGTACTGGATCTCGCCCAGGAGTCTCAATTGCTCGTTGTACACTTCCTTCGAGTACGATCCCCTGGGGTCATTGGGTAACCACGTCCCATACGTCGTGAAGATCGCGTGGTAGGCGATAATCATGTGTTTCTCCCTGAAGACACGTGGACGATATCCGCGGTCGGGGGAAACTGCAAGAAGGTGACGTTCCGTCACCTGCGAAACAAAGGAGGGGAAAACAGAAAGAAAACGGACGCCCGGTGTCTCCACCGCGCGGCCGTCCTCATGTTTAGCGGC
>JAPLNA010000057.1 GCA_026693065.1 Planctomycetota bacterium
ATGTCCGTATACACTCCTGTCTGACTCCCTTCGTCGGGGATGGCCTATTCCACCCCGCCCGAAACTACGGGAGTCCTTGTCCAAGAGCGCTACGGAATTGGCCCGCCCGCCCAGCGCCACGGTTTTGCTCCGCCGTTTACAATCCCCCAGGTCAACCTCGCGGAGCCTGGCTATTAGTGCCTTCTCAGGCCGGGTAGCCGGTTGGGAAGGGACGGCAGAAAGCTCCCGCTCGTCTGACCGGGCATCCGCGACGAGGAGCGACAATGCCACCAAGACGATGGCCGTATGGGTTACCATTCTCATTGGAGTGTCCTGTATGGAATAGTAGACGCTCATGAAGCCGTGGGGTTCCCGGAAATACTCAGGTTTCTCGACTTCCAGCCGACGGTTTGCAGCAAGAAGCCTCTGGCAAGACCACCCGACAGGTCTCCCCCGCCTGCCGAGGATAGCGGCGGACCGGCCTCCCCCTCCGGCCCGCCGCTGCTGTTCCGTCAGGCCACCGGCGTCTCCCATCGCCGTCGCAGGCCCGCCAGCCACTGGTTGATGGCGGGCGGGCTGACGTGCAACCGGGTGGCGATCTCGGTCTGCCGGTAGCCAGCGAGCCTCATCCCGACGAGCCGCCGCTCCCGGGCGGTGCAGGCGGACAGGAACGCCTCCAAGTCGAGGTGCGGGGCCACGCAATCCAGCACGGGCCATCGCCATCGCTTGTCGCCGAAGGTCTTGAAGAAGCCGGCGGCGGCAACGCCGGGGGAGTCCAGGCTGACGTGGCGGCCGACTCGCTGGCGGGAAAGCCGACTATCGGACAGGGCGTCGACCGTGCTGTTGCCGGCCACCTTGCGGCCGGATTCGACCATGCCGCCGGCGTAGAAGGCCAAATTGCCAACGGAGACGTTCTTCTGGCGGCGGCTGGCCGACACGTAGAGCACCCAGGCATGGGCGACGCCTTCGGCAACGGCTTCAGCCCTGGCCTCGGGACGCCAGTGGCGGAAGCGGCGGGAAAGCCTTCCGGACAAGCCGGGCAGAAACGCGGTGAACTCGCTACGGACTTCTTCGATGGCAGTGGTGTTCGGGGCGATCATGACGGAACTCCGTGCCGGGGTGGTTGGTGGCCAATGCCAACCGCGCCCCGTGCGCGGAGAATCCGCCCGGGGCGGAGGCATCGGTCGTGAAGACCAAAGCCCCCGCCACGAGGCGGAGGGTCATGTGCAATATGGAGAGGGCGTCACCGGGCGTCCCGGTGACACGTGGGAGCTGCGGGGATGGCTACGCAGCCATGCAGCCGCTGGCAGCCGTCAGGACAGCCAGAAAGCGGGGGGATCTACCGTCCTCTGACAGCAGTGCAAACTGGCTTGCATAGATATATAGCCGAGGAACAGGCCAGATTAAGCCACTTTCGGGCCTGTGACCGGGGCCAAAACGGGTTCTCTCGACGCGAATTGGCATGAGCAATGTCCGCCTCGCCGATGCTCTGGTGCTCCGCCAACAGGCGGCAAGCATGCTCAACCGCCGACCTTCCGAGTAAGCTGCGTGTATTCGTCCCAAATGTGGTTGGCCAGAGCCAAGTCTTCTTCGGTCAGATCATCTGGACCTCGACCCGGGAACGCGGCTTCCCAGCCGGCACGGTCGGCCGCGTGGATAAGGTCCAGGAGCTTCGCGTCGGCGACGTGGGCGTTTCGGGACGCAATCTCACGGATTTCGTTCATTGGAAAGTGGCCACAGTCCACTCCGATAGCAGGATTGTTGTCGCGGTACTTCCTTATCTCACGAAGAGCTGCTCGAACCCGCAGGTGGACAAGATCCCGAAAGGAGTCACGAATTCGTTCACGACAACTGCGAAGGTCTCCTATCCTGGCAGTGGAGATATGGCAACCCAGTAGGGAAGCTCGCAAGGGACCGTAGACCTTCTCCAATCGCTGTTTCAGGATCTCCCGTTTTTCGCTCGCCGAACGAGAGGCCTTCCCCAGTCGCCAACCTGCAAGGAACGCGCCCACGAGAAATGTCCCGATCGTAAAGATCGCCACCAACAAACCGGTCCAGTTATTGAGAGACTCGATCATGTCGAGGCCCTTTGCTGACTTCGCAAGGCCGCCAGCGCCTCGGCGATTTCACGGCCCTTCGCGTCGATCAGGTCCAGAAGCTCTTCCGGCGTCCGGGTATCCTCGTCGTTCCTGGTGTGCGGGTTTACGGCCTTGAGATCGTAGACGGTGGCCTCGATGTCTTCGGCCTGGCCGGCCAATTCGCGGGCTTCCTTAGTTAGGGTGGCTGCCCGTTGCTCGGCGTCGGTGATAGCCTTGACGCCGCGGGGGGCGGCTTTCTTCAACTCGGCCAACCGGTCCCGCCACTGGGCGGCTTCCTGCTCCTTCGCCCGCGCCTGGTGCCTGATCGGCTCGGCCTCCTGGGCGGCGAGTTGCCGGCGGGCTACCAGGTCCACCGTCCAACTCCGCTCGCTGTCGGCGCGGGTCGGCAGGAGCTGGAAAAACTCCTCGAAGTGGGCCAGCGTCAGCGGCGTCTTCTTGCCGACCTTGATGCCCGACAGGTCGCAGTACCAAATCCGCTCCGTGGGCCGGCCCTTCGTGAAGAATAGCAGGTCGGTCTTGACGCCGGCACCGGCGTTGACGAACGTGCCCGGCGGCAGCGTGACAATGCACCAGAGGTCGCATTCATCCAACAGCTTCCTCTTGGTCTTGAGGAAGGCCGACTCGTTCGTGCGGAAGAGCACACCTTCATCCAGCACGATCCCGCACCGGCCGCCGGGCTTCAGGCTGTCGATGATGTGCTGGAGGAAGAGGACCTGCGTCGCGCGGGTCTTGTACGCGAAGCGGGTCTGGGCCTCCTTGCCTTCCTTGCCGCCAAAGGGTGGATTGGTCAGGATCACGTCAAACTGCGCCGGGGCATCCTGGAAAAGGCCACCGTAGGTTTCCTGGCCCGTCAGTGTGTTGCCGTGCCAGAGGTTCGGCTGGTCAACGCCGTGCAGGACCAGATTGGCCAAGGCGATCGGGTAGATGACGTTGTCCTTCTCCCGACCGTAAAACGTCCTTCGCTTGAGCGCCTCACGCTGCTCGGCTGTCCCGGTATCACCCAGGGCGGCGAGCATGTGTTCGTAGCTCTGGGCGCAGAAGCCGGCCGTGCCGCAACCCGGGTCGTAGACGGTCTCGCCGACCGTCGGGTTGACGGCCTGGACCATCGCCTTGATAACCTGACGCGGCGTGAAGAACTGGCCGCCATCGTTGCCCTTCTCCCCCATCTTAAGCAACAGCCCTTCATAGACCTGCGAAAGCGGGAAGACATGCGTGGGGTCCACCGCCTGTTCGCTCAATGCGTGAACCCGATCCAGCACCTCCTGGAGGTTACGCTCGGTGTCGATCCGCACCCGCTCGACGCTGGAGAAGATCTCGCTGATGACTTTCTGCCGCGGGGTGGCATTGGGCCGGCTGCGCAGGCCTTTCACGTGCGGGATAAGCTGGGCGTTTATCCACGACTTGTACGCCTCGGGCACCCCCGCGCCGTGGTGCGTCAGTTGGTATCGCTTCCAGCCGGGGCTCGTGTCGTCGTCCGGGTGGTCCATGAAGTGCTGGAGGTCGTACGACGCCGCCCAGTCTCGCCAGCGGTATGGCGATTCCAACGAGGGCCGGAACTCTGCCCCGACGGCTTCGGCCTCTTCCGCTTCACGGGTTTCCCGCTCGTCCAGGATACGCAGGAAGAGAATCCAGGTCAGTTCGGGGACGTACTGAAGCGCGCCGGCGCAGTTGCTCCGGCGCATGATATCGCAGATACCTTTGACGGCGGCATTGACGGCCTGCTGCGTGTTCAGCGCCCGGCCGTTGCCGTTTCGTCGAGTGTCACCGTTTCGTGCCAACGTCAAAACCCTCCCTGAAAAGCACGGCGTAAGATCGCCTCCCCAAGAAGGCGTATTGCAGTGGCCTTTTCCCGAATGCCCTCGGCCACGTTCCGAACGGCGTCCATCCCCGCTTCAATGTGTCGGGCAATCTTCCGCTGTTCGGTCAGACCAGGTAGCTTCACCTGCACCGAAGCAACCTCCTGAGTCCGTATTCGAGGCAGCCAACCCGGGGTCTGCCCAACAGGGGATCGACGCAGGTAAACCGGACTTCGCATGAACCAAGCAAGAAAGCTGGCATCCGCCTTCGTCGGATCCACCTCGTAGACGTACTGGTCAACTGAACACAGTCCATCGAAGTCGGAAAGCCACACTTTGTTCAGGTAAGGACGCAAGTAGCCGTAGACGATATCGCCCTTGCAGAAGCGAGGTTTTCTCCCGGTAAGTGAAGCCATTTCGACATCGACGGAGCCAATGCGGATGCCTGTTGCGGACTCGATGTGCTCCAAACCGACGAACCTTGCCGGCCCTCTCGGGTTGTCCCGCGGATGCACTACATCTTTCCTCAACCTGAGCAGATCGCCAAGTCGCACCACTGTCAGCGGCGTTTTGAAAGCGTAGGGAATCAGACGATCCGAAAAGGTGGGGCTTCTTCGGCTGGGTTTTCTTCATAGGGGAGCCAACCCCTGGTCTTCTTCGGCTGCTTCTGGGTCTTCTTCGCTTGGGTTTTCTTCCG
>JAPLNA010000058.1 GCA_026693065.1 Planctomycetota bacterium
CAATAGAAGCATGAACCGCCCGTGATTCGACCTGGCACGAGAATAGCCCAGCAGCAAGAAGGGAATCGCCCCTATGGACGGCTGACAGGAAAATCGTAGATCTGGCTTGACAGGCAACGTCTGTTCATAGAAGCGATAAACGCATCCTCCGAATCCATGCTTGGGCGGCGTTCTCCCCATACCAAACAGCGAGGAGCCGAAAACCCTTTACTTAGGGTGGCGAAAAAGATATACTTTCGCCATGGCCCGCGGCTGTCGCCGGGCCCCATGACTCCATCGCTCGGCGGCTCGATACCACAATGCCCAACACCAAGAAGACCGCGGTATTCCATTCATTCCTGGCCCTCGTGCTGTCAGCGGCGGCCTTGGTCGGGGGCTGCCATACCCCCTATCAGTGCGTCTTTATCCAAGGGGCCGCCCTGGGCACCGTCCAGCCCCCCCTGCCGCCTGAACCGGGCTCTACCGAGGTCGATCCCGCCCGCCAGTACGTCGGCGGCACGTACCCGCCCCCGCCGCCCGAGGGCGACGCCTATAAAGTCACCGGCTACAGGCCCGGCATCCGCTTCTACGTCGTTCAGTACACCCCCAACCTCTACCGCGGCGGAGACATCCTCTCCCGCGAAGGGGCCCAGAGCCTCAAGGCCCTGGGCGTCAAGACCATCATCTCCGTCGACCCCTCCGACGAGGAGCGCGCCCTGGCCAAGGAGTATCACTTCTGGCTGGCGGAGCTTCCCTTCGGCTCGATGGAACTGTCCCGCGCCCACCTGGAGCAGTTCATGACCTGCGTTCGGACCTGCCCCGGGCCCATCTACGTCCACTGCTTCGGCGGCGATCTCCGCGCGGGCATTCTGCTGGCGTACTATCGCATGCACAAGCAGGGCTGGTCGTTCGACCGGGCGTACACCGAGTATCAGCGGCTGGACGCCAACAACTGGGACGCCGCCCCCTTCGTGCAGGTTCTCAAAGACAACGCCGGCTGAACTCCCGCGCCGGCGGACCTCACGGTTCCCGCATCGCCCGGCGGGGGCGGAGGGCCTTGAAGTCCAGTTCCTGTGCGCCGTCGGAACCGGGCGCCAGGGGGGCCAGGGGAATGCCCGCCTCGTGCCGCGGGGTTCCGCCGCCCTTCTTGAACGAGTAGACGAACGGGATGCAGAAGTCCACGTCCGGGCATTTCTGGAAGCCCAGGGCCACCTGCTTGGTGATCTCGTGCACGATCCGCGGGCGGTCGACGGCCGCCGTCATGTACCGCACACGCATCAGAATGCCGTAGTCAAACATGTCCGAGCGGATGTAGGGCTCCATGCCCGTGGCCAGGACGATGTCGGCCGTCACGTCCCGGGCGGCCTTGAGGAGAATCTGCTCGGCCTTGTCCCAGTTGGAGCCGAACGTGATGCGGAAGACCACTTCGTCCAGGACGTACGGGGCCGAGTGCTGCTGGGTGTAGTTGGTGACGACCGCGCCCCAGAGGGTGTTGTTGGGGATGAGGATGCCGCGATTGGCCCGCTCCTCGGAGCCGACCGTCCCGCCGACCTGGTTGAGGGTGGTGTACATGAAGCCCACGCGTTCGACGTCGCCGGTGATGCCGTGGATGATCACGCGGTCGCCGATGCGGAAGGGCCTGAGCAGCGTGATCAGCAGCCACGCCGCCAGACCGCTGATGGGCGCCTGCAGCGACCAGCCCATGAGCATGCCCGTGAAGGCGCCCCAGGTGGCGTCGACCTTGGCCCGCACCCCGAACACCGCCGCCACCGTGAACACCAGCACGATAACCGCCACCACGCGGAGGAAGTTGTTGAGCATCTTCACTTCCCCCTCCGACCCGCGCCGCAGCCGGATGCCCCCGGCCACCAGATACGTCCCGAGGAGGTAGCCCACCACGATCGAACAGGTCATGGCCCCATAGTGGATCAGGTCGGCCCCGGCACCGTCGCCGTCGGTTCCGAAGGGCAGATGGACCTGAAGGCCGGTCTTTTCGAGGCTCCAGAGAGCGGCGGCGAGAACCCCCGAGACCAGGACGATCACGAGTTTGGCGTGCTTCTTCATGGCGTCCTCCGGATCGCGTTACCGACGTTAACCGCCAAGCCGTCCGTGTTCCGAAGCCTCGCCGGCCAAGCGTCCGCCGGCGCCGCCGGCCACCTTGCCCTCACTTAAATTATACGCTTCGTCCGGACCCGCGGCGCATCCAAACCGCTTGAATTCAAGGGTCTTTTCGGTATGTGCCCCCCACGCGGCCGCCGTTCTTCGAAGGCCGGGTGCCGTGGTTTGCGGCGCAGCCGCAACCACGTCCGGAACCGCCGCACGTTGATTGAACGTGGTTGCGGCTCCGCCGCAAACCACGGCACCCGCGCGAAAGATTCCTGGCCGAGGGGTTCCCGCAATAGAAATCCCCGCGACGCCGGGGACGCCGCGGGGATCCTATGGGCGTCGATCGATGAAGAAGGCGATCAGTACGCGTTCGTCGGCATGATGTCCCAGGCGGTGGCGGAGGTGGCCTTGACGGCCCCGCCCGTGGCGAAGAGCTTGATGCCCGTGTGACCCTTGGCCGGGTACACCACCCGCGACAGGGCCTGGCGACCGTCGTTGGCGAAGACCTCGATCATGCAGCGGTCGACGAAGATCCGCAGCGACAGGGCTTCCTTCTTGCCCAGCTTCATCGGGGCCGACTCGACCTTCGCGCGGTCGGTGTTGATGAGCGACTTGACGGGCTTCTGGTTCAGGCTCGTCCGGGTCGTGTCGATCCGCAGCCTGCCCTCGGCCACGTTGTAGCCGATCACCGTCTCGAACTGCCCGTCCGGGCTGCAGCAGACCTTCACGCCGAAGTCCTTGGCGGAGGTGTTGGCCAGCTCGAGGGAGAGTTCGTAGACGTTGTCCGTGACGGCGTCAAAGGCGATCGGCGTCTGGCCGTCGGCGGGCACGGCGACGCTCCGCTTCGAGGTCTTGTTGTACCGCAGGCTGGCCAGCTCCTCGATGGGGTTCATCAGGATGCGGTTGTCGCTCCCCATCGTCATCACCCGCGGCAGGGACATCGTGCCGCTCCAGCCGGTCTGGTTGCGGACGGAGTCGTTGCGGCCGTCGAACACCCAGGCCATCAGAATCCGCCGGCCCTTGCCGTCGGTGTGGCTTTCGGGGGCGAAGAACTCGTTGTCGCTGTACGACATCATCTCGTGGTATTCGGGGTGGAACTGCTCGTTCTTCCACTCGCCTACGTAGTACCGCGCGCCGAGCCGATGGCTGATGCAGACCATCACCCACTTCTTGCCCAGCTTGAAGAAGTCCGGGCAGGAAATGTCCTCGAACAGGTCGATGCCGGGATACGCCTTGGCCAGGAAGGGCCCGCACTTCGTCCACGTGTTCAGGTCGGTCGACTTCCAGACCGTGTTCTTGCCCCCGCCGAAAAGGCCGTAGTACGTGTCGCCCTCGATCCAACCGCAGGGGTCCCACGAGGTGTAGTCGGCCTTCTCCTGGTCGACGGGGTTGGGCACGAGCGGGTTGCCCACCTTCTTGTGCCAGTGCTCCAGGTCCTTGTCGTCGCTCCAGGCGATGCTGTTGCCCGCCCCGCACCCGTGATACATGCACAGCACCCGCGAGCCGTCCTTGTCGACGTAACTGTTGCCGCTGAATATCCCCGTCTCCGGGCTGTCCAGCGTAGGCATCAGGTACGGGCCGTGCTGACGCCAGTGAAGCATGTCGATGCTCGACACGTGGCCCCAGTAATGTGTGCCGTGCTCTTGGTAGATGTACCCCATGTGATGCCGCCCGTGCCAGAACACGTTGCCGTTGGGGTCGAAGGGCACGGCGATGCCCTCCGGGCAGACGAAGTGATACGTCGGCCGGTACGGGTCCTTCAGCAGCTTCAGCCGCATGTGCCGGGCCGAGTGAAGTTCGTCATCGCTGATCGACTGCTCGCTCTCATACGTATGGCTCATGGAGAATCTCCTCTGGTTCTTTTTTCACCGGCGGGCCAAAGGCCCTGCCATGTGCGGCAACCATACCGACTAAACTGCCGATTGCCAATCAGTACTGTCCGGTTGAGGCTTCTTCGATCCGTTGTAAGTGCTTAACGAGCAAAAGGCTAAATAAAAAAGTGTCCGTAATCGATTTGAATTTCGATTGGCTGTTCTGGCATCCTTGGGGATTTCCAACCACAGGGAGC
>JAPLNA010000059.1 GCA_026693065.1 Planctomycetota bacterium
ACTGCCGCGAGACCTGCGCCAGCGGGGCCGGGTGATTCGCCGTCCGGTGCTCCAGGGCGTCGGGAATCGTCCCGCCCTGGAGCAACTCTTCGGCCCCGCCCCAGCGGAAGGGGTGGGCCAGCACAGTCAGGTGCCCGTGGGCCCTGGCCCGCTCGATGACGGCCCCGGGTTCCCGACGTAGCGGCAGATACTCCGCGTCGTTGGTCCCCAGCACCACCAGGTGCAGCATGTAGTCCACCACCGTCAACTCCACGCCCGGGAAGATCCGCAGCCGCGGAAACGCCGCCTGCAACCCCGCCAGCCGCTCGGCGGGCCAGACGGCGTCATGCTCTGTAATGAACACGGCCTCGTACCCGGCGGCCACGGCGGTCGTCATCATCTCCTCCGCCGTCACCGTCGCGCAGGCGCTGTACGCGCTGGTATGTAGGTGAAGTTCAACTTTCATATTCGGCGGCCCAGCCTATCGTGCCGGCCCCCGCAACGCCACATCCCATCCTATTCTTCCCGTCCCTCCCTCCCCAACCCGCTTGCGGTTTCGCGGGTCCGTTCATCCCAGACAGAAGGACCTCGACGCTTTGTCGCCAAACACAACTGGATTGACGGACCGGGGTTGGTATAATCTCCGCGTTCCAGACAGGAGCGAGAGAATGCCGAAGATTCATCCGATGGCGATCGTAGACCCCTCGGCCCAGTTGGGCGAGGACGTGGAAGTCGGGGCCGGTTGCATTATTGAGAGCGACGTGACGATCGGCGCCGGCTGCGTGCTGCGCCCGCACTGCATCATCCGCCAGTTCACGACGATGGGCAGCAACAATTTCGTGGATTCCTTCACGGTCATCGGCGGGCTGCCGCAGGATTACAAGTTCGATCCGGCCAGCAAGACCTACGTGCGGATCGGCAACGACAACGTCTTCCGCGAGGGCGTGACGATCAACCGCGCCACGGGCGAGGGCAACGCCACCGTCATCGGCAATCACACGTATTGGTTCACCTGCGCCCATGCCGGGCACAACGCCCAGGTCGCCGACGAGGTGATCATGGCCAACGGTTCGGCCCTGGGCGGGTGGTCGTGCGTCGGACGCAAGGCCAACCTGTCGGCCAACGTGGTGATCCACCAGTTCTGCTGGATCGGCGACATGGCGATCATCCAGGGCAACGGCGGATCGTCCACGCACATTCCGCCCTACACCATGAACGCCAACATTAACCACCTGATCGGGCTCAACAAGGTCGGGTTGCACCGGGCGCCCTGGATCAGCGACCTGGATCGCGAGCAGATCAAGGAAGCCTTCCGGATCACCTATCATCCGGGCGTGGGCCCGGCCGCCGCCCTCGAGCAGATGGACCGGCACCCCGAATGGGGGGCCGCCGCGGGCATCTTCCGCGAATTCATCCGGAAGGTCGTCCACGCCCAGCCCCCCTACAAACGCCCCCTCTGCCGAATCCACACACGCGGCTGAAAAAAGGACACTTCGCCACAATGGAGCAAGCCCCCGGCGCCGCCGGGGGATCGGTCCGGCGGGTGACATCCGGGCCGAAAACGGCATCCCCCTGCAGTGCAGGGGGCTTGGGAGTGTATCCATGGATCGACCGGCTGACCTGGCACAATTGAACGCCGCCGTCCGCGACGCCGTGGCGACCGCCCCCGTCTCGGACATCCACACCCACCTGTTCTACCCCTCCCACGGCGGGCTGCTGCTGTGGGGGGTGGACGAGCTGCTCACCTACCACTACCTGGCGGCCGAACTGTTCACCGTCGCCCCGCGCGACCTGACGCCCGAGAGATTCCGCGTCCTGCCCAGGAGCGACCGGGCCGACCTGGTCTGGAAGCACCTGTTCCTCGACCGCCCGCCCCTCAGCGAGGCCTGCCGCGGCGTGGTCACCACCCTCAACGCCCTCGGGCTGGACGTGGCCGGGCGGAGTCTGGCGCCCATCCGGAAATGGTTCGCCGACCAGAACGCCGAAACGTTCCTCCCCAAAGCGTTCCAGATCGCCAAGGTCGACTACGCCGTCATGACCAACAACCCCTTCTCCCTCGAAGAGGCGGCGTTCTGGAAGCAGAACCTCGGGGCCTGTGAGTTGCTCAAGCCCGCCTTGCGGGTGGACGCCCTGCTGACAAACTGGCCCGCGGCCGCCAAGGCCATGACGGCGACGGGCTATCCCGCCGGCGTCGCCGCCGACGCGGCGGGGCTGGAGTCGGCCCGGAAGTTCCTGGCCGACTGGGCGGGCATCCTCAAGCCGGTCTACCTGGCGGCCTCGCTGGGGCCCGACTGGGCCTACCCCGCCGGCGCGGGAACGAAGGTTCTCGACGAGGCGATCGTCCCGACGGCTCGCGCGTTCGGCCTGCCGCTGGCGCTGATGATCGGCGCGCGGCGCGGGGTCAACCCGGCCCTGGGCGAGGCCGGCGACGGCGTGGGCACAGCCGACGTCAACGCCCTGGCCAACCTCTGCCGCCGCCACGCCGACGTTAAGTTCATCGCCACCGTGCTGGCCCGCGGCAACCAGCACGAGTTGTGCGTCGTCGCCCGGAAATTCGCCAACCTGCACGTCGAGGGCTGCTGGTGGTTCTGCAATAACCCCAGCATCATCGAGGAAACCACGCGGATGCGGCTGGAGATGCTGGGGACGGCCTTCACCGCCCAGCACAGCGACGCCCGCGTCGCCGACCAGGTCATCTACAAGTGGTCGCACACCCGGGCGGTGCTGGCCGACGTGCTCGCCCGAGCGTTCGGGGACCTGTTCACGGCCGGCTGGCGCCCCGACGTCGAAGACATCCGCCGCGCCGCCCGTTCGCTGCTGGGCGGGGCGTTCGAGGAATTCTGCCGCAAGTGATCTCGCGAGAAGGAAGACACCGCATGGCACCATACACGTTGGGCGTTCTCGGGTTCGGCAAGATGGCCCAGGCGATTCTCCGTGGGGCCCTGGAGGTCAAATGCCTCTCCCCCACCGCCGTCGTCGCCTACGACCCGGACGAGAAGCAACAGGCCGCCGCCCGGGCCATGGGCATCGCCCTCGCCGACAACGCCCCCGCGGCCGCGGGGTGTCCGCGCGTGCTGCTGGCGGTCAAGCCGCAAATGATGGCCCCCGTGCTGGCCCAGATCGCCGCGAGCGTGCCGGAAACGGCGACGGTGGTGTCCATCGCCGCGGGGATCACGGCCGGGGCGATCGACCGCGGGCTGGGCGGCAAGGGGCGGATCGTCCGCGTGATGCCCAACACGCCGATGCAGGTGGGGGCGGGGGCCTCCGCCATCGCCGCCGGGCCCCGCGCGGGCCAGGCCGATCTCGACTGGACGCGGGAGCTCTTCGCCGCCGGCGGGCTGGCCGTCGTCGTCGAGGAACGCCTCCTCGACGCTGTCACGGGCCTGTCGGGCTCCGGGCCGGCCTATTTCTTCTACTTCGTCGAGGCCCTGGCTGCCGCCGGCGTCGCCGAAGGCCTCCCCCCGGACGTCGCGGCCCAACTGGCCCTCCAGACCTGCGTGGGCGCGGGGCGGTTGCTCGCCCGGTCCGGCAAGACCCCGCAGGAGCTCCGCGTGCAGGTGACCACCCCGGGGGGCACGACCCAGCGAGCCCTCGAGACCATGGACGCCGCCGGCCTCAAAGCCGCCCTCGCCCAGGCCGTCCACGCCGCCGTCCTCCGCAGCCGCGAACTGGGTAAGTGAGGCCGCCCGTGACCGAGGGCGCCTTCAGCGAGTTGGTAATGGACCACTACCGCCGCCCGCGGAATCGCGGGCCGATGGAGAACGCTGACGGCACGGGGACCGGAGGCGGGGGCGAGTGCTCCGATACGCTCACGATCCGCATCCGCGTGGCGGGCGAGCGGATCGTCGAGGCGAGGTTCGAGTGCGAGGGCTGCCCCCCGACGGTGGCGTGCGGGTCGATCATTACGGAAATGGCGGCGGGCAAGGACCTGGACGAAGCCGCCGCCATCGCCGGCGAGAGCGTCTGCGACGCCCTGGGGATCGTGGCGGCTGAGTATCGTCACTGCGGCGATCTGGCCGCCGAGGCCCTGGGAAACGCGATTATGGACCACGTCGTCCGGTCCATCGAAGGCCGCTGACCGCCGCGAACTACTCCAGGTTCGCGTGGCGGCGGCGGAAGTCGTCCACGTCCAGCTTGAGCTGCTTGCTCAGCACGTTGAAGACCGCGTCGAGGCACAGCCCGGTCGAGTGCTCGAACACCGCGGCGCGGCGGACGATATTCTCGGCCGTCACAGGGATCAGGATGATCTGGTCGGCGCTCTTGGCCAGGGGGCTGTCCGGTTCGGTTGTCAGGACGACGACCTCGGCCCCGAGCTCGCGGGCGCGTTGGGCGAGATAATAGGTCGTGCCCGTTTGCCCGGTGCAACTGATGGCCACCAGCAGGTCGCCTTTCTGGGCGCCGCGGGTGATGGTTTCGCCGGGAACGTAGACTTCCAGCCCGGTCTGCATCAGCCGCATGGCGAAGCTTCGGGCGACGAGCCCGCTTCGCCCGGCCCCGCCGATGAACGTCCGCCCGACGCGGCTGAGCCGGCGTGCCAATTCCAGCATGCCGCCCCAGTCAGCCTTCTCCATCGTGGCGGAAATCCGGGCCAGGAGATCCTGGCCCTCCCCTTGCACCCGGGCCTTATCCGATAGCATCGCTCGCGCCTTTCTGCTCCCACCGCTTGAGGTTCACCACCTGGGCCAGCGTGGACTTCTGATCGCGGATTTCCTGGCGGATCCGGTTTTCGGCCTCCAGGACGTCGGCAGCGCGGTTGGCCAGTTCCACCGCCCTCGCCGCCGGGATCACCATCACCCCGTCGTCGTCGGCGAGGATCCAGTCGCCCGGGCAGATCCGCTGGCCCGCGATCTCGATGGGCATGTTGATCTGCCCCAGCCCGTGGGGGTCTCCGGCGTGGCTGGTCGTCAGCGTCGCCCAGACCGGCAGGCCCAGCGCGCGGATCTCGGCGCTGTCGCGAACCGCCCCGTGCACGACCAGCCCGGCCAGGCCCTTGTTCTTGGCGCTCTCGCTGGCCAGTTCGCCCCAGACGGCCGGCGCCTGACCGCACGCGTCGATCACGATCACATCCCCGGGCCCGGCGACGTCAATGGCCTCGACGGGTTTCGCCCAGTCGCCCGGCATCGGCCGCACCGTGACGGCGGGCCCGCACGCGAACTGACCCGACGCGATCGGCCGGAGCCCCGCCAGGCAGGGCTGGCGATGGGCGCCGTCGGACAGATTGCTCGTCCGCACGGCCGACAGGCCCCGGCGAATCTCCTCGGGGCCCGTCCGCTTGAACAACGCCGTCGCCACGGGCTCGTGCGTGTCCAGCGCGCGGCGGATGTCCGCCGTCGCCTGCTTCGGATCGATCGCTTTGGTGATAGCCCCGCCGACGATGACGACGTCCGCCCCGGCCGCCGCCGCCTGGGCCGCGGTTTCGCTGTTGATCCCCCCCGCCACCGCCACCGTCAGGGTTGTCGCCGCTCGGACCTTCCGCAGCGTCGCCAGCGGATCGCCCCCGGTCATCTGCACGTCGATGCCGCAGTGCACGTCCACCCACGCCACGCCCAGGCTCGCCGCCCGTCGCGCCTGGGCGGCCGGGTCGGCCACCTCGATCAGGTCCATCGCCACCTTCGCCCCATAATGTCCGGCGGCCTCCACGCACTCGCGGATCGTCGCATCCGACGCCGCCGCCAGCACGGTCACGACGTTGGCGCCGGCCTTGGCGGCGGCCTCGGCCTCGATCTTCCCGGCGTCCATCGTCTTGAGATCCGCGATGATCACCTGTCCCCCAAACGCCTCGCGCAGCCGTCGCACCGCGTCGAGCCCTTCGCTCTTGATCAGCGGCGTGCCGGCCTCGAGATAGTCCGCCCCCCCCGCCACCGCCGCCTGCGCCACCGCCATCGCCCGCGGGAGTTCCACGAAATCCAACGCAACCTGTAGTTTAACCTTGTTCATCGCATCCTCTGTCTGCCCTTAACAATACCCTCGATCCCCGCAAAAGTGAACCCCCAACCCCCCTCTCTCCAAGGCACCCCGTCATCGCTTGCCTTTTCACGACGCGTCCGTGAACCCCCGGGTCCCTTAAAAGCAGAGGCCCCGTCCGACTTCGACGGGGCCTCCGGTCTGTTTCTTCTCCCGCGTCCGGTCTACTTCTTCGCCTTCCGGACCTCTTCCTTGATCCTCTGAATATGTCCGCGCCCGAGTCCCTTGACCTCGCAGCCCAGCTCGAAGTAGCGGCGGATCTTCTCGTCTTCGAGGATGCCGTAGCAGTCCACGACGGCGATGGGCCCGCCGGCCATCTTCACCACCTTGTCGGGCTCGAGCGTCAGGTACGGCTCGTGCGGCACGGCCAGGATCAACGCGTCCACGCCCTTGAGGGCCTTGGCCATGTCCTTCTCGACGCGCGTGTTGACCAGACCCTTCTGGTTGCGGAAGAACCGGCTCCAGGAATGACCCGGGGCCGGGTAGTCTTCGTGGCTCTCCAGTTCATACCAGTGGTCCCCGTACGGGTCGTGCACCCGCATGTCCGCGCCCATCTCCGTGAGCCGCCGCACGACGATCTCCGAGCCGCTGTACCGCGTGTCGCCGACGTCCTGGCGGTAACTGGCCCCGGCGATCAGAATGTCCCCGCCGGCCACGCAACGACCCATGTTCCGCAGGGCGTCCCGCGTCAGCGTGGCCACGTGAAGCCCGCGCGTGTCGTTGATGTCGATGGCCGTCGTGGACATCTTGAAGACCTCGTCGCCATCGTCGAAGCCCAGGATGTGGCGATACGCCCAGTAGCCCAGCCCGCCGTCCTTGGGCAGGCAATACCCGCCGATGCCCGGGCCCGGGAAGATCATGTTGCTGTGCGTCGGGCGCATCTTGATGGCCTTGACGACCTTGATCAGGTCCACCCCGTTCCGCTCGGAGAACAGGCTCCACTCGTGCAGGAACGCCAGGATCGTCGCCCGGTAGGAGTTCTCGACGATCTTGGTCGTCTCCGACTCCATCGGGCGGTCCATCACGGTCAGCGGGAACTTCTCTGTGTTCAGCACCTCGCGCAGGAACTTCTCCACCCGCTTGCGGGCCTCCGGGCTGCACCCGCTGCAGACGCGCCAGAAGTCGCGGATGCTCGAAACGTATTCCCGCCCGGGCATGACGCGTTCGAAGCTGTGCGCCAGCAGCGGAGTGGCCTTGAGCCCTCGCTTGGCGAACTCCTTCTTCAGGATCGGCCAGGCGACGTACTCCGTCGTGCCCGGGGCCACCGTCGTCTCGATCAGCGTCAGGCACTTGGGGGGCACCTTCTCGCCGATGGTCCGCATCGTCGCTTCCAGGGCGGCCATGTCCGTCTCGCCCGTCTTCATCTTGCCCAGGTCCTTCTTGGCGTAGTCGCACTGCACGTCGACCACGACGCAGTCGGCCAGGGCCAGGCAGTCCGGGTTGAACGTCGCGGTGAGGGTCTTCTTCTCCAGGACGCAGCGGGCGATCATGGGATCGACTTCGGGGTCCTCGGCCTTCACGGGCGACTCGCCGCGGTTGAGCATCGGGATCTTCCAGTAGCTCCGGGCGCTGGGGCGCTGGCAGCCGATGACGAACTTGCTGGGTTTGCCCTTCTTCTTGTCCACGGTGTCAGCCACGATGGCGGCCATCACCGCCCCGACGAACCCCACCCCCATGACGACGACGACTTCCTTGCCTTCCTTGCGGGCCTGGTCGGCGAGCGCCTCCAGCCGGGCCAACTCCGGGGCGTAATCCTTCTTCTCGGGAATCGGGAACTTCTCCCCCGCGGGATTCAGCGAATAGTCCGGCATGCCATGTCTCCGTGTGAATTGCCGTTCTGGGTCCCGGTCCACGGCGGACGCGGGGCGCGTGTTTCATCGGCACATATCGTACCGCCCCGCATGCCAAATCGCACGGCGAATCGCCGCCGGGCCTGCACGGGGTTGGATTGCACGGAGAGATAGCCTACAATCTGCCCCCATGACGGCCAAGAAGAACCTGTCCATCGCCATTGAAACCACCTGCCGCGCCGGCGGGGTGGCCCTGGGCGCCGGCGACGTGCTGGGCGAGGGGATCGCCTTCGACGCCCAGCGCCGCCACGCGACGCAACTGGTGGCCCGGCTGGCGGACCTGCTCGCCCGCGCGGGGGCGACGCCCGCCGACGTCTCCGAACTCTACGTCTCCGCCGGGCCCGGCAGCTTCACCGGAACCCGCGTGGGCATCACGGTCGCCCGCACGCTCGCCCAGGCCAACCCGCCCATCCGCTGCGTGGCCGTGCCCACGCCGGAGATCGTTCTCTCCGCCGCCGGCGCCGAGTGGGAAAACCTCGCCGTCGTCCTGGACGCGGGCAAAGGGCTTCTGCACGCGACGCTCTACGCCCGCAACGCCGCCGGCCCCGTCCAGGCCGGGCCCGCGCGCGTCACGACGGCCGCCGAATTCCTAGCCGATTGCCCCCGCCCGATCACGCTGGTCGGCGAGGGGCTGGCGTTCCACCCCCCCGCCGGCGAGGGCGTCAGGGCGATGTTCCCCGCCGACGACCCCCGTCACCTGCC
>JAPLNA010000060.1 GCA_026693065.1 Planctomycetota bacterium
GGGCGCGGATCGCCCAGGAAACCCAGCGCCGCCTCCAGGTCGAGGCCGTCGGCGGAAAGGCTGATGCTGTATTGCGGGGCGCCGTCGCGGGCGGTGGTGGCGGAGGCGTCGGCGGCGAAGCGACCGCCGCAGGCAGCCCCGGCCAGGCGAACGGTGAGGCCCGCCTCGCCGACGTCCACCGCGCCGGTGAGGGCGAGGGCATCGGGCGAGTGGGTGCGGATGCTTTCGGCGGTGAACCGGAAGACCCCGTTCCGCCCTGTCAGGGCCAGGTGCACTTCGCCCCCCGGCAGGAGGGCGCCCTGCCGCCCGGGCCCGGTGAGGATCAACCGTCCGATCTCGAACGACTCGGGCAGCCGCGTGCCGCCGCGGCGGCCCGTCCAGGCCGGAACCCCGCGCCCGGGCGAGTGAGCGTACAACCGGGCGGCGACGATCCGCACGTCCCGCGCCCCCCCGTCCAGGCTGGGCCAGGAGTCCAGGCGGATCGTCACGCCCTCGAACCTCGCCCAGAGCCGCCCCTGGCCGTCGAGCAGGCCCAGGGCCTCGACCGTGACCTGCCCGTCCAGGCCCAGGCGGAGGGCCTCGATTGTCACGGGCCCGTCCCAGACGTCGGCGAGGGCGGATCGGACCTGATCGGCCGCCAGGGCCGGGGCGAGCCAGAACCACCCGGCCCCCGCTACCGCCGCCGCCAATGCGGCGACCGCGAGGGTCCGCCCCTGCCAACCGAGCCGTTTCTTGCCTCCGGTCATACTGCGCGAGTCCTTGTGCCCGGCCATCGGGAGATTACAATTATCGGCATGCCCGAGGCGCGATTCCAATACCTGGCCCGGCTGGCGGTTCTGGCCGGCCTGATCGTCTGGGGGCCCTCGTGTCAGACGGGCACCCCAGCGGCGGGGCCGCAGACCCACTCGACCGGGCCGGGGGCAACCACGCGGTCGGCGCCGGCCCCCACGGCCGACCTGGCCGGCGTGCTCCAACACGCCGTCACGTCCGGCGGGTGGGTTGTCGTCGACAATCTCCAGGAACGGGCCGGGCTGTTGCAGGCGTACCTCGATCGCCTGGCCACCCACGGGCCCACGACCACCCCGGGCGAGTATCCCACCGGCGAGGACCGCCTGGCGTACTGGCTCAACGCGCGGACGGCGTGTTCGCTGAAGTTGGGCCTGCTGGCGGGTTGCCCGCCCCGGCTGACGCCGGCGCAACTGTCGGGGGCGTTCCGGCTGGACGGGCGGACGCTGCACCTGGAGGACATCGACGCGGCCCTGGCCGCTGAGGGCGGGTGGCGGGCCCTGTGCGGGGCGCCGGGGGTGACGATGGACCGGGCGGCCCCGCCGCGGCGACCGTTCGTCCCGGGCGACGTCCGGGCGGCATTGCAGGAACGGGTGGATGCGTTCGTCCACGACGCCGAGCGGTTCGAGATCGACGTCGACACCCGGCAGGTCCGCCTGCCGGCGGTCTTCTGGGGCCAGCGGGGGCGGCTGATCGAGCAGTACGCCCGCGCCAGTGGGGCCAAGTCGCCCACCTTGTGGTCGGCCCTTCAGGACGGCTTGGGAGGCCTGGCCCGCCAGAGGCTGCAAGACGCGGTGGGGTATCAGGTTGTGGAGGCCCCAGCGGACGGGCAAACCTGCTTCAAGAAGTGGTACGAACTGCTGAACTGACCCGCCGACGCCGTTAGGGGTTGAGAAACGTTCGTCCAATTCGTAGAATGGGCACCATGAATGTCGATCCGCGTTTCCTGAAGGAAGAAGGCCCGGAGATCTTCTCCGGCAACGAGCTCGTGCTGAAGGGCGCCCTCGAGGTCGAGGGCGGCGTGCACCTGCTCGGCGGATACCCCGGCAGCCCCATCGCCGGGTTCTTCGACCACATGACATTCATCAAGGACCTGCTCAAGGCCAAGGGCATCCGCGCGGTGATCAACCACAACGAAGCCCTGGCCGCCGCGATGCTCAACGGCACGCAGAGCCTGCCCTGCCGTGCGATCATCGCGATGAAGTCGGTGGGCGTTCACGTGGCCGCCGACGCGCTGGCGTTGGGCAGCCTGGCCGGCGCTAACCCGCAGGGCGGGGCCATGATCGTCTACGGCGAGGACCCCTGGAGCGACTCCACCCAGGTGCCCGCCGACAGCCGTTTCATATCCAAGCACCTGTATATCCCCGTCCTCGAGCCGGCCAATCCGCAGGAAGTCAAAGACTACGTCGACCTGGCGATGAAGTTCTCCCGCCGCAGCGAGCTCTACGCCGGGTACATCCTGCCGACCAACCTCGCCGACGGGGGCGGGTCGGTCCTGTGCCGGCCCAACCAATACCCCAAGTACAACATCCTGAACCCCGTCGAGCTGGAAACCCGCACGATCGACCTGAACAAGCGAGTGCTCCTGCCGCCCAAGACCTGGTGGCAGGAGGCCTCCTACCCCGAGCGATTCCAACGGGGCATCCGCGTCAGCCGCGACCTGGGGCTCAACCGCATCGAGTACCCCCAGACCACCCGCAAGCCCATCGGCTTCGTCACCAGCGGGATGGCCCACGGATACCTGGTCCAGACGCTGTTGGAGCTGGGGATTCTCGGCGAGTCCCCCATCCTTAAATATGGGCTGACGTATCCGATCGACCCGGACCTGGTGCAGGAACTGGCCCGCCAGTGCGAGCGGATCGTCGTCGTCGAGGAGCGCCGCGCGTTCCTCGAGCCGCAGGTGACCGAGGTGGTCCAGCGGGACCGCCAGGCCGGCCGGCCCGAGGGTAACGTCGAGGTCTGGGGCAAGACGTTCCCCGATTCGCTGCCGGGCCTGCCCGAGATCCGCGGGCTTCACCCCTCGATTATCGCCGAGCGGCTGATCCCGCTGCTCAAGAAGGTTCAGGGCCCGGGCAGCCGACTGGCCATGCCCTCGGGCGCCCCGACGGCGTCGTTGCTGGACGAGGAGATCCGCACGATCGACGCGACGGCGCAGGCGGACATGAAGAGCCTGCCCCCCCGCCTGGCGACGTTCTGCCCCGGCTGCCCCCACCGCGACACCTCCAGCGTCTGCCTGGAAATCCGCAAGCGGTTCCGGGACGAGAACTACATGCGCCGCGTCCACAAGTGCGACACGGTCGACATGGTCTTCCACGGCGACATCGGCTGCTACACCATGCTGATGTACCCGCCCAACACCGAACTGATGCACAACCTCTCGGGCATGGGGCTGGGCGGCGGGACGGGGACGGGCATCGACCCGTTCATCACGAACAAGCAGGCCGTCTTCATGGGCGACTCGACCTTCTACCACTGCGGGTCCGCCGCCATCAGCCAGGCCATCAAGCTCGGGCAGGACATCACGTTCATCATCCTCGACAACGCCACGACGGCCATGACGGGCCACCAGACCACGCCGGGGCTGGAGTGGGACGTGCTGGGCAACACCACGCCGGTGCAGGACATCGAGGCGATCCTTCGCGGCATGGGGGCCACCAACGACCTGTCCCTCGTCCGCGTGGACCCCGAGAAGCGGGCCGAGTACATCGACCTGCTCGAACGCACGTTCCTCGCCGACGGCGTGAAAGTGGTAATCGCGGACAAGGAATGCGGCATCACCCGCATGCGTCGCAAGCGCCGGGCCGAGGCCGGCGTGCGAAAGCGCCTGGGCTTCCTGCCGGCCTGGCAGCACATGAACGTGAACACCGAGATCTGCCGGTTCTGCCTGGCGTGCGCGGAGTTGACGGGGTGCGCGGGGCTCAAGCACGTCGAGACGGACTACGGGCGGAAGATCGACACGGACATCAGTTGGTGCGTGGACGACGGCGCCTGCCAGCGCGTGGGGGCGTGCAGCAGTTTCGAGCGAGTGACGGTTCTCCGCCGCCGCCCGCCCCGCACCCGCGTGCCGGAACTGAAGCTCGACGAGATCCCCGAACCCGCCCTTCGCCCGCACGGGGACCTCTGGCGGGCCTGCCTGGTCGGCGTGGGCACGCAGGGCGTGGGGACGGCTACCAGCATCCTCGTCCGCGCGGGGCACAAGGAAGGCTACAACGTCATCTTCCTCGATAAGAAGGGGCTGGCCATCCGCGGCGGCAGCGTCGTGAGCCAACTGGTCTACAACATCACCAACCAGCCCATCACGCCGGTCGTGCCCTACGGCAAGGCCGACCTGCTGCTGGGCCTGGACGTGCTGGAGGCCGCCCGCGCCATCGACCCGGCCGGTCGGCTTCGCGTGGCCAACAGGGAACGCACCGCCGCCGTCATCAACACCGACAAGTTCGCGACCATTCGCGGGGTGATGGGGCAGGAAGACTTCGACGTCGACGAGATGGAACGGGCCATCCGCAAGCACACGCGAGAAGACGACTACCTGGCCAAGAACATCGCCCGCCTGTGCGAGGTGTACCTGGGCTCGAAGATCTACACCAACATCATGATGCTGGGCTTCGCGTTCCAAAAGGGGCTGATCCCCGTCTCGATGCACTCGATGGCCTGGGCCCTCAAGGACACGATCCGCTCGGAATTCCGAAAGAACCTCTACGCCTTCAACATGGGTCGCAAGCTCGTCGAGGACCGCGACCTGTTCCTGGGCCCGCCCCAACGCAAGGACTGGCGCGACACGCTGGAGGACAAGTGGCGGTGGACGATGCGGCGTTACCGCGCGGGCACAGCCCTGGCCGACGCCCTCCGCGCCCTGGCGGCCGAGACCGTCGACAAGTGCAAGGACCTCGACGAGAAGAGCAAACGCGACTTCGTCGTGCGTCTGTACGACTGCATGCGGTGGGGCGGGATCGAGTACGCCCGGCAGTACGCTGACGCCGTCGCCAGCGTCTACGCCCGCGACGACGCCGCCCGGGGCCGGTTGGCCACCGAAGCCGTCATCGTCAACCTCGCCCAGGCCATGCTCATCAAGGACGGCGTCTTCCTGGCCGAACTGGCCACCAGCCCCGAGAAGTACCAGCGCGACCGCGAGAAGTACAACGTCAACCCCGCCAACGGCGACCGCATCGTGTACCGCTACCTGTGGGCGGGCACGCTGCACATCCGCCCGATGGCGCCGCGGAAGTACAACCTGTCGCTGCCGACCTGGCCGCTGCGGATTCTCAAGCGGATGCGATGGCTGCGGAAGGCGCTGCCCGGCTGGCACGCCGCCGCGCGGCAGCACCTGGACCAATACCGCCGCCTCGTCGCCGAGTTCCGCTACGCCAACGAGGGCGACTACCACCGCCAGGTCTCGCTGCTGAGCGGGTCGCTGTGCATGAACTGCCTGGCCCCGCGTTGCCAGGAGGCCGGCTGCCCGCTCGAGAGCCGCGCCCCCCGCTGGATGCGCCTGGCCGGGCAGCAACGCTGGCGAGAGGCGTGCGAGACCCTCCACGCGGGCAACAACTTCCCCGAATTCACCGCCGCCCTGTGCCCCGCCCCCTGCCAGAAGGCCTGCAAGCAGACCCTCAACACCTTCCCCGTCCAGATCCGCCACGTCGAAGGCCAGATCGTCGAACGCGGGTTCGCCCAGCGGTGGATCGTCCCGCAGCCGCCGCGGAAGAAGACGGGCAAGAAGGTCGCCGTCGTCGGTTCGGGCCCCGCCGGACTCGCCGCCGCCCAGCAACTCGCCCGGGCCGGGCACGACGTCACCGTCCTGGAAAAAGCCGACGCCCCCGGCGGACTGCTCCGCTACGGCGTGCCCGACTTCCGCCTGCAAAAGACCCTCCTCGACCGCCGCATCGAGCAGCTCAAGGCCGAGGGCGTTGTCTTCCGCGTCAACGCCCGCGTCGGAACCGATCTGCCCGCCGACGCCCTCCGCAAGGAATTCGACGCGTTGCTGCTGGCCGTCGGGACGACGACGCCGCGCGACCTGGACGTGCCCGGTCGTTCGAGCGCGGGAGTGTACTTCGCGCTGGACTACCTCCGCCAGGAGAACCTCCGCCGGGCCGGGGCCTCCGTGCCCGACGAGCAGGCCATCTTCGCCGCCGGAAAGAGGGTCGTCGTGATCGGCGGCGGGGAAACGGGCAACGACTGCGTGGAGACGGCCCTGTCGCAGGGGGCGGCCTCCGTCTGCCAACTCGAGGTCCTCGACGCCGACAACGTCACCGGCGACGAAACCCACCTCCGGGCCGCCAACGTCCGGCGGCTCTTCCGAACCGCCACCCGGCGATTCTGCCAGGAAGACGGGCGCCTCACCGGCCTGGCCGCCTCGCAGGTCCGATGGGTCGTCACCACCGACGGCTCTCGCATGGTCGACGTGCCCGACAGCGAGCAGCTCATCGAGGCCGACCTGGCCCTGCTGGCCGTCGGGTTCAAGCCCGGGCTGGACGAAACCCTCATCCGCCAGTTGGGGCTGCGGATCGACCCGGCCGGCAAAGTCGTCGCCGCCAACGCCGCCACGAACGTTCCCGGGGTTTTCATCGCCGGCGACGCCACCACCGGCCCGGCCCTCATCGCCAGCGCCATCGCCTCCGGTCGAAAAGCGGCGGAACACATCGACCAGTTCCTGCGGTCCTAATCTCTCCGTTCCCCTGTTTCTTCTTCTCTTCCTTCTTCCCCCGCTTGCGGTTTCGCGAGGTTGTTTCGAAACGGTTCCCCGCGCGCCCTCTTCGCATACGGCGAATTCGGACTGTGTCCTTCGTGCAGGGGCCACCCGTCGTACTCCTTCACGAACCCCCACGTCTGTTCCGGAAGTCCCATTTTGATCGGGTTGTTCCTGGTATACGCGATCGTCCTTCTGACATCCTCCGGACCATCCTGGAACACCTTCCACCCCGGTCCGCCCCAGACGGGGTGTTCCCCGCCCCTTCGTTTCGCATCCCGCATCGCGCTCATCGATCCGTTCTGCAACCGCCCGATCATCTGTTCGGCGGTGTCTCTATGTTTGCGAATGAGCATGTGCACGTGGTCCGGCATGACCGCACACGCCCAGCAGGTGTACCGATACAACTCGATCGTCCGGGCGAGTCCCTCGGCGACAATCGCGAAGTCTTGCGGTTCGATCGTGAAGAGTTCGTGTGTGA
>JAPLNA010000061.1 GCA_026693065.1 Planctomycetota bacterium
CCCTCCTGCCGCGACAGCGGGTCCGACGGGCCCGACAAGATCCTCAACGTCTCCTACGACCCGACCCGGGAGCTTTACCAGGAGTTCAACGCCGCCTTCGCCAAGCACTGGAAGAGCACCACCGGGCACGACGTGGTCATCGAGCAGTCCCACGGGGGCAGCGGCAAGCAGGCCCGCTCGGTCATCGACGGGCTGGAGGCCGACGTGGTCACGCTCGCCCTGGCCGGCGACATCGACGCCATCGCCGAGCGGGCGGGGCTTCTGGACAAGGGCTGGCAGGGGCGGCTGCCCAACAACTCCGCCCCCTACACTTCGACGATCGTGTTCCTGGTCCGCGGGGGCAACCACAAGGGCGTCAAGGACTGGCCCGACCTGGCCCGCCCGGGCGTGTCCGTCATCACGCCCAACCCGAAGACCTCCGGCGGGGCGCGATGGAACTACCTGGGGGCCTGGGGCTTCGCCCTGCATCGCGAGCTGGGGGATTTTTCGCGGCTGAAGGATCCGCAGGCGGCCTCGCAGGTCGCCGCCGCTCAGGACAAGGCCCGGGAGTTTGTCGGGGCCATCTTCCGCAACGTGCCCGTGCTCGACAGCGGCGCCCGCGGCGCCCTGACCACCTTCGCCCAGCGGGGCCTGGGCGACGTGCTGATCTCCTGGGAGAACGAGGCCCGGCTGGCCGTCCGGGAGTTCGGCCCCAACAAGGTCCAGATCGTCGTGCCTTCGCTGAGCATCCTGGCCGAGCCGCCGGTGGCCGTCGTCGACACGGTTGTCGACCGCCACGGCACCCGCGCCCTGGCCGAGGCGTACCTGAAGTTCTGGTACACCGACGAGGGGCAGGACATCGCCGCCCGGAATTTCTACCGCCCGCGGAGCGAAAAGGCCCTGGCCAAGTGCTCGGGCCAGTTCGCCGACGTGACGCTCTTCACCATCGACGAGGTCTTCGGCGGCTGGAGCCAGGCCCACCGGACCCACTTCGCCGACGGCGGAATGTTCGACCGGATCTACGCCCCGGCCAAGTGACCCTCATGCCCATCCGCCTGAAACAGCGCAGTATACTCCCGGGCTTCGGCCTGACGATGGGCTACACCGTGCTGTACCTGAGCCTGGTGGTGCTGATCCCGCTGTCGGCGTTGTTCATCCGGGCGGCGCAATTGAGCGGGAGCGAGTTCTGGGCGATCGTGTCGGCCCCCCGGGCCGTCGCGTCGTACACGCTGACGCTCTCGACCAGTCTGGCCGCCGCCGCCGTCAACGCCGTGCTGGGCTTCGTCGTCGCCTGGACGCTGGTGCGATACCGCTTCCCGGGGCGACGGATCATCGACGCCCTGGTCGATCTGCCCTTCGCCCTCCCGACGGCGATCTCCGGCATCGCCCTGACGGCCGTCTACGCCCCCAACGGGTGGATCGGGCGGTTCCTGGCCCCGCTGGGCATTCAGGCGGCGTTTAACCCGCTGGGCATCACGATCGCGTTGACGTTCATCGGGTTGCCCTTCGTGGTCCGAACGCTCCAGCCGGCCCTGGAAGATATCGAGGCCGAGACCGAGGAAGCCGCCGCCAGCCTGGGCGCGGGGCGGTTCCAGACGTTCCGCCGGGTGATCCTTCCGGCGGTTCTGCCGGCCCTGCTGACGGGGTTTTCCCTCGCCTTCGCTCGCGCCCTGGGCGAGTACGGGTCGGTGATCTTCATTGCCGGCAACATGCCCATGAAGACCGAGATCGCCTCCCTCCTGATCGTGACCAAGCTCGAACAGTTCGACTACGCCGGGGCGACCGCTATCGCCTCGGTGATGCTGGCCGCGTCGTTCGCGATGTTGTTGGCGATCAACCTCCTCCAGCGATGGGCCGCCCGACGCGGGCGAGCGGGAGCGTAAGCGATGACCGCCCCGGCCGCCGCGCAAACCCCGCTCCGCCGCCCGGCTACCGCCGACCCGCTCTGGGCGCGGGTGATTCTTATCGGCGTCGCGGTGGTGTTCCTCTCGCTGCTGCTGCTGGCGCCGCTGGCGGCGGTGTTCGTCGAGGCCTTCCGCAAGGGAGTGGGGGTGTACCTGGCGGCGTTCCGCGAGCCGGCGGCGGCGGCCGCCATCCGCCTGACCCTCCTGACGGCCGCCATCGCCGTGCCCGCCAACGTGGTCTTCGGTCTGGCGGCCTCGTGGGCCATCGCCCGCTTCCAGTTCGTCGGCAAGAGCCTCCTGCTGACGCTCATCGACCTGCCCTTCGCGATCTCACCCGTCATCAGCGGGCTGATCTACGTGCTGGTCTTCGGGCTCCAGGGCTGGCTGGGCGGGTTCCTCGCCGGCCATCACCTCCAGGTCATCTTCGCCGTGCCGGGCATCGTGCTGGCGACGGTGTTCGTGACGTTCCCGTTCGTGGCCCGGGAGCTCATCCCGCTCATGCAGGAGCAGGGCAGCGACGAGGAGCAGGCCGCCCTGGTCCTCGGGGCCTCCGGCTGGCAGACCTTCTGGCGCGTCACGCTGCCCAATATCAAGTTGGCCCTGCTCTACGGCGTGATCCTGTGCAACGCCCGCGCGATGGGCGAGTTCGGGGCCGTCTCCGTCGTCTCCGGACACATCCGCGGAAAAACCAACACCCTCCCGCTCCACGTGGAGATCCTCTACAACCAGTACAACTTCACGGCCGCCTTCGCGATGGCGTCGCTGCTGGCGATGCTGGCGGTGGTGACGCTGGCGCTCAAGAGCGCCCTGGAGTGGAAGGTCCGCCGGCGGCGCGCCGGCCAGGCCGCCCAGGAGTCCGCCGCATGAGCATTGAACTGCGACACCTTCACAAGACCTTCGGCGCCGTCCGGGCCCTGGACGACGTCTGCCTGACCGTCGAGGACGGCGAGCTGCTGGCCCTGCTGGGCCCCTCCGGCTGCGGGAAAACCACCCTGCTCCGCATGATCGCCGGGCTGGAAGCACCCGACCCCGTGCCGGGCGCGGGGATTCTCTTTCACCAGAAGGACGTCGCCGGCACGGCCGTGGGCGACCGCGGGGTGGGCTTCGTGTTCCAGCACTACGCCTTGTTCCGCCACATGACGGTGTTCGAGAACATCGCGTTCGGGCTGCGGGTTCGCCCGCGCC
>JAPLNA010000062.1 GCA_026693065.1 Planctomycetota bacterium
CCCATAGGATCAATCCCCCTGCGGTGCAGGGGGCTTGCCCGCAGCGTCCTTTCTGGCATCCGGTATCTCTTCCCCCCCCACCGCACACCAACGATTACGCCTTCCCTTCCGTCAGGGCCTTATGGGCTTCCTTGAGCTGCTGGCGAATGGGGATCTTCTGCGGGCACTTGTCCTCGCACTTGCCGCATTCGGTGCAGTCGTCGGCCGGGCCGCCCCAGTGCGGGCGGTTCTTGAGCACGCCGGCGTATTGCGCCCGGGCGGCCTCCCACAGCCCGTACACGCGGGCGGTGTTGTACATGCCGAAGATCCCCGGGATGGCCACCTTGGCCGCCTCGCAGGGCTGGCAGTAACCGCAGGCGGTGCAGTACAGGTCGGCCATCGCCTTGAGCCGCCCGAGCTGCTCGTGAATCGCCGCCTGGTCGGCTTCACTGAGGGTCACGGTGTCGTTGGCGGCGGCGAGGTTCTCCTCCACCTGCTGCATCGTGCTCATGCCCGACAGGGCCATCGTCACGTTCGGATTGGCCAGCACGAACCGCAGGGCCAACTCCGGCACGCGGCGGATCGAGGGCAGGAGCTTCTGCAACACGGGGGAGTCCGAGCCGAGCTTGCCGCCCCCCACAGGCCCCATCGCCACCACCCCGATATTGTGCTGCTTCGCCAACGCCATCCCCTGCTCCAACTGGCGGTCCAGCATGTTGTATTGCAGCGTGATCGAGGCCGGGTAGCCTGCCTCCACCAGCTTCATCAAGGCCTCGTTGCCGTCGTGGAACGAGCAGCAGATGTGGCGGATCAGCCCCTGCTCCTTCGCCTTGAGCATCCATTGGCCCACCCGCGGCTCGATCGATTCGCCGTACGCCTTCCAGTTGAGCCCGTGGTGGTTGTAAATGTCGATCGTCTGCACCCGCAGCCGTTCCAGGCTGTCGGTCAGCAGCTTCCACCATTCGCTCTCGCTCTCGCCGTAGTAGTGGTTCTTGGTGGAGACGACCACCTTGTCGCGCCAGCCGACCAGGGCGTCTCCGACGGCCCGCTGGCTATCGCTGTTGCAGTAGCCCACCGCGGTGTCGATGTAGTTCACCCCGCCCTCGAACGCCCGGTGAATCATCGGCACCGCCAGGTCGCGGTCAACGAAGCTCTTCTCGCCCTCGCCCTTCATCGGCAGGCGCATCGCGCCGAAGCCCAGTTGTGAAACTTTCAACCCCGTGCGGCCGAGTGTGCGGTAAATCACGTTTGTACGCCTCCTGAACTTAAGAAAGTTAGAACCTCGCCGCCGCCCGGGCCACGTCCCGTCCGAGGGCCTTGCAGGCCTCGAGCACCTGCTCGGTGGGCTTGCCGTTGCTCTCGACGGCCTGGCCGACCTGCTTGCCGAGCATGCCGAAGAGCTTCTGCATCACCGCGCCGACCTTGCCGCCCCCGCCGTGGGAGTAGAACAACCCGTAGTGTTTGTCGGCCAGGCCCGTGCCGTCGATGTTCTTGGCGATGTACCAGTCGTCGAGGAACATCTTGAGCCCGCCGGCGATGTAGCTGTAGTAGTCGGGCGAGCCGAACACCGCGGCGTCCATCTGCCGGTAGGTTTCGACGTCCAGCCGGGCGTCGTTGGTGTTGACGGCCGTCACGTCCGCCCCGGCGGCCTTGGCGCCGGCGGCCACCGCGTCGGCCATCAACTTCGTGTGGCCGTATTCCTGCGAGTGATACAGCACCAGGATCTTCGCCATCAGTTATCTCCTTGCCTCGTGGCGGGGGCGTTGGCCCGCTCCTTTCGGAGCTGCTCGTCCACCACGTCGCTGGTCTTGCCCAGGTTGGGCGTCCGCGGCTTTTCTTCGGGGACCGGCCCCGTCTGCCGCGGGTCTTTATACAGCCACACATTGTCCCACAAATACTCCCCCGTAGGCCACTACGAGTAGATCTGAATCTGAAGCCATTGCACGTTCGCGGACAACCCGCCTCTCGGCGGAAACACGCCCGCCACGTGCGACCAGCCCCCCCGGGCGTCTTTGCAGTTGAGATACCACCGGTACACCTCGCGGCGATAGAGCTTC
>JAPLNA010000063.1 GCA_026693065.1 Planctomycetota bacterium
TAGATTACCTCGATCACCCGGGCCGAGAGGAATTCCATCCACTCCGGCCCGGGTCGAACGTCGGTCACCACCCGCGAGATTCCTTCGAATCCCACGATCTTGTACAACGAGGGGCTGGCGAACTTCTCGTGGTCGGCCACCAGCACCGTCTTCTGTGCGTTCTTGACGGCCACCCCGTACAGGTGGGCGCTCTCGATGTCGCCGGCGGTGAGCCCGAAGTCCATGCTCAGCCCGTCGGCCCCGATGAAGGCGGTGTACCCCCGCAGCATTTCCAGCGAGTTCTCCGCCATCGCCCCGACCGTGTCCATGCGATCCGGGCGGTACAGCCCGCCCAGCATGATCATGCTGATCCCCGAGGCCTCGAACTCCATCGCCAGCCGCGAGGAGTTGGCGATCACCGCCAGGTCCCGCCTCTGCTTGAGGTGGGCCGCCATCGCGAAACACGTCGTGCCCGAGTCCAGGAAGATACTGTCCCCGTCGGCGACCATCCCGGCGGCCAGCTCGCCGACGACCCTCTTGGCCTCGACGTTCCGCATCGCCTTGGCGCGGAAGGAGAAGTCGGCGTTCCGCCGCACCGTCGCCCCGCCGTAGACCAGGTCGATCTTGTGTTCCTCGGCCAGCGCGTGCAGGTCGCGTCGAACCGTCGCCTCAGAGACGCCCAGCTCGTCGGACAAGTCCTTCACCCGCACGTGCCCATTGGCGTACAGCCGTGCCAGGATCTGGTCTTTTCGCTCTTCCGTGGAAGTCGTCATCGTGGATCCGCCGCCCCGAGGCGGCACTTGTGCCATCGTGACGGCATGGTACAGCGGCCCTGTGACGTATTGCAACAGAAAAACGCATTTTTTTGCTTGACTTCAATCATTGGGACGTCTAATGTCGATATAGTATTGGTCTAGTTCCATCACAATAGGATCGAACCATGCGCACTATCAAGATGCCATCCGCTGCGCAATCCATGCGTTCAGCGACGGTTACCAAATGGAACAAGGCTCAGGGCACCCCCGTGGCGGCCGGTGAGCTCCTCCTTACCGCAGAATGGGAACTGGGGCTGTTGGAAATAACCGCCCCGGCTGCCGGGACGCTCGCGAAGATCCTCGTTCCCGTGGGAAAGACCGTCGCCGCGGGCGAAACACTCGCTGAACTCATCGAAGGGGCGGTTCCCTCTTCCTCCTCTTCTTCTTCTTCTCCAACCGCTTGCGGTTTCGCATCGGTTCCCTCTTCCGCAAAACCCCAATCTACCGCCGTGGGCGGTCCCGTCACCCCCGTCGTCATGCCCCAGGCCGGTCAGTCCATGGAAGAGGGGACCATCACCAAGTGGATCGCCCAGGTCGGCGAGACCATCAAGATCGGACAGGTCATCTTCGAGGTCGAGACGGACAAGGCGACCATCGAGGTCGAGTCCGACGTCGCCGGGCGCCTGGCCCGGATCGTCGTGCCCGAGGGCGAGACGGTGGCGGTGAAAACCCCCGTGGCGTACCTCGCTGACAACGACGCCGACGTGGACGCCGCGCTGGGCGGTTCGTCGGGCGCCCCCGTCGCGGAAACAACCGCGAGACCGCAAGCGGTTCTTCCCGCGGATGGATCGGTGATACCGGTCGTCATGCCCCAGGCGGGCCAGTCCATGGAAGAGGGGACCATCACCAAGTGGATCGCCCGGGTCGGCGAGAGCATCAAGGTCGGGCAGATCATCTTTGAGGTCGAGACGGATAAGGCGACCATCGAGGTCGAGTCCGACGTCGCGGGCACGCTCGCCAAGATCGTCGTCCCCGAAGGCGAAACCGTCGCGGTAAAAACCCCCGTCGCCTACCTCGCCGACGACGCGACAAAGCTGGAGGCCTACCTGGCCACTTGCGGCTCGGCGTCCCCCTCCGTTTCTTCTTCTTCTCCTTCTTCATCCCAACCCTCCCCCGCGGTCTCGGTCGCGACCGTCGCGACGGTCGCCCCCTCGCGTTCGGCGACCGGGCGGATCAAGGCCTCGCCGGCGGCGAAGAAGGCCGCCCAAGCCGCCGGGTTCGACCTGGCCGCCCTGCCCGGCGGCACCGGGCCCGGCGGGCGGATCGTGCTGGCCGACCTGGCCGCGGCGCCCAAGGGATTTTCCCCGGCAACGGCCCCCGCCGGCACCACCCGCAGGCCCCTCAAGGGCATGCGAAAGGCCATCGCCAAGAACCTCACTACCAGCAAGCAGACCATCCCGCACTTCTATCTGCGCGTCACGATCAACGCCGAGGCGATGATGGCCTACTACAAGGCCGCCAAGCCCGCCACCGGCTGCACCGTCAACGACGTGGTGGCCCTGGCGGCGGCGAAGACCTCCGCGGAGTTTCCCGGCTTCCGCACGCGACTGGAAGGCGACGACCTTGTCGAATACCCCGCCGCCAACGTCGGCGTGGCCGTCGGGCTTGACGATGGACTGGTCGTGCCCGTGATTGTGGGGGCCGACAAGATGTCGCTGGCCCAACTGGCCGCCGAGGCCCGGCGGATCGTTGAACTGGCGCGAAACGGCAAGACCGAGAACATGGGCCGAGGCACCATGACCATCAGCAACATGGGCATGTTCGGCGTGGAAGAATTCGCGGCGATCATCAACCCACCTGAGGCCCTGCTGCTGGCCGTGGCGGCCGTTCGCGAAGCCCCGGTGGTACGCAACGGGCAACTGAGTGTCGGCAAGGTCATGACCATGACCCTCAGCGCCGACCACCGCGTCGTTGACGGCGTGATGGTGGCGAAGTTCGCCGCCCGGCTGAAAGAGATTCTGGAAAAACCCGACGTGATGGGCTGAAGGATTTGAGATTTCAGATTTGCGTTTTGAGATAGCAGAGCAAGGGACAACCCATGACAGAACGCTACGACATCATCGTGATCGGTTCGGGCCCGGGCGGGTACGTGGCGGCGTTGAAGGCCGGCCAGATGGGCGCGAAGACCGCGATCGTCGAGGCCGCCCCGAACGTCGGCGGAACCTGCCTGAATTTCGGCTGTATCCCCAGCAAGGCCCTCCTGGCCACCGCGGAACTGCTGCACACGATCGAGCAGGCCGGCGGGTACGGCGTGACCGTGCCGGCGGGCGTGAGCTTCGACTGGCCCGCCATCCAGAAGCGCAAGGACAAGGTCCTGGCCACGCTGCGGGGCGGCATCGAAGGGCTCTTCAAGGCCCGCAAGGTCACCCTCATCCACGGGCGGGGCAAGCTCGCGGGGGCGGGCAAGGTGCTCGTCGAGGGCGCCCAGGGCAAGACCGAACTGACCGCCGCGAAGATTATCCTCGCCGTCGGCAGCGTGCCCTCTCGCGTGCCCGGCTGGCCCACCGATCCCAACGTCGTCTGCACCAGCGACGAGGCCCTGCACTGGTCGAGCCTGCCCAAACGGCTGCTGATCGTCGGCGGCGGTGTGATCGGCTGCGAGTTCGCCTGCATGATGCGCCAGTTCGGCGTCGAAGTCACCGTCGTCGAAATGCTTCCCCGCCTCCTGCCCCCGATGGATGAATCGCTGGGCGAGGAACTGGCCAAGACCTTCAAAAAACGCTCCATCGCCTGCCACGTCAACACGAAGGTCGACGAGCTCAAGGCCGCCGGCGCCGGGGCGATCGCCAAACTCTCCAACGGGCAGACCGTCGAGGTCGACAAGGTCCTCGTGGCCACCGGGCGGCGGCCCAACACCGCCGACATCGGGCTGGAAACCGTCGGCATCACGGCCGACCGCGGGTTCATCCGCGTGAACGACCGGATGGAGACGTCGGCCGCGGGAGTGTATTGCATCGGCGACGCCAACGGGCGCTGCCTGCTGGCGCACGCGGCCAGCGCGCACGGCGTGACGGCCGTCGAGAACGCCCTGGGGCACGACCGCCCGCTGACGGCGGCGATTCCCTGGTGCGTGTACACGTTCCCGGAGATCGCGGGCGTGGGGTTGTCGGCCGCCGGGGCCATGGAGGCCGGCCTGCCCGTGTCCATCGGCACGTACCCGATCGGGCACCTGGGTAAGGCGATGGCGGTCGGGCACACCGAGGGGTTCGTGAAGGTGGTGCGGAACCGGGAGACGGACGAGATCCTGGGCGTGCACATGCTGGGGCACAACGCCACCGAGTGCATCGCGGCGGCCGGGGCGCTCATCGGCGCGAAGGCCTCCGTCACGGACTTTGCCGAGACGGTGTTCGCTCACCCGACGATCGGCGAGTCGATGAAGGAAGCCGCCGAGGATGCCCTGGGCGTGGCCTTGCACCTGCCTCCCAGAAAGGTCGCACGGATCGTCGCGGGGTAACGAAGAGCCAGCCACAAAGGTCACAAAGAACACAAAGGTAAAGAAAGAACAGAGGAAGCAGCATTCTCTTCTCTTTTGCTTTTTCTCCTTTGTGACCTTTGTGCCCTTTGTGGCGGATGTTCCGCTCCTCGACCTGCCGGACTAACTCTTTCACCGCTGTTCACGACGGGGTAGAATCGCCGCGAAGGAATGGAGCGATATGATGTTGAATTCCGTTGAAGAGGCGTTGGCGGCGTTGCGGGGCCTGGGCTCGGTCGAGCAGATGAACGAGCGGGCCGAGGCCGGGCTGGCCCCGGCCGTCAGGCCCGCCAGCAACTCCCACATTCACCTGCCGCCGAACTTTTCGGCCTTCCAGAGCGTGCCACAGGCCGTCGAACTGGCCGCCCGCCAGGGCGTGGGCGCCGTGGGCGTGAGCAACTACTACGACTACGACGTGTACGGCGAGTTCGTCGCCGAGGCCCGAAAACATGGCATCTTCCCACTGTTCGGGCTGGAGGTCATCTCCCTCGTCGACGAGCTTGTCGCCGCCCAGGTCAAGGTCAACGACCCCAACAACCCCGGGCGGATGTACATCTGCGGCAAGGGCATCACGAAGTTCCGCCCCATGAGCCCCCGGGCGGCGGAGTTGATCGGACAGATCCGTGCGTGCGACGACGCCCGCATGGCCGAGATGACGGCCCTGACGGCGAAGGTCTTCGCCGCGCACGGCGTGGACACGAAACTGGACGCCGCGGCGGTGATCGACCGGATCGTCGCGCGGCACGGGTGCCGGCGCGAGGTGGTAACGATCCAGGAGCGGCACATCGCCCAGGCGTTTCAGGAACGGCTCTTCGAGCTCGTGAGCGAGGCCGGACGCGCGGCGAAACTCAACGCGATCTTCGGCACGCCCACCAAGGCCGGCCCCACCGAGGCCGTCAAGTTCCAGGGCGAGATCCGCACGCACCTGATGAAGGCCGGTCGCCCCGCGTTCGTGACCGAGACGTTCCTGAAACGCCCCGAGGCCGTCGAGTTGATCCTCGAACTGGGCGGGATTCCGTGCTACCCGACGCTGGCGGACGGGACCTCTCCCATCTGCGAGTACGAAGAGCCCGTCGAACGGCTGATCGCCTCGCTCCAGGCCGACGGCGTGGCGTGCGTGGAGTTTATCCCCATTCGCAACAAGCCCGACGTGCTGAGCGCGTACGTGAAAGCGATTCGGGCGGCGGGCATCGTCGTCGCCGCCGGCACGGAGCACAACACGCTGGACGTGTTGGCGCTGGACCCGCAGTGCGTCAAGGGCCTGGCCGTGCCGGAAGACCTGAAGGACATCTTCTGGGAAGGCACGTGCGTGACGGCGGCGCATCAGTTCCTGAACCTGCACGGGCGGTGCGGGTTCGTGGACGGCGCGGGGAGGCCCAATCCGCATTACCCGACGGCCGGGCAGCGGATCGCCGCGTTCGCCCGGCTCGGCGCCGCCGTGATCGAAACGTATTACCGAAGCAACCGGAAGTAACGAAAGGTACACGCGAAATGACCAGCAAGCTCGATTGGCCCCGGTTCACTGACAGCATGAGCCCGATGGAAAAACTCGTGGCGATTTCCCGCTTCTACGGCTCGGACGCCGACATGGTGCTGGCCGGCGGGGGCAACACGTCGGTCAAGGACGGAGCGACGATGTACGTCAAGGCCTCCGGACGGGAACTGGGCACGATCGACGCCGACGGGTTCGTCGCGATGAAGACCGCCGTCGTCGCGGGTATCGCCGACGAAGACCTGGGCGCGGATACCGTCCGGCGCGAAGAGCGGATGAAGCAGCGGCTGGCTGAGTCGTGCGTCGGCCCGCAGGCGGGGCGGAGGCCCTCCGTCGAGGCTGTCCTGCATGCGATGTTGCCTGAGAAGTACGTCGTCCACGTGCACCCGACGGTGGCGAACATGCTCACCTGCGCCAAGAACGGGCGGGCGATCTGCCAGGAGCTCTTCGGCGAGAGCGTGCTGTGGATGGAATACGTCGACCCGGGCTACACGCTGGCGGTGGGGCTGAAGAAGACGCTGGCCGGGAAGAAGTGTCCGGGCATGATCCTGATCCAGAACCACGGGCTGCTGGCGTGCGCGGATACGCCCGAGGAGGTCAAGGCGAGAATTGACGGGGTGATGGCGAAGATCGCCGAGCGGCAAGCCGCGAAGGGCGCCGCCCCAGCCTTCGGGGCCATGACGAAGGTGGAAGAGAAGACCGCGAAGGAGGCGGTTAACGTGATCGGCCCGGCCCTGCGCGGGCTGATGGCGGAGGGGAACAGGCTGGCGGTGGCGAGGTTTGACGATTCGTTCCTGGCGATGAGCCTGGCCGGCGGGGCGGGCGGCCCGGCTGCCACGGCACTGGGGCCGTTGAGCCCTGACCACATTGTCTACGCCTGTTCGTATCCGGTGTGGTTCGAGCCGAAGGCCGGCGAAGCCACCGCGGCGACGGTCGAGCGGCTGCGGGCGGCGATCGCCGCGAGCAAGCCCCCGCGGAACGTGCCTGCCGTCGTGATCGTCAAGGGCGTCGGGCTGTTCGGGATCGGGCAGAACGTCGGCGAGGCCCGCTCGGCGGTAGAAATGTACCTCAACGCCGTCGAAGTGATGGCCGGCACGACGGCGTTCGGGGGTATCTCGGCCATGACCGAACCGCAGCGGAAATTCATCGAGAACTGGGAGGCCGAGAGCTACCGCAAGAAGCTCGCGACGGGCCTGGCCTCTGCCGGGCGGGCGGGCGGCAAGGTGGCGATCGTGACCGGGGCGGCCCAGGGCTTCGGGCTGGAGATCGCGCAGGACCTTGCCAGCCAGGGCGCGTGCGTGGCCCTGGCGGACATCAACGTGGACGGGGCGGCCTCGGCCGTCCAGGAGATCTGCCGAAAGCACGGCGCGGGGCGGGCGATCGCCGTGGCGATGAACGTCACTGATCCGGCCAGCGTCGCCGGCGCGATCCATGCCGTCGTACGGGCCTTCGGCGGGTTCGATCTGCTGGTCAGCAACGCCGGCGTGCTCCGGGCGGCCGGCGTGAAGAGCCAGACCGAGAAGGATTTCGACTTCGTCACCGCGGTCAACTACAAGGGCTACTTCCTCTGCGTGCAGGGGGCCGCGGGAGTGTTGGGCGTGGAGCACATCGCCAAACCCGACTACACCAGCGACATTATCCAGATCAACTCCAAGAGCGGGTTGCAGGGCTCGAACCGCAACTTCGCCTACGCCGGCAGCAAGTTCGGCGGGATCGGGTTGACGCAGTCGTTCGCGATGGAACTCATCGAGGACGGCGTGAAGGTCAACTCGATCTGCCCGGGGAATTTCTTCGACGGGCCGCTCTGGTCGGACCCGAAGAACGGGCTGTTCGTGCAGTACCTGACGGCCGGCAAGGTGCCCGGGGCCAAGACCATCGCCGACGTGCGGAGGTTCTACGAAGAGAAGGTGCCGATGAAACGCGGCTGCACCACGCCCGACGTGATGCGGGCGATCTATTACCTGATGGAGCAGCAGTACGAGACGGGCCAGGCCCTGCCGGTGACGGGGGGACAGGTGATGTTGAAGTAGGAACGGAAACCAGGGGGCGCCAACGGTGTTTCATGGGTGAGCTGGTTTGGATCGATCTGGGGCGAGCGCCGTATGACGAGGCGATGGCGGTGCAGCGCGAACAGGTTGAACAAACGTTGCGAAACCGCAAGCGGGCCGAGTGCGTGATCCTGGTGGAGCACGACCCGCCGGTGATTACGTTGGGGCGGGCGGCGAACGAGGGGAACGTGGTGATGACGCCCGAACAACTGGAGGCGATGGGGTTCCAGGTGCGGCGGGTCGGGCGGGGGGGGGATGTGACGTATCACGGGCCCGGGCAGATCGTGGCGTATCCGATCTTGCGGCTGGACGAGCGGGGGCGGGACGTGCACGCGTACCTGCGGAACCTGGAGGAGGTGATCCTCCGCGTGCTCGGACGGCTGGGGGTGGCCGGCGAACGGATCGAGGGGCTCACGGGGGTGTGGGCGGCGGCGGGGAAGGTGGCGGCCATCGGGGTGGCCGTCCAGCGCTGGGTGACGTATCACGGGTTCTCGCTGAACGTCTGCCCGGACCTGTCGCACTACCGCGCGATCGTGCCTTGCGGGCTGGACAAGCCGGTGACCAGCGTCAGCGAACTGCTGGGGAGGAAGGTCGAGACGTCGCAGGTCAAGCCGCTGGTGATAGAATTCATGGTGGAGGTGTTCGGGTTCGAGCGGGCGGTGGAGGGGGAGCGATGATGGAAGAGAAAGAGAAGAAGAGAGAAGAATCGCCGAAAGGCAAGCCTTACGAGCGCCGCCCGGCGTGGCTGCGGAAGAGGGTGAGGGCGAACTCCCGCGCGCAGGGGGTGGAAGGGCTGTTGGAAGAACTGGGGCTTTCGACGGTGTGCGACGGGGCGCACTGTCCCAACCGGCCCGAGTGTTTCGCCAAGGGCACGGCGACGTTCATGATCCTGGGCGAGCGGTGCACGCGGAACTGCCGGTTCTGTGCCGTCGCCCACGGTGGGGCCGGGCCCGTGCGGGTGGAAGAACCCCTCGCCGTCGCCGCGGCGGCGGCCCGACTCAAGCTCCGCCACGTGGTCGTCACCAGCGTCACGCGGGATGACCTGCCGGATGGCGGGGCCGGGCATTTCGCCGCGACGATCCGCGCGATCCGTGAGGCCGTTCCTACGGCCGTCGTCGAAGTCCTCACGCCGGATTTTCAGGGCGACATGGCGGCGGTCGAAACGGTGCTGGCGGCCGGGCCGGACGTGTTCAACCACAATGTCGAGACCGTGCCGCGGCTGTACGCGGCGGTCCGACCGCAGGCGGATTACCGTCGGAGCCTGGCCGTGCTGACCGGGGCGAGGGAGATCGCCCGGCGGAGGGGCGTGCGACTATACACCAAGAGCGGGCTGATGGTGGGCCTGGGAGAGAGCCTCGAGGAGATCGCCCAGGTGCTGGCGGACCTCCGGGCCGCGGGGTGTGATATCGTGACGATCGGGCAGTACCTCGCGCCGTCGAAAGACCACTACCCCGTGGCGCGGTTCGTTGAGCCGACGGAATTCGACGCCCTGGCCGCCCAGGCGAAGGCGCTGGGGTTTGCGGCGGTGGCGGCGGGTCCGTTTGTGCGGAGCAGTTACCAGGCCGAGGCGGTGTTCCCGGGGAAACGGTGAGAGGTCAGAGCGCCTTGACGGCGACGATGGTGGTGTCGTCGAAGCGGGTCTGGAGGCCGGCGAAGCGGCGCATTTCCCAGAGGGCGTGGTTGACGATTCGGGTGGCGGAGCACCCGTCGGCGATGGCAGCCAGGGCGGCGGCCTCGACGCGGCGGCGCCCGAAGGGCTCGTCCCGGAAGTTCAGGGCCTCGTGCAGGCCGTCCGTGAAGGCGAAAATGACGTCGCCGGATCGCACGGCGATGGACTCATGCCGCCACCGGGCCGCCGGGTCGATGCCGATGAGCCCGCCGCCGGCGCCGAGATAGGTCACCTGCCCGTTGCGGAGCAGCAGGGGGGGGATGTGCCCGGCGTTGGCGTAGGTGAAGCGGCGGGCACGGGAGTCCAGCACGCCGTAGAAGAGCGAGGCGAAGTCGTTGGCGTCGGTGTCGGCGCACAGGTCGGCGTTGACGCGGCGGATGACCTCGGACAGTTCGTAGATGCTTGCGGCGTGGGCGCGGAGGCTGGCGCGGATGGAGGCCATCAGCAGCGACGCCCGCACGCCTTTGCCCACGACGTCGCAGACGGCCACCCCGAGGTTGCCCGTGCCCAGGGGCAGGAAGTCGTAGAAGTCGCCGCCGACCTCGAAGCAGGAGACGTAGACGGCCCCGATGTCGAAGCCCTCGATGGTGGGGGCCGACTGGGGCACCATGCGGCGCTGGACCTCGCCGGCCATCTGGAGGGCGCGTTGCATCGTGCCGGCGCGAACGGCCTCGGCGTAGAGGCGGGCGTTGATGACGGCGCCGGCGGCCTGGGCGGCGATGGCCGTCAGGAGCGAGACTTCGTACCAGTCGAATTCGCGTTTGACGGCGGTGTAGACGCGGATGACGCCCACGGGCCCGCCCTTGTAGATCATCGGAGCGCACAGGGCGCTGACGATGCCCTCGCGCCGGGCCTCTTCCGGGTACATCACGCGCGGGTCGCTGCCCAGGTCGGCCACGTGCACTGCACGGGACTTCTCCAGCACCTCGCGGTCGATGTGGCTGTCGGCGACGAGGACCTGGCCCTTGTTGACGTATTCCTCGCTCAGCCCGGTGACGGCCTCCATCAGCAGCTCGGTGCGGTCCTCGCTGAGCAGGCGGATGACGCACGCCTTGGCGTCCATGACCTTCACGACCGTCCGGGCCGTCACGTCCAGAACCTTCTGCACGTCCCGCTCGGTGGTGAACTCGCTGGTGAGGGCGTAGACGGTGGCCAGTTCCTCGACGCGGTCCTTGAGGCGCGTTTCGCGGCTGACGAGCAGGGCGATCACGCGGGCGCTGAGTTGGAGGAACTGTCGTCGCCAGGGCTCGGCCTCGTCGGCGGCCGTGCCTTCGCCCAGGGCCACGTGCCCGACCGTGTTCCCGTCGACGACGATAGGGGAACTGAACTGCTTGTCGGGGCGGACGGACGCGGCGATTACCGGCGTGCCGTCGGCGGCGCAGATCACCACCGGGCCTCGCGCGACCTCGGCGAAGGCGTCCTGAAGCCCCGAGAGGGTCTGGGGGCGGATGTAGTCGGTCAGGGCAAGCATAAGCGGCCCATTATAGCCCATCGCGGGCCGGAGGGAAAGACGCCGGTCCTACGCGTTCCGGCAGAGCATCTCCGGCGGGATCGGGCGCTTGGGCGACCCGGCCCCTTCGACGAACACCCGAAGGTCGAACTCGCCCCCGCCCTGGAAGTACCCGACGGACAGGGGATACACTCCCGCGTCCAGCCACGCCCGGCCTTTCCGCTCGCGGTAGCCCTGCATGAAGTCGTTGTTCACGATCGTCACCGGTCCGATCCGCAGGAGACTGCCGTCGTCGCTGCCGGTGGTGAAGGTGTACTCGCCGGCGGCGGGGATGCGGATGTACCCGACGAACCAGATGGCGAAATCGATGTCCCGGCGGCGGATGCCCAGATCGAATCCGCCCACCTTCACCGGCGGGGCTTTCAGGACCTGGGCCTGGTCGGGCACCTTCGGCCACGAGCCCTCGACGTAGTGCGCGATGAGCCCCTGCTCGAACGCTCCGGCCGCCCCGGCCCCGCGCAGGGCCTTGACCGTCGTGACGGGGCTTCGCGATCCATCGGCCTCGAAGTGGGCGGCCCGAACTTCCCCGCTGGCCTTCACGGCGATCGGGCCGGTGTAGGCCGGGGAACTCGGCGACGGATCCGACCCGTCCAGCGTGTAGCGGAGCGTCAGGTCCTTGGCCGTCGCGGGCTCGAGGACGACGCGGGCGGAATCCGCGAAGTAGACGGCCTTACAGGCCCCGGGCTTGGGCAGCGGGGGCTTGCGGTAGTGGACGCCCAGGGCGTCGAGGCGTTGGAGGTGGGTTTTGAGCCGGCGGCGGAAGTCGGTCCAGTCGCGACGGGCCGTCGGCGACCAGGCCACCTCCGCCAGAGCCGTCAGACGTGGGAAGGTCATGTAGTCGGCGTACTCGGGCGTCTCGATGAACTCCGTCCACACGTTGCCCTGCGTGCCCAGCACGTGGCGGAGCTTGTCGGGGGCCAGGCCCGCGGGGATCGGCTCGAAGGCGTACGCGGTTTCCAGGGGCAGGAAGTTGCCGATCGAGAGCGGCTCGGTGGCGGGGTCGTCGGCTTGGCAGTAGTCGAGGTAGCAGTGGGAGACGGGCGACATGACCACGTCGTGCCCGGCCCCGGCGGCGGCCAGCCCGCCCTCGACGCCCCGCCACGACATGACGGCCGCGTTGGGCGCCAGCCCGCCTTCCAGGATCTCGTCCCACCCGATAATGCTCCGCCCGTGGGCGTTGACGAACCGCTCGATGCGGCGGATGAAGTAGCTCTGCAGTTCGTTGAGGTCCTTGAGTCCCTCGGCCCGCATGCGGGCCTGGCAGAGATCGCACTGTTTCCAGTAGGCCTTGTTGACTTCGTCGCCGCCGATGTGGATGGGCACGCCGGGGAAGAGCGACAGGGTCTCGGCGAGCACTTTCTCGAGGAACTCGAACGTGCCTTCGTTGCCCGCGCAGAAGACGTTGGAGCCCTTGGCCGCGTCGCCGCGGCAGCGGAGGGCGGGGTAGGCGTCCAGGGGGGCCAGGGAATGGCCCGGCAGTTCGATCTCGGGCACGACGCGGACGAAGCGGGTGCGGGCGTAGTCGACGACGTCGCGGATCTGGTCCTGGGTGTAGAATCCGCCGTAAACGCTCTCGCCCTCGCCGGGCTCGGGGAAGCGGATGGGCCAATGCCAGCCCGGGCCCTTCGCCGCCCGCCAGGCGCCCACCTCGGTCAGCCGGGGCAGGGCCTTGACCTCCATCCGCCAGCCCCCGTCGTCCGTCAGGTGCCAGTGGAAGACGTTCATCTTGTGCACCGCGCACAGGTCGATGCACCGCTTGATGAAGTCCACGCCGTAGAAGTGGCGCGACACGTCCAGCATCACGCCCCGCCAGGGGAATCGCGGACGGTCGACGATCCGCCCGCAGGGGATGTGGAGCGTTCCGGCGGCGACGGCGCGGCCGGCGAAGACGGCGGGGGGAAGCAGTTGGAGCAGCGACTGCACGCCGTAGAACACCCCCGCGGCGGCCGGGGCTCGCACCGTGACGGCCTCGGGAGTGACGGTCAGTTCGTAGCCCTCGGCCCCCAGGGCCTTGTCGGCGGCATCCGTCGTCAGGAGGATCTCTCCGCGGCCCGGCTGGGCGGCGGGCGAGGGGCGGACGTGGACACGCCCCCCGGCCGCGGAGGTCAGGATGTCCGCCAGGTACTGAGCGACGCCCTCCATTTCGATTGCGGTCTTGGGGCTCACGGCGAATTCGCCGGCGGCGGGGGCGAAGTCCACGGGTTGGGGAATCAGGTTCACGACGTACTCCTTTTCAAAGCCGGGGCTTTATGCTTTTTCAGACGTTGAAGACGGCCGGCGAACGTTGACGAACGTGTTCGCCCGCACGAGGGCGCCGGTTACCGAGGCCTCGACGTTGACGCCCACGTTGGCGTTCTCAATGAGGTTGCCCTCGACGAGGGCGTCTTGCACCGTGCCGATGAGTTCCACGCAGGCGTTGTTGTGCAGGTGGTTGCCGCGGATGACACCGCAGCGGGCCATCGCCACGTCCAGCCCGCGGATCTCCTGCCCGATGACGGCGACGTGCGAGTCTTTAGGCGGCACGCCGGCCATCGCGCCGACCAGCCCGTTGCCCTCGAGGATCTCGTTGTCGAGCATCTGGCAGTACCAACTGGGCTGAAGGCCGCCGTAGTTGATCCCCATCACGTGATACCCGCCCGAGCGGGCGCAGCGGTTGCCGGCGATGACGTGGTTGATCGAGATGCCGCACGTCTGGATCGCGATGCCCGAGTCGGAAATGTCGTTATCGATCAGCAGGTAGTTCTCCTGCAGGGCCGCCACGCTGACTAGGCTCGTGGCGTCCGGGGCGACGACCCACGGGCGGTCGATCTGGACCGTGCGGCCGTCCTGGGCGATCACGCTTCGCCACTGTCCCGCGCCGCGGCCTTTCATGATGTACACGCCCATGCCCGGCTTGGCCTGGTCCAGCCAGACCAACTGGTGCCAGTGCTGGCCCTCCACGACGGGGATCACGCAATGTGTTTCCGACAGGACGAGCGTCGTGCCCTCCGCCGATTCAATCGGCCCGGCGTGGCTGCCCCCGCCGCCGTCGGAGGAGACCGCCTCGCGATCGTGCGCGAAGATCGTCCGGATGCGGTTGTGCGCGAAATAGAGATGGTGGCAGCTCCGCCAGTCGCAGAACGTGTTCAGGCTGCCGCCGGTGCTCGTCAGGTCGGCTCCGACGATGTCGTTATTCTCGAACACCAGGCGATCGGGCCCGGAAATGCAGTACCAGCCGAGCCGCCCGTTGTAGATCTGGTTGTTCCAGACTCGCCCGCCCGTCACGACCGCCAACACCAGCGACCGCCCGCTGCCGTACAAGTCGCAGTCGGTGATCTCGACGTTGTGCCCGCCGACGTGCACCGTGATGCTGCCTTCGATTTCCGCACAGTCCTTGGTCTCGTGGGCCACGCTCGCCTGCCAGCGGGCGTAGGCCTGCTCCTGGCTGATGCGCCCGAGGTACCGCACCAACCGCACGCGGATGCGGCGGAGGAAGACGTCCCCGGCATCGGGCTTCGTGCCGTCGTCGGCGACGATGCCGTTGGCGTAGTTCCGGGCCGACAGGGTGATCTCCTCCAGGCCGAACGAATTCGTCCCCTGCACCAGCACGACGGGTTCGGGCAGGTCGGGCCAGAGGAGCTCGACCCACTCGCGTTTCTCGCCGCGGAGCACGGTGAAGCGGGGCAGGGCGAGGGTGTCGCGGATCTCGTATCGTCCGCGGGGGAAGAAGACGATGCCGCCGCCGTTCGCCTTCGCGCGGGCCAGGGCGGCATGCACGGCGGGGGTGTCGTCGGCGACGCCGTCTCCGACGGCCCCGAAGTCCATGACGTTGAATACCGTCTGCGGCCAGGGGCGGGCGTGCTGGACGACGAACGGAACCGGCTCGCTCCAGCCGGCCTCGGCCCCCCAGCCGTTATGCACCTGCAGCGAGTATTCGCCCGGCGGAGTGCCCGGCGGCAGGAGGGCGGTCAGGGAATACGCCTGGGCCTTCTGGACGGGGGCGTCCACAGTCCCGGGCCCGGTCAGTCGCACGCGGACGGCCGTCGGGTCGCCCAGCAGGTTGCGTCCGCAGAGGCGGAACGTTCCGCCCGGGGTCTGCCGCGTGCCCTGGTCGCCGACCCACCAGATCGTGTGCGGGCGATTGAGCAGCACGCTCGCCCGCCCCGCGGCCGTGGAGACCTGGAGGGCGAACGCCCCCGGCGGCCAATCCGCCGGAAGCAGGGCCTTGAGACACTGATCGCTTCGGCCGAGGATTTCCAGCGTCCGCATCGGTGCGCCCGGCGCGGGGGAGGCCTCGACGACGACGTCATGGGTGAACGCGTGGCCCTGGATCAGCACCGTCTCGCCGGGGCGAATCGGATCCGAGGCCCAGAAGATCAGCGGTGACTCGGTCGTTTTCATTTACGGCTCTCCAGGTAACTGGCCCATTCTTCTGGGCGAATGGACCACCGGCTGATCGACGTCCAGGAAGGTGTTCTCCCGCAACAGGGCGCCGGCCACCATCGTCTCGATGTTGATGCCGACGTCGGAGTTCTCGATGCGGTTGTGCTCCACCACGACGTCCTTCACCGTGCCCAGCAGATCGACGTGGCCATTGTTGTGCAGCCGGTTGCGGCGGACCACGGAAGCCAGATTCAACGTCACGTCCGTGTCCGGCAGGATCCCGCCCAGGATCGCCAGGTGCGAGTCCAGCGACGGCGGGGTGTTGAACACAGGACTGCTCAGGCCGTTGCCCTCGGGGACCTCGTTGTCCAGCACCTGGCAGTACCACGACGGATGGAATCCGCCATAGAACAGACCCCAGATATGGAACCCGCCGGCCCGGCGGGAAATATTCCCGGCCACGACGTTGCCGATGGAAACGCCGAAGAACTGCACGGCGATCCCGGCGTCGGACATCTCGTTGCCGACAATGAGGTAGTTGCCCTGAAAGGTGGAAATGCCCACCAGGCTCGAGGAGTCCGGCTTGACGCCCCACGGCCGATCGATCTCGACCGTTCGCCCTTCCTGTCGGACGACGCGGCGCCACTGACCCGCGCCGCGCCCCTTCAGGATGTAGACCCCCATGCCCGGCAGGGCCTGCCGGTTCCAGAGGGCCAGGTATTCGAGCTTGCCCACCGCCGGCGGCAGCACGGTGCGCGTTTCGGACAGGACCAGGTTCGTGCCCTCGGCCGAGTCGATCGGGCCGGCGTGAGACCCGCCGCCCCCGTCGGAGGTCAACCCCTCGCGGTCGCCCCCGTGCGCCATCCGCAGCCGGTTGTGAGCGAAGTAGACGTCCTGGGAACTCCGCCAGTCGTAGAACGTGTTCAGCCCGCCGCCGGCCGACTGGAGATCGCCCCCGACGATCTCGTTGTTTTCGAAGATCAGCCCGTTGGACCCGGCGATGCAGTACCAGCCCTGGCAGCCGTTGGTGAAGGTGTTGCCGGTGATCCGCCCGCCGATGACGACGCCCAGTTCGAGCACGCGGCCGCTGCCGAAGACGTCGCAGTCGGTGATCTCGATGTTTTGTCCGCCCAGCAGAATCGTGATGCCGCCCTGTTCCCGCACTTTGCAGGCCTCCAGATGACGTTGGAAGCACTGCTCGGGCCCCTGGCGGATGTACCGCATCGCGCGGACGCGAACGCGGCGAAGGAACACGTCGCCCGCGCCGGGCACCAGCCCGGTGTCGCCGACGATGCCGTCGGCGTAGTTGCGGCTGGACAGGGAGATCTCCTCGACGCCGAAGGAATTGGTCCCCTTGACCAGCACGACGGGGGTGGGCCCATCGGCCCACATCAGCTCGACCCATTCGCGACGGGCCCCTCGCAACACCGTGAAGCGCGGCACGGTGAGCATGTCGCGAATTTCATACCGGCCGCGCGGGAAGAAGACGATCCCCCCGCCGTTGGCCGCGGCCTTGGCCAGGGCCGCCTGGACCGCGGCGGTGTCGTCCACCAGCCCTTTGCCCTGGGCGCCGAAATCCTTGACGTTGAACACCGTCTGTGGCCAGGGGGTGGCCGGCGCGACGACGAAAGCGACCGGATCGCTCCAGCCGGCGTCCTGGCCCCAACCATTGTGCACCTGGAGCGAATATTCGCCCGAAGGCACGTCGGGGGGCCGGAGGGCCGTCAGTGCGAACGCCTCGGCCTTCTCCACCGGCACGTCGACGCTCCGTGGGCCCGTCACCCGTGCGCGGACGCCCTTGGGGTCCCCCAGCATGTTGCGCCCGCAGATTCGGAATCGCCCGCCCGGCGTCTGTCTCTTGCCCAGGTCGCCGACCCAGAACACCGAGGCCGGGCGGTTCAGCAGCCAGCTCGCCTGGCCGCCCCGGGTAGTCACCCGGAGCTCGAATATGCCCGGCGCCCAATCCGCCGGGAGCAGGGCCTTGAGACATTGCTCGTGCCGGTCCAGAACCTCGAGCGCCCGCATCGGCTTGCCCGGTGCGGGGGAGGCCTCGACGACGACGTCGGGCGTGAACGCGTGGCCCTGGATCAGCACCGTTTCGCCGGGGCGAATCGGGTCCGAGGCCCATAGGATCTCCGGCTTCTCCGCGGCGGCCAGGACGCTGGCTGGTGTCATGGGTTCTTCCGTTGGCGGGGGCGGGCCTTTACTTGCCGGCCTCGTATACCCGCACTTCCACCAGGTGAACGGCCGGGTTGTCGCTGTTCTTCAGCATGCTGACCCGCACGAACCGGGCCCCGACGGCGTCGAACTTGTGGAGGTAGCCCTTCTCCGTGCCGGGGGTGGTGTTCTTGCTGGCATCGACCACCTGCTTCCAGTCGCTGCCGTCCGTGGAGACTTCGACGGTGTACTGGTAGTAGCGGTTGTTGTCCCAGTAGGGGAACACGTGGATGCGGTCGATCTGATAGACCTTCTGGAGGTCGACCTTCCACCACTGGGGCCCGGGGATGGAGCCCCAGAACTTCGAGGCGTCGACCCACCCGTCGGCGGCGAGCTCGGCGGCTTCGTCGCCGTTCTTGGGCCCGCTGGCCTCGACGGGCTTGCCCGTGCTCAGGGTCTGCTCGAATCCGCGGTAGGCCGTCTGCGGGCCGAACACGTACCCGCCCACCAGCTCGCCCGTCTTGTCGTCGAAAATCGCCGCCCGCGGACGCAGCGTCCCGGTGACCTGGAAGGGCTTGTCATAGCGAGGGGACTTGGGGGTCGGCTCGGAACTGTCCATCACGTAGTGCACGCTGCACCCGGCCGGAACGGCGCCCGGCAGGGAGACGGTCAGCGGGCCGGTGTAGACGCCCTTGTCGAACTTGCCGTCCAGCTTGAACGTGACGGGGTGCATGATCATCGCGAGTTTGACGTCGCAGGCGGCGAGGCGGCCCCTGAGATCGGCCTCGCTCTTGGGGCCCGGGTCCACGTTCCACGTGCCTTCCTGACGGTCGATGCTGTACACGATGGCGTTCACGTAGCCCTCGGACTGGCTCTCCCAGGCCACGCGAGAGCCGCCCAGCACGCTGTCGGTGCGTTTGAGGTCGTCGCTGTTGCTGTTGAAGATATTCCACTGCCACCGGGGCCCGCGAATTTCCCACGGCACGGTAATGATCGTCATGCCCTTGTCCAGCGCATCCCTCGCCCCGGTGTACCAGGAATAGACGATGCAGTCGGTCATCGCGGGGTCCTGCGGCGGGCCCTGGTAGCCGCCCCAGTAGATCGTCTTCTTGCCGTTCTTCTTGATGAACTCGTTCAGCCGCAGCACGTGCTGCTTAAGCAGGTCGTCGATGCCGCCCTTGTCGATTGACCGCATGTTGTGATCTTTGAGGTACTGCGCCACGTGCGGAGCGGCCTTGAAGCGGTCCAGCTCGATCTCGTCGCCGCCGATGTGGAAGTACGGCGAGCTCTTGAAGACCTCGCACATGTCGTTGATGATCTCCTCCAGATGCGGGTAGATGCTGTCGTTGGCGATGTCCATCATCCGCAGGCCGCAATCGCCCAACGCGGGCTGCAGGGCCGCCTGA
>JAPLNA010000064.1:0-6623 GCA_026693065.1 Planctomycetota bacterium
GACCTGCTGAAGCAGCACGTGCTGCGGCTGAACGAGTTCATCAAGAAGAACGGCAAGAAGACGATCTACTGGGGCGGATTCCAGGGCCCCCCGCAGGACGCGGATATGAGGGATTGCATTTCCTACTCCTGGCACTCGGGCGCACGCCAGGCGCAGGACGCCGGCATGACGACCATCACCGTGCCGTGGGAAATCCACGGGCCCTACGAGAAGTGGAACATCTTCAGCAGCAACAGGGATATGCTCAAACGCACCGACAGCGTCCTGGGCGGGGCCCGGGTCGCGTGGGAGCAGAGCGCCGAGGCCTATGTCAACGGGTGCATCTACGAGGCCCTGCGGCAGGAGGGCACGTGGGCCGTCGATACCGTTACGGCCAGTCTGAAGGAGTTGCAGCAGCGGGAGAAGACCTGTGCGGCGCAGTTGGGCCGATTGCTCCGCCCGGTGACGTTCCACATCGAGGGCACGGTGGAGGACAAGACCTACAGCGGCCCGCTGACGATCTCCCTGCCGGGCGAAGTGCCCGCCGGGTGCGGCGTTCACTACACGATGGACGGGACGGAGCCCACGGTGAGATCCGCGCGGTACGAGAAGCCCTTCACGGCCAAGGGGTCTCTGCGGCCTCGCGCGGCGATCTTCGACGAGGCCTCCGGCGAGGCGATCAGCGGGTACGTCTTTGGCCCGAAGGTCGCCTACCGGGACTTCGAGCAGAGCCTGTCCACGGGCAAGCCCGTCACCACGTCGGGCGGCGTGAACCCCAAGGAAAAGCCCGAGAACGCCAACGACGGATGGGTGGACATCGCCAAGTTCTGGGGCACGACCCCGGCCCCCCAGTGGTGGCAGGTGGACCTGCAGAAGGAATACCGCGTCGACCGCGTGCACGTGTACCCCTACTGGGACGGCGTGCGATACTACCAGTACACCGTCGAGGTCTCCCCCGACGGGACGACCTGGAGGCAGGTGGTGGACGCCAGCAAGAACACGACGACGGGCACGGAGAAGGGGTACCTGCACACGTTTGAGCCCGTCCCAGCCCGGTATGTGAAGGTCAACGTGCTCAAGAACAGCGACAACCGCGCCGTGCATCTGGTGGAAGTCCGGGTGTACGAGGCGGGCAAGTAAGGCCAATCGGCCGCGAAGGGAAGGTGCCGGATGACAAGGAAACATCGTAACCGTGCCATGATCGTGCTTGGCCTGGGCGTGGCGGTCGCGCTGGGGGTCTCCGCGGCGAGCGGGGCCGACCTGAAGCTCCTGCCGACGCCCAAGTCCGTCAAGGTCCTCGGCGGCGAGATGCCGCTGACGGCGGCGAGCCGGATCATCGCGACGGACCCGAAGCTCATGCCGCTGGCGAAGATCTTCTCGGGGGAACTGCTCACCATGACGCAGGTGCGGATGGCGCCCGTCGAAGCCAAGGCCGACGAGGCCAAACCGGGGGATATCGTCCTGAAGATCAACCCGGCCCTTCGGGCCGACAGCGAGATCCTGACCGTCCAGGACCGCGAAGTGAAGCGGGTGCGAGACTACGCCCACACGATCAACGTGGGCGATACGTGCGTCGTGGAGGGCTGGGACTACCGGTCGGCCTGCGAGGGCACGGCCACGCTGCTGCAGGCAGTGACGGGCGGGGACGGCAAGGCCGCCCTGCCGAAGATGGCGATCAAGGACTGGCCCTTCGCCGACTACACCAGCACGATGATCGACTGCGCCCGGCAGGACGTCTCGCTGAACGCGCTGCGGACCTGCGTGGTCGCCAGCCGGTTCTGGAAGGTGCGATACCTGCACCTGCACCTGTCCGACGAGAGCGCCATGATGTTCCCCCTGCGGAAGTTCCCCCAGGCCGGGCGGTACAACGGGGCCATCAACAACGGCGACATACCGAAGGTCTGGAACCGCGAGGAGCTGATCGAACTGGTCAAATACGCCCAGGATCGCGGCGTGGCCCTGGTGCCGGAGCTGGAGACGCCGGGCCACTGCGGGTGCTATCAGGCCGCCCTCAAGCCGCTGCTGGGCGATCCGGGCCTGCGGATGATGGACATCGCCGACGACAGCGTCTATCCGACGCTGGAAGAGATCATCAACGACATGTGCGACGTGTTCACGACGTCGCCATACTTCCACATCGGCGGGGACGAGATCGAGATCGATCACCTCAAGGGCCTGCCTCACGTGGTGAAGTACCTCAAGGACCACGGCATGCGCGACTTCGACAAGGGCGGGCTGGACGACCTGCTCAAGCAGCACGTGCTGCGGCTCAACGAGGTCATCAAGAAGCGCGGGAAGAAGACGATCTACTGGGGCGGCTACCAGGGCCCGCCGCTCGATCCGGCGATGAAGGACTGCATCGTCTACTGCTGGTACGCCGGGGCTCAGGATGCCATCAACAAGGGCATGACGATCATCTCCGTGCCCTGGGGGATCGTCGGGCCGCGGTGGAAGTGGAACATCTTCAGTTGTAACGACGACCAGCTCAAGCGGACCGACAGCGTGCTGGGCGGCTGCCGGGTGGCGTGGGAGAACGACGCCGAGAACTACGCCAACGTCATCATCTACATGAAGTCGCTGGTGGGCACCACGTGGGCGGACGCTCGCCCCGAGGGCACGTGGGCGGTGGACCCGGCCCCCACGAGCGAGGCGGACGTGCGGGCGCGAGCCGCGGCCTGCGACGTGCAGTTGACGAAGTTGCTCCAGCCCGTCACCTTCAAGGGAGACGGCGACGTGGCCGAGGGCAAATACGCCGGCCCGCTGACGGTCACGTTCCCGGGCAAGGTGCCCGCCGGCTGCACCGTCCACTACACGATGGACGGCTCGACGCCGACGGTCAAGTCCCCCGCCTATGCCGGGCCCTTCAAGGTCACCGGAACCCTGCGGCCCCGCGCGGCGATCTTCGACGACGCCTCCGGCGACCCGATCAGCGGGTACGTCCTGGGGCCCAAGATGGCCTACCGGGAATTCGAGCGGAGCCTGTCGACGGGCAAACCCGTAACGGCCTCGGGCGTGAAGAACGAGCAGGAGAAGGCCGAGTTCGCCGCCGACGGCTGGGCCGACATCTCCAAGTACTGGGGCACGATCCCTGGGCCGCAATGGTGGCAGGTGGATCTCCAGACCGAGTACTCGATCGGCCGAATCCAGGTGATCCCGTACTGGGACAACAACCGCTACTACCAGTACACCGTCGAGGTGTCCACGGACGGCAAGGACTGGCGGCCCGTCGTGGACGCCAGCAAGAACACCGTGCCCGGAACCGAGAAGGGCTACACGCACAAGTTCGACGCGGTCAAGGCGCGGTACGTCCGCGTGAACATGCTCAAGAACAGCGACAACCCGGCGGTGCACATCGTCGAGGTGCGCGTCTTCGAGGCCGGGAAATAGGCCCGAGGCAAGGCGGCGACTAACAGCCGAGGATCCGCCGCACCGTGGCGACGTTCTCCTCGATCATGTTGTCCTTGTCGCCGCGGTGCATGCCCACGTTGACGACGTCGGTGGGTTTGAGGTTGTCGAAGGCGAACTCGAACGCCATGGTCGGGTCGATGCGTCCCGCGCCCATGATCTTGTAGCCGATGCAGGGCTTGCGGATCCGCCGGGCGCACTCGGCGGCGGCGATGGCGTCGGTCAGGTGGAAGCGGTGGCCCTCGCGGTGGTGCACGCTGCCGCAGTTGAAGAAGCACACCACGTGGAAGTCCACGATGTTGAGCCCGTTCACCCAGTAGTGGGCCTCGGGCGAATGCCCCGCCACGCCCATCGGCACGCCGCTCTTGTGGGCGTGGTCCACCCACGCGCGGAAGGTCTTTTCGTCCCGCTGGGCGTAGAAGTGGTCGGTGTGCCCGCCCCAGAAGTAGAAGGCCTTGGCGCCGATCTTGACGGCCTTGTCGATCGCCGCCGGCATGTTGCCGTCGTGGGCGCCGATCTGTGCGATCCACTGCAGCTTCCCGCCGCCCGAGATGTACTTCTCCACCGCCTCGATGACGTGGGGCGTCTCGGTGTTGGTGACCATCGTATTGATCCCCGCCGCCTCCGCCCGCTGCCACGTCTCCAGGATCCGGTCGACGGTGTGATACGAGACCATCGCCTGGTCTCGCTCGCTCGTCTGGTGGCTGAACCCGCCGAACGGGTTGGCGCCGATCAGAAGCCGCGTCATCTTCAGGCCGCAGAAATCCACAGTCGGTAACATCGATACGTCCTTTCGGTTGGGGGTCACAAGAGCCATTCTAGCCGTTGCGGATCGGGTGAGTCAATCCCACTCGCCGGTGACTCATCCGCCGTTCCAGGGCATCCCATCGAGAGCGCCGTGGAACCAGGGCGTCAGGCTGGGGTTCCGCCCCAGACCCCGAAGTGTAGCGCATTATGGCTACCGGCAGACGGGCAGGGGGCCCGGCGTGATCTTCTGCTCTCCCCGCCGGAGGAAACTTCCAACGCAATCCTGACGGCAAACTGGGGATGGGTCATCACGCGATAAGGCCTACTTGTCGTCGTCCAGGGGGATGCCGGCGATGAGTTTGGTCAGTATCGCGTCGGTGGCGGAGGCCCGGGCGCGGAAGTCGTCCCAGTCCTTGCCGGCCTCGGGGTTCCATATCCGCTCGCTCATGGGGGCGACGCGGCTTCGAAGGGCGGGCACCTGGATCTCCCCGCCTTCTTCCCACGCGCACAACTGCGCGCCCAGAACCCGGGGCGTCGGTTTCAGCGTCAGCTTGTCGAACGTGAAGCGGTTCCACGCGAACAGCGTCTGGGGCGAGAAGCCCGGGTCTTCCTGGAACTTCGGCAGCGTTTCGAGCGTCTGGTTCACCACGTACAGCGGGTTCCACGTGGCGTTGACGACGTTGTAGCCCTTCTCGGTGAAGTCCTTGGCGGCGTTGGAACCGTTCTGCCAGCAGATGACGGTGACGTCCTTGGGGACGGCGGCGTGCTCGCTGCCGGGAGCGTGGAAGTCGCCCCAGACGAGCGTCTTTCGCCCGTTCTTCTTGACGACCTTGTCCATCGCCACGATCCAATGGCAGAAGAGGTCGTACTCGTCCTTGAGGCCGTTCTTCTGGATGAAGCTCTTGTAGGTGGGCGAGACGGAGCAGCGGTCCAGCCTGGGCTCGTCGGCCCCGAAATGGAAGTACGGGGAGCTCTTGAACACCTGGCACATCTCGCCGATGATCGTCGCGACGCCCTCGTAGGCCTTCGGGTTGGTCATGTCGACGATCGCCATGTGGGCCGGGCCGTCGGCGGCGTCGAAAATCTCTGGGTAGGGGATCCGCAACGCGTCGGTGTGCCCCGGCACGTCGATCTCCGGAACGATCGTGACCCCGCGTTCGTCGGCGAACCGCACGAGGGCCTCGAGGTCATCGAGCTTGTAGACCTTCGGGGCCGGGCCGTTGTAGCCGCGATTGCTCGAACCGAGCTTGGGAAACGCCCGCGAGGGGAACGTCCAGGCGTGGTCGTCGGTCAGGTGCAGTTGGAGATAGCGGATCTTGTAGAGGCGGCACATGACGACGCACTGGCGAAGCGCGCCGATCGAGTTGTACCGCCTCGCCACGTCGATCATCACCCCGCGGTAGGGGCAGACCGGCTCGTCGGTGACGGTCATCTTCGGCAGCGAGGCCGCGGCGGCCTTCTGGGCGGCCAGGGCCTGAAGAAGCGTCACGGTGCCGGCCGCGACGGCCTGGTACGTCCCGCCCGTGACGGCGGCGGTGTCGGCCACCTTCAGGGCGTGCTGCTCGCCCTTCATCGCCGAGTCCATCCCCAGGACAATGTCGCCCGCCTTTGGCGTCCCGTCCGCGGCGGTCAGCTTCAGGCCCGCGCACGCCTCAATCTCCCCGGCCAGCACGGCCGCCAGGGGCTTGAGCTTGGCGTCCGTGGCCACGATGCGGCTGGCCGCGGTAATCGCCAGCCGGCCCTCCTGCACCTGGACCTTCTGCGGCCACGGGACCAGCGAAAGGGCAGGTCCAGCCGCCAGGGCCCCCCGGCCGGCAAGGACCACGAACAGGACCATCGCACACACGACTCGTGTATTCATCACAGTAGTTTCTCCTTCGATGTGGAGACAGGTCGTATGGTCTTCGGCGCCACAACGATAGTGCGTGCGGCGCCGGCGGTCAAGAAAACACCGGGCCGACGGATTTCGTCAGGCCGGACGTTGGAGTTTGCCGTGTGCCGTGGTTCGCCGTGTGTCGTGGTTTGCCGTGTGCCGTGGTTCGCGGCGCAGCCGCAACCACGTCCGGGACCGTCGTCGAGGTCGCCTGGACGTGGTTGCCGCTGCGCGGCGAACCACGGCACCCTGTACCTCGCCACGGCGCCGACCGATTGACGATACCCGTCAGGCCTTCAGGCCGGCTTCGAGGGTGAGCATGCGTTGCTTGAGGGCCAGGCCGCCCTCGGCGGAGAAGCCGCCCAGTCCGCCGGAGGAGTAGATGATGCGGTGGCAGGGCACGACCAGCGGCGTGGGGTTCTTGCCCAGGGCGGTGGCGACGGCGCGGGCGGCGTCGGGGGCGCCGATGGCGATGGCCAGTTCGCGGTAGCTGACCTGGCGGCCGGGGGCGACGGCCTGGCAGGCGCGGTAGACCTTGCCGAAGAACGTCTCATCGCCGGGCAGGTCGACGAGGACGGCGGAGAAGTCGGCCTTCCGGGCGGCGAAGTAGTCGGTGGAG
>JAPLNA010000064.1:6821-8537 GCA_026693065.1 Planctomycetota bacterium
CGAAGGGGCGCGGGGCCAGGCAACGACAAAGCCCCGCCTCTGGTGTAGAATGTAGGTTGGGGCGGACGATAGTACCGCCAGTACGGGCGAAGGCCCCACTTTGGAGACCCATCATGCGATACGCCGTGATACTGGCCGGCGGGCAGGGCCGGCGGCTCTGGCCGATGAGCCGGTCGGCCAGACCCAAGCAGTTGCTGCCCCTGCTGGAGGGCAAGAGCCTGCTGGAGGTCGCCGTCGAGCGGCTGTCGGGTTCGTTCGCGCCGGAGGCGATCTACGTGATCACGAACGCCGAGTACGCCGCGGCGACGGCCCAGGCCCTGCCGCAGTTGCCCCCGGGCCACGTCGTCGGCGAGCCGGTCGGGCGAGACACCGCCCCGGCGGTGGCCCTGGCGGCGGCGATCCTGGGCGGCGTGGACCCCGCCGCGACGATGGCCGTCTTCACCGCCGACCACATCATCCGCCCGGTGGAGGCGTTCCTGGCCAGCGTGGACCGCGCCTGCGGCGCCGCCGAGGCCGACCGCCAGGCCCTGGTCACCTTCGGCGTCCGCGCGACCTGGCCGCACACCGGGCTGGGATACATCGAGGCGGGCCAATACGTCGGCGAGGGCGTCTTTGCGGTCGCGGGCTTCAAGGAAAAACCCGACCACCAGGCCGCCCGGCAGTACGTCGAGAGCGGCAAACACTACTGGAACAGCGGGATGTTCGTCTGGACGCTCGAGGCGATCCAGGGCGCCCTGCGGGAGTTCCTGCCCGAAACCGCCCGCCGCCTCGAGCCCGTCACCCGGGCCGTGCGAGACGGGGGCCAACTCGCCCCGCTCCTGGCGGAGGTCTACCCCGCCCTGACGAAGATCAGCATCGACTACGCCGTGATGGAACGGGCGAGAACGGTTCGGATGGTCGAGCTGGGGTGCGAATGGCTGGACGTGGGTTCCTGGCCGGCGCTGGGCGAGGTCAGCGAACTGGACGACGACGGCAACGTCGTGCTGGCCGAGAACGCCGTCGTGCTCGACAGCGAGCGGAACGTGATCGTCTCGGAGGACGCCCACCTGCTGGCGGTGATGGGGATGGACGACTGCGTGATCGTGCACACGCCCGACGCGACGCTCATTTGCCGCAAGGGCGACAGCCAGCGGCTCAAGGCCCTGGTCGACCAGGTCAGCGCGCGGTACGGCCAGCGGTACGAGTGAGACGATCATGGGCCGATGGCTGGGAATCGATTACGGGCACAAGCGGATCGGGGTCGCCGCCGGGCGGAGCGAGGACGGCATCGCCTCGCCGCTGACGGTACTGGAAGGGCTCTCACTGGCCGCGGCGATCGAGAAGATCCGCCTGCTCGCTCAGGAGTACCAGGCCGCCGGCGTCGTCGTCGGGTGGGCGTTGAACATGGACGACACGGAGGGCCCCCAGGGCCTGCTGACCCGCCAGGCCGCCGCCGCCCTCGCCGCGGCCACCGGGCTGGACGTGCGAATGTGGGATGAGCGGCTCAGTTCCTTCTCCGCCGACAAGGCCCTGGCGGGGCAGATGACCCGCAAGAAGCGCCGAGGCCGGCAAGACGCCCTGGCCGCGGCAAAGATCCTGGAAGACTTCTTCGCCTCCGACGGTCCGTCGCATTCGCTCCCGCCCGACCGGGCGCAGGCGCCAAAGCAGTGAGCCGCGGGTGCCGTGGTTCGCGGCGCAGCCGCAACCACGATCGGTGATCCATCGAAGGTTGTAAAG
>JAPLNA010000065.1:0-7394 GCA_026693065.1 Planctomycetota bacterium
CCAATCCCCATCTCCCTGCCCCGAGAACCAGTCGGGCCGCGCACAGCCTATCGGCCCAGCCTGGCCGCGCCCGGAGTGCTATTCGCGGGGCCCGGCAGGAGGGGGCTGCCGGCCAGGAGGAGGGCCGGCAGGAGGGCCAGGCAGGCCAGCGCCGGGGCCAGGGAACCGAATCGCTCGCCCAGGAAGCCCACGACGACGGGGACGGCGGCGCACCCGGCCGAGCCGGCCAGCGACAGCACGCTGAACATGGAGGCCCCGCCCTGGGGGAAGCGGTCGCCGGCGGCGGCCATCAGGGTCGGCCAGAAGCAGGCGACCCCCAGGCCCACGAGGCAGAGGCACGCGGCCCGGGCGGCGGGGGGCAGGGGGGCGGCGACGGCGGCCAGGCACAGGCCACTGAACGCCGCCGAGACCCTCAGCAAGCGTTGCACGCCCACGCGTCCGGCGAAGGCGGCCGCCAGGAACCGACCGGCGGCCATCAGCGAGCCGAACGCCGCCAGCGCCAACGGGCCCGAGGCCTCACCCGCGCCGGGGATGTTGTGGATGAAGGTGGGAAGCCAGTCAGTGGGACCCACTTCGGAGGCCGCTCCCAGCAGCATCAGGCCCGCCAGCAGCCAGAACACTCCCCGGCCCAGCAGGCCCCGCATGGGCGTGCGGAGGGGCCCGTGGTGGGCGCGGGCGGGCATGGGCAGCAGGAGGGCGGCCAGGCCGTGCGGCAGGCACGCCAGCCCCAGCAGGCCGAACGTGCCCCGCCACGACAGCCCCGCCGGCGCCACGGCCATCACCAGCCCCGCCGTGCACGCCAGCCCCACGCAGTAGAAGGCGTGGAGGAAGTTGGTTATCCGCGTGCGGCTCTCGGGGTAGATCGCGCAGACCAGCGGGGTCACCAGCGGCTCGGCGATGGACCCGCCCAGCCCCATGACGAACGCCCCCGCGACGGCCTGGGCGTAACTGTCCGCTCCGGCCAGCAGGAACCACCCGGTCGCCTGCACCGCCGAGGCCGTCACCAGCAGCGCCCGGAACCCGATGCGATCGGCCGCCGCCGCCACCAGCAGCGACAGCGGTACGGACCACATCACCGCGCTGAAGAGCAGCCCCTGCTGCGCGTAGTCCAGGTGGAACTCCCTCGCCAGCGCGGGCATGCACATAGCCGGCCCGGCGGTGGAGAAACTCACCGTCAGCACCGCCATGCAGCACGTCGCGAGGATAGCCTTAGAACGGATCAATGGCTCACCATTGGGCGCATCATACCTGGTGCGCCCACGTGCGGCGACGGCGGCGGGAGAATCCCCATGGGCATGCCTTAGATGCAGTAGTCCGCCATTTGCTCAAGGACCAATGCGGTTCCTCGCCTGGCCAGGTCGGCGAAGGTTGCTCGATCATAGACGGATTCGACAGCGGCCTTAGCCTCTTCCCACAAGGGCAGCAGGGCGCAGCGACCCATCAACGGGCAATCGCGATGATCGGCCCCCTTGGTGCAGCGAACCGGGTCGAGCGATCCGTCCACGAGCCGGATTACCCGGCCGACCGTCAGTTGCTCCGGCTCACAGGCCAGCAGAAAGCCGCCCTGGGGGCCGCGGTAGGCGTCCACCAGGCCTGCCGCCTTCAACTCGTTGAGGATGTTCTCCAGGAATCGCTGGGGGATGCTCTGCCTGACGGCTATCTCGCCGCTCCGTACGGGGACCTGGGTAGACCACCGCTCGGCGAGCTCCAACAAGGCCCGGATCGCATACTGACACTTTTGACTGATGCTCATGGCATAGACTCCGAAGTTCACCGGCACAGTTAAGATCATATCAAACAGCCAGACAAATTACAAGCCAAACTATCCATGGCCCCATACATTCCACGTCATAAAGTGAACACTTGCAATGTTTTGCTTGGCAACACGGCATCGCACGAAAAATTCTTAAGTTTGTCTATTGACAACATGAGATATTATACTACACTTACTCTACCGAGTCGATGAAGTATGCCAGGGCACACAAATGACTGTGGCGGACATCGAACAACTTGACAGTACCAGGCGCCTGCCCAAATCGGTGCGAGGCATCTATCTGCCAGCCATCGTCTCTATTCCGGGCCGTTGGCTCCGGGACCCCCGCGTGCCCATCTGGTGTACGTGCCTCGGCTGACGCAAGTCAACGAGTGGCGTTCGACACGCATTCTGTTACTGGTCCCGATCCAACACGTAGGAGACACCCATGCGCATCAACTTTCTGGCCGCTGGTTTGGCTGCCACAGTTTTCGCTATCGCACCGGTTACGGCGGAGGAGGGCGGCAGGTACTTTCCGGCAGGGGAGGCGGCGATCGTCGTAGGCGGATCGCCGACATTGCCTTCGCAACAGGCCGTTTCGGCTGACTTGGACTCTGCCCGGCCCAAGAAAGACCTGCTGGACTATGTTGTCACGCCCTCGCCCACGGAGGCCCCGAAGGTAGAGGCCCCGGCAGCCAAGGGCCCGCCCCTGCCTTTCCACACGATTGAAGGCTACGGCGGCGGAGCCATTACCCCCATGGCGTATCTTGTGAACCCGCCCAAGAAGGGCGATTGGCTTGGACTGCCCGCCGTAGCGTTCTCCAACGTGGTGGCCGGAAGGAAGAACCTCCAGGCCTTCACGTTCACCGAGAACCTGTTCGGCCGCATCGAACTGGGGTACGGGCTGGACCGCCTGGGCCTGGGCTCCCTGCCGGGCGACATCGAGAACGCCACCGGCGTTGACATCGGGCGCAGCGACGTCTGGATGCACAACTTCAACGTACGGGGCTCGCTGCTGGAAGAGGGCGCTTTCGGCGCCAAGTGGTTCCCGGCGATCACGGCCGGCGCCCACTTCAAGATCAACGAGGGCATTAACAGCATCAACGACAAACTGGGCGGCGCGCTCTCCAGTATCGGGTACGACCGGCCCTGGGGCGTCGACTACACGCTCACGGCCAGCAAGACCATCGTAGACACGTGGACGCTCAATCGTCCGTTGATCGTGAGCGCGGGCATGCGAGACAGCGAGGCGTCCAACCTGGGCTTCCTGGGCTTCGGCGGCGATCGTCACCTGACGTTCGAGGGGAACGTCGCCTACCTTCCCACCGACTGGCTGCTGGTGGCCTATGAGTTCCGCCAGAAGAGCAACCAGTACTCCCAGATCCCCGGCCTGGTGGGCAGGGAAGACAACTGGAACGCCATCGACGTCAGTTGGATCATCAACAAGAACGCGACGCTCACAGCCGGGTGGGGCGCCTTGGGCAACATGGTCAACGGCAACGAGAACGGCGCCTGGTGGCTCCAGCTCAAGATCGAGTTCTGACACCGCGCATGCGTTACTGACGCGGATAACGAACGGGAGACGCCTGTGTCAAACATATATAAAGACATCACGACAACGGTCGGACGCACGCCTCTGGTCCGCGTCCGAAAACTCGCCGGCGACAACGCCACGGTGCTGGCGAAAATGGAAAGCCACAACCCGCTGGCCTCCGTAAAGGACCGAATCGGCGTGGCGATGATCGACGCGGCCCAGCGACAAGGCAAACTGACCGAGAAGACTCTGATCGTTGAGCCGACCAGCGGGAACACGGGTATCGCCCTGGCCTTTGTGGCCTCGGCGAGGGGATACCGGCTGCTGCTGACCATGCCGGAATCCATGAGCCTGGAACGCCGCAAGGTGCTCAAGGCACTGGGGGCCGAACTGGTGCTCACGCCCGCGACCGAGGGCATGAAGGGCGCCGTCAAGAAGGCCCTTGAGATCGCCGCCGGTGACGGGAACGTCTTCGTCCCGCAGCAATTCGAGAACCCGGCCAACCCCGAGATCCACCGCCGCACGACGGCGGAGGAAATCTGGGCCGATACGGACGGCAAGGTGGACATCCTCGTCAGCGGCGTGGGCACGGGCGGGACCATCACGGGCGTGGCGGAAGTCATCAAGGCCCGAAACCCGTCGTTCAAGGCCATCGCCGTCGAGCCCAAACAAAGCCCCGTCCTGGCGCAGACGCTGGCCGGCCAGACGCCCCAGTCCGGCGCCCACAAGATTCAAGGCATCGGGCCGGGATTCGTGCCCAAAGTGCTCAACTTGAAGATTGTGGATGAGGTGATCGGGGTGGACCAGGACGAGGCCATTGACTTCGCCCGCCGCGCCGCCAGGGAAGAAGGCCTGTTCATCGGCATATCGAGCGGCGCCGCCCTGTGGGCGGCCAGTCGAGTAGCCGCCAGGCCGGAGAACGAGGGCAAGATCATCGTCGCCATCGTGCCCAGCTTCGGAGAGCGGTATCTGTCCTCGGCCCTGTTCGCCCACATCCTCGCCTGACGGCCACGATACGAAAGGAATGCGGAAATGACCCTTGCTGACAACTATCGCACAGGAACGCTGGCCCTGCACGCCGGCCAGGTGGACGACCCCACCACGCACGCCCGAGCGGTGCCGATTTACGCCACGGCCTCGTACAACTTCACCAGCACCGACCACGCGGCGAATCTTTTCGCGCTGAAAGAATTCGGGAACATCTACTCGCGGCTGATGAACCCCACCAACGACGTGTTGGAGAAACGCCTGGCGGCACTGGACGGTGGGGCGGCCGGGCTGGCGTTCTCTTCCGGCCAGGCGGCTATCACCGCGGCGATCCTGACCATCACGCACAGCGGGCAGAACTTCGTTTCCTCCACCAGTCTCTACGGCGGAACCTGGACACTCTTCAGCCAGACGTTCAAGAAGCTCGGCATCGAGGTGCGGTTCTTCGACCCCAACCACCCGGATCAGATCCGCAAGCTCGTGGACGCCAACACTCGCGCCGTCTACCTCGAGAGCGTCGGCAATCCCAAGAACGACGTGCCCGACTTCCGGGCCGTGGCCGACGCGGCCCACAAGCTCGGCCTGCCGGTGATCGTGGACAATACGGTCACGCCCCCGCCGCTGCTGAGGCCCATCGAGCACGGCGCGGACATTGTCGTTTACTCGACCACCAAGTTCCTGGGCGGCCACGGGGTGCACATAGGCGGGGCGATTGTCGACAGCGGCAAATTCCCCTGGGCCGATCATCCGGAGAAATGGCCCGAATTCACCCAGCCCGACCCCGCCTACCACGGCGTGATCTTCACCGAGGCCCTCAAGCCCATCGGCAACATCGCCTACATCATCCACATCCGCACCCACTGGCTGCGGGATACCGGCGGCTGCCAGAGCCCCTTCGGGTCGTTCCTGACCTTGCTGGGCATCGAGACGCTGCACCTGCGACTCCAGCGCCACAGCGAAAATGCCCAGGTGGTGGCCCGATGGCTCGAGACTCACCCGGCCGTGGCGTGGGTCAACTACCCGGGCCTGCCCACTCACGCCAATTTCGCCAACGCCAGGAAGTACCTGCCCCATGGGCAAGGCGCGATCGTGGGCTTCGGCATTCGGGGCGGTGCGGCCGCCGGTGTGAAGTTCATCAATAGCGTCAAACTCGCCAGCCACCTGGCCAACATCGGCGACGCCAAGACGCTGGTGATCCACCCGGCCTCGACGACGCACTCCCAGCTCACGCCCGCCGAGCAGGCCTCCACCGGTGTCACGCCGGAGTTCATCCGGCTGTCCGTGGGCATCGAGGACGTCGAGGACATCATCGCCGACCTGGACCAGGCCCTGAAGGCCTCGCAGGCGTAGGCGGCCAGAGAGGACAACATGGAACTTCCGGCCCGGGCGAGCGGCGACCAACTTCTCCCCCGCGGTGAACTGACCGACATCCGCGCCCGACTCCGCCGCGTGGCGGGCCGGCATGACCTGGCCACGGTCATCGCCTGCGCGTTCGACCACCGCACCCGCATGCTGCCGTTCATCCTGGCCGACACCAAGATGGCCCCGGCGGGCGTCCGTGCCGTCGGGTCCGAACTGCTCGACGCCGGCTTCGAGAAGACCCGCATTGTCTTGCAGCAGTGGAATCGGAACTTCCGCCCATCGGCGGCCCGTCTGGACGGCCGCGTGCCGGACCTGCTGCTGGTCTCCAGCATGCAGATGCACTGGCAGCGGAGCATGGAGATGATCCACGATGCCTGCCGGATCGATCCGGGCCATCGTCCGCTCATCGTCGCCGGGGGCCCCAAGTGCATCTACGAGCCGTGGGATGTCTTCAACACCGACCCGCGCGGGCGCGGCGGGGCGGACGTGGCCGTCACCGGCGAGGCCTACGTCCTGCTGAGCCTGCTGGAGGCCCTCCTGTCGGTGCGATCGCCGGGCGAGTCGATGCGGGCTGCCTTCCACCGCGCCCGACGCGAGGGCGTCCTCGACGGCATCCCCGGCCTGGTCTACCCCGTGGGCAAAACCGACGGGGTGGCCGAGGAACTCGTCGATACCGGCATTCAACGGCTGGTGAGCGACCTGGACGAACTGGCCGGCCCGGGCCCGGGCTATCGGATCCTGGAACCCCCCGGACGCGGAAAAGGTCTGGCCCTCCGCCCCGTGGAAGCCGCCCGCATCCGCCGGATCAGCCCCATCTCTTCGATCGTGTTGACGCTGGGGTGCAAGTTCAACTGCCCCTATTGCCCGATCCCCGCCTACAACCAGAGACTCCACCGGGTCAAGAGCGGCCGGCGGATCGCCGACGAGATCGAGCAACTCTACGCGGAGTTCCATCTGCAATACTATTTCGGGGCCGACGACAACTTCTTCAACGACCAGGCCCGCGCGCTGGAGATCCTGGGCGAGCTGGCCCGCAGGGCGCGGGCTGGCAGTCGCGCCGGCCGAAAACTCCGCCTGAGCACCGAGGTGACCATTCACGACACGCTCAAGATGGCCGACCACCTTCCCCTGGCCCGCCAGGCCGGCATGCGGGCCCTCTGGCTGGGCGTCGAGGACATGACCGCCACCCTCGTCAAGAAAGGCCAGAGCGTCGACAAAACCATCCAGGCTTTCGGCCTGCTCCGCGACAACGGCATCCTGCCCATGCCGATGATCATGCACTACGACTCCCAGCCTCTCTACACCCCCGGCCGGCCCCACGGCCTGCTGAACCAGGCCCGCATCCTGCGAAAGGCGGGAGCGATCAATCTCCAGGCCCTCATGATTACGCCCTCCCCCGGCTCAAAGCTCTTCGAGGAAACCTTCACCGGCGGCCTGGCCTACGAAAGCGCCGGCGGCCGGCGAGTCGAACAATACATGATCGACGGCAACCACGTGGTGGCCTCCCGGCACCCACGGCCATGGGTCAAACAAATGAGCCTGCTGATCGTTTACGCCTACTTCTTCAACCCCATTCGATTTCTTGTAGCCCTGGTCCACCCCGTTGCCCGCGTGACGATGAACCATCGCTGGCCCGACAGCAGGCCGCGCCGTTGGTTCCAACGTTTTTCGGAGACCGTTCGTGACTACCTGTTCGACGCCGGGGCGCAGCTCTACGGCATGTACGGCCTGTGGCACACAGTCCGGCGAACCTTCCCG
>JAPLNA010000065.1:7420-16819 GCA_026693065.1 Planctomycetota bacterium
CCACGACCCCCTTCCTCTCCCGGGGCCGTATCCAACGAAAACACACCGTTCCCGCCAGTGCGATTCCGATGCGATCTCCCGGCGGCGGCGAGGCCAGTCACTCCTCGGCCAGGCGGTAGCCGACGCCTTGCTCGGTGAGGAGGTAGCGGGGCGGGCCAGTGTGGTCAGCAGGCGGCACGCCGCCGGGCGATCAGTAGGCCTGCCCCGTCCTGTGGGTCTGGGCCCACCGGGCGTAAGTCCAGGAGAACGCGCCTCTGGCCAGCCGGGCCTGTATCACCTCGCGCACCGGCTCGTTGACAGGCCCGATTTCGAACAGGGCGTATTCCGCCCAGATGCGCAGGCCCACGTCGCCTTCGTGGGCCAGTTGTTCCAGGATGATGGGCAGCGCGACCTTCTCGGCCGCCGGAGGGTCCACGCTCGCCAGCGCCTTGGCTGCCGCGAAACGAAGGAACGTCGTGTCCTGCCGCACCACCCGGGTCAGCAAGGGAGCGGCCGCCCGCGCGTTGGGCCCGATCCGCCCCAGAATCTGCGTGGCCTCCAGCCGTTTCACGAAATTGTTGTTCGGATCGGCCAGGAGGGCCCCCACCGGCTCGACCGCCGGAGCGCCGATCCGGGCCAGGGCATGGCTCGCCCATGCCTCTTGCCCCACCACGCCTTCTCCGAGCGCCTTCATCAGAGTCGGGACGGCCGGGGCGCCCAGGGCGGCCAGGTTTTCCTCGATCTGCAGGCTGCCCTTTCGCTCCGGCCACCGCAGCCCCGCCAGCATCCTCGCCCGGTCTGCCAGGCCCGGGCCGGGAAGGGCGCCTTTGCAGAATCGGGCTTGCACCAGGAGCGTCTGGACCTGGCACTCGGTGGTGTTGGCCCAGGCCAGCCACCCCGCCGCCGCCACAGCCAGCACGGCTAGTTCGACGACGTTTCTCCGCGTATGCCAAAGCTTCATGTTGCTCTCCCTTCGCCCTTGGGGTCGCCGCGAGCGGTCAGTAGCACTCCTGAGATTCCCCCGGCTTGTGCGTGAGCACAAATCCCGGGATGCATCCCTGGTGGCCTTGGTCGGCCATGTACTGGATCCTCGCCCGGGCCGCCTCGGTCACCGGCCCGATCTTCAGCAGCGAGCGTTCGGCGTAGAATGCTGTCCAGGTTTCATTCCGGTGATTCAACTGTTCCATGACGAGGGGCAGCACCACTCGCTCGGCCAGCGGGTGATCGATCGCCGTTACCGCGTCGGCGAACCAGAACCGCCGATACGACTTCTCCTCGCGCATCGCCTTCAGCAGGGCCGGAATGGCCTCCCTGGCCTCCGGGCCCCGATACGTCAGCATGCCTATGGCCCTCAGTCGCGCGGTTTCGCCTGCGCCGGCATCGGCCACCACGGCCGCCAGGCGGTCGACTGAAACCCCGATCTTTTCCAGGGCGCAGCAGGTTATCCAATAGACCTCGTGGCGTTCGGCGTGCAGGGCCAGTTCCAGCAAGGCCGGCATGGCCGGGGCGCCCAGGGCCGCCAGGTCGTCCGGGAGTTGACGGATATCCCTTTGGGCAGGCCACCGCAGCCCGGCCAGCATGCGTGCCCGCTCGGCCAGCGTCGGGGCCTTAGGGGCCTTGCCCGGCTGCCTGGCCGAGGGAATCTCCGCCAGGATGGTATGGATCCGGCACTCGGTGGTGTTGGCCCAGGCCAGCCACCCCGCCGCCGCCACAGCCAGCGCGATCAGTTCGACGACGTTCCTCCGCGTATGCCATAGTGTCATGTTGCTCTCCCTTCAGCCTCGGGGCCGGGAATGAGCCCGCCGCCGTCGTTATCGGCCCGGCCGGGGGGGCACTTCAGCACGGGCGGACACCGCACACGATGGGGAGAAGAAGGAATTGTCGGTAACAGGAGGGCACATCGAGCGTCATGAGAGTGGGGGCTGTGCGCCCGGAGGCGCCAGACCCGGCGCCGCCCGTGGTACTATGCGACTCAGGCAGCAAAGGAGAAACCGATGGCAATCAGTCACAAGGCATCGTTGGGCCGCGGGAAGCTCCTGCTGCTTACCCCGGCCCTCCTCGTCGCCTCGCTCTTCTCCCCGCCGGTCCAAGGCCAGGTCGCCACCCAGCCGGCGGCTTCTCAGATCCCGGCGCTGATCGGGCAATGGGGGAGTGCGGCGGGGGAGGAGCGGGAGAAGGCCCGGCGGGCGCTGGCGGAGGCGGCGGTCGCGAGCGGGCTGCAGGTCATCGTGTCCCACCAGGGCAAGTACGTTGCCACGTGCACGCAGTTCATCGGCGGGCCCGGGCCGGCGGTTGTGTACGACAAGGCCGGCAAGAAGCTGGGCGAGATCCCCCTGGGTGAAACGCGGAAGGGGATCGGCATTGTGATGTGGCACGTGACGGCGGTATCGGACGCCGGGCCCGTCGTCGCGCTGCACCCGGTGGGTGACGGACCCTCGCCCTCTCTGGTGCGGCTCTATGACGTCTCGGGCAAACTGCTGTACGCCCACGAGACCGACGGCGCGAGGGTATTGTTCAGCCATTCGGGCGTTCCGGTGATTTGGGGATGCCGGGGCAATGATCGTCATAGCTTCCTGACGTGTCTGGACGCGCAAGGCCGACCCGCCGCCGAATCGGATTTCCCCGATACGAGTCTTCGGGTCGCAGAGGCGGCCGCCTCCTCCGACGCCGCCCTGGTGGCCTTCACCCTGGTCCCTCGCGACGAGTCCTATGCCGACCGCGTCGGATTCTGGCGGCCGGCGACGGGCAAGCGAACGGAACTGGTCCTGTCCAAAGACTTCGACACCGTCCACCAGCGGCCGGTGGTCTCTCCCGGGGGACAGTATGTTGCCGTGCAGCGGGGACGGTCGGCGGTGTGCCTGATTCGCACCGCGGATCCAAAGGTGGTCGTGCAGAAATACGTGGCCGCCACTCCCAACGGGCCGATCGACGCCGTGGTCGACCTGGCCGTCAAGGACTCGGGGCAGATGCTGGCGGTGCTTCATCGTTCGGGCCTGCCCGAAGGGGCCGTTCCGTATGCCGTCCTGGCTCCCGACGGGTCGGTGGTCGCTCACGGGCTGGCCGACGGGTTCGGGCGCACGGAGTTCAGGGGTGCCGTCCGGGCCGGGCTGTCGGGCGAAACGTTCCTCCTCCTGGGCGAGCGTGGTCACGTGGTCGAGATCCCAGCCGGCGGCGGGAGCTGTCCCGTCGGGGCTGTATGCGATGGCCGAGAATGGGGGCGGGGTGGCGGTAAGACGGGCCGACGCCGACGGGCAGGTCGAGTTGGGCTTGCCGCTCACGCCGGCGCTGCGCGAGGCGACCGTGGTTCCGACACGCAACGACAACAGCCGATTCAACGTTTCGGTGGTGGCCGGGCCCGTTCCCGAGGGTTCGGATCGCGGGCACGTGGTCCTGGCGGTCGCGGGCCTGTGCATGCCCGTCTGGGGCCGGTCCGACCGGCGGCCGGACGGTTCGGTCTCGGTGGAGGCCACGGTTATGGGGCAAGAGGCGGCCGGGAGGGTCGCCGAGGAACTGGGCGTCAAGCCGGTCGTCCGCACACACCCCGGGCATCAGTTCACGGCGACGCTGAGCCCGGAGAGGGCCGATTACCTGCCCGCCGAGGTCGTGACGCTGGTGATGACCGTCAAGAACACGGGCCAAACCACGTTCCGGTTCTGGGATGGCGGCAAGCAGCGGGGGTATCGCAACAACCAGTTCAGTTTCCAGGCCCGGCGCAAGGAAGGCAAGGGGGCCCAGGTGCCCGACACGGGCAACCCCGAACATTTCGGGGGGATGATGGCGGTCAAAGAACTCAAGCCCGGCGAGGTCTTCCGCAAGCCCGTGGAGGTAACACGCTGGTTCCAATTCGATTCACCGGACACCTACCTCATCACCGGGACGTTCGGCCTGGAACTGCTGACCGAGGGGAACAAGACGATCTGGGACGACGCGGCGACGGTCTCGTGCAGCGTGCGTGTGCTCTCTCCCGCGACACGCCCGGCCCCCGGTGGGCCGACCGCGACCACACGGGCGGGGGCGGATTCCACGGGGCACCCGGCGGCGGGGGGGTGAGAGCAGGCGCGGCGGGCACGGAAGGAGAAGCGGAGGGAAACCGGTCGGAAGGCATCGTGGGGTCGTGGGGGGGAATGAGGGACGCGGGTCGGGGACGCCGGGGAATCACGGCCGGGAATCACGGCCACGCCGTGGCCGTGCTTTGGAGGCGGGGTCACTCCTCGGCCAGGCGGTAGCCGACGCCTTGCTCGGTGAGGAGGTAGCGTAGCGGGGGCGGGCGGGGTCGGACTCGATCTTGCGGCGGAGGTTGGCCATGAAGATGCGGAGGTAGTGGGCCTGCTCGGCGTAGGCGACGCCCCAGACTTCCTTGAGGAGGAAGCGGTGGGTGAGGACCTTTCCCGCGTGGCGGGCCAGCGTGGTCAGCAGGCGGTACTCGATGGGGGTCAGGTGGATCTCGCCGCCGGCGAGGAAGACGCGGCGGGCGGCCAGGTCGAGGGAGAGTTCGCCGACGCGGAACAGGGCGGCCTCAGGGCCCTTGGCGCCGGCCAGGCTCGCCGCCCGGCGGAGGGCCACGCGGATTCGGGCCAGCAGCTCCCCCACGCCGAAGGGCTTGGTGAGGTAGTCGTCGGCCCCGGCGTCCAGGGCGGCGACTTTGTCCTTCTCCTGACCCCGGGCCGAGACGATCACGATCGGCACCGCCGTCCACTCGCGCAGCCGGGCGATGATCTCCAGCCCGTCGACGTCCGGCAGGCCCAAGTCGAGGATGACCAGGTCAGGAGGCTGTTGGGCGGCCAGGGCGAGGGCGGCCTTTCCGGTCTCAGCCTCGAGGACCTGGTAGTCGTGATTGACCAGCGAAGTCCGGAGGAACCGCCGGATGGGCGGGTCGTCTTCGATCACGAGGATGACGGGGGGGTTATCGCTCATGCGTGTGCTATTGTTCCACGGGCGCGGGGGGGTTGTCCACGTCCATCGCCGGCGGGGCGCCTTCCAAGGGCAGGGAGAAGATGAACCGCGCGCCGCCGCCGGGGCGGTTCTGCTGCCAGATTCGTCCGCCGTGAGCCTGGACGACGGCGCGGCAGATGGCCAGGCCCAGCCCGGCCCCGCGGCTGCCTTTGCCGGCGGCGAGCCCGCGGTAGAACTTTTCGAAGATCTTGTGTCGCTCCTCGTCGGAAAGCCCCGGGCCCCGGTCGGCGACCTCCAGGACGGCGGCATTGCCCTCGATCCGGGCCGACACGTCGATCGGGCTGCCCGCGGGAGTGTACCGGGCGGCGTTCTCGAGCAAGTTGACGAGCACCTGCTCGACCAGCACGCCGTCGAAGGCCGCCAGGGGCAGGTCGGCCGCCAGGTGGGTCTGGACGGGCCTGCCGGCGAGTTGCTTCTTCATCCGCTCCAGGGCCGAGCCGACCACTTCCTCCAGCGGCTGCCACTGCTTGTTGACGACGACCGCCCCGCTCTCGATGCGGGTGATGTGCAGCAGGTTGTCGACCAGGAGGGCCAGGCGGTTGGATTCCTCGACGATGGTGCTCAGCAGTTCGTGCCGGGTGGGTTCGGGGAGGCCCTGGCCCGAATCGAGCAGGCTGCTGGAGGCCCCGGCGATGACGGCCAGCGGGGTTCGCAGGTCGTGGCTGACGCTGGAGAGCAGGCTGCTGCGAAGCCGCTCGGTTTGGGCCTGGAGGAGGACTTTCTGGGCCTGCTCGGCCAGGCGGTCGCGTTCGACGGCCAGGGCGATCTGGCTGGCGAGGGTTTCCAGAAGCTGGCGTTGGTCGGGGGCGTCGAATCGGCCGATGTCGATGGGACGCAGGGCGAGGACGCCGACGGGCCCCTGCGGCCCGGCCAGGGGCAGGTAGAGGGCCTGGGCGTCGGGCAGGGTGTCGGTGCCCGTCCCGGCGAGCCGTCCGTGCTCGAAGACCCACTGGGCGACGGCGATCTCGCGCTGGTTGCCGGCGAAACTGGCCGGCGAGCCCGCGCTGGCCCGCAGCCGCCCGGCCTCGTCGGGCAGGAAGACGGCGACCTCGGAGGCGTAACTTTCGCCCAACTGGCTCTCGGCCTCGGCGACAAGCTGGGCCGTGCCCGACAGACCCGCCAGCCGCCGCGTGAGGCGGTAGAGCACCTGGGTGCGGCGTTCGCGTTGCCGGGCGGCTTCGCCCTGGCGGCGGACGCGGTCGGTCAGCCCGCTGATGAGGATCGAGATCACCAGCATCACGCCAAAGGTGATGAAGTACTGGGCGTCGTGGACGGCGAAGGTGAGGTAGGGGGGGACGAGGAAGAAGTCGAATTCGAGCACGCTGAGCACGCTGGCCAGGATGCCGGGCCACCGCCCATATCGGGCGGCGACGAACGCCACACCGAGGAAATAGACCATGACCTGGTTGGTGGCGGCCAGCCCGGAGCGGGCGAGCAGCCAGGCCAGGCCCGTGCAGGCGGTGGCGACGCCGGCGGCCTTGCCCAGGGCGGCGTAGTCCATGGGCGCCCGGCGGGGGGCGAGGGTCAGCGGGGCCGGGGCGTCCTTCTCCCCCGCGCCCCGCACGACATACACGTCGACATCCCCGCTGAGGCGAAGGAGCCTCGCCGTCATGCTCCGCCCCGTAAGGTCCCGCCAGCGGCTGTGGCTGGTCTTGCCGATCACGATCTTCGTCACCCGGGCCGAGTGAGCGTACTTGACGACTTCCTCGGCGAGGTCCTGGCCTGAGAGGGTGACGATCTCGGCCCCGAGCTGGCCGGCGAGGTTGAGGTTGGCGGTGAGGTGGGTGCGTCCGGCGTCGCTGAGGATCGCGCCGGTGTCGACGTGGACGGCGATCCAGGGGGCGTGCAGCGAGGAGGCCATTCGCTTGGTGACGCGGATGACGCGGGCGGAGGTGGGGCTGGGGCCCACGCAGACGAGCAGCCGCTCGCCGGTGGTCCAGGGGCTCTCGGGCGCCGCCCGGGCCGACTCGACCTGCGCGTTCACCCGGTCCGCCGCCCGCCGAAGCGAAAGCTCGCGAAGGGCGATCAGGTTGGGCAGTTGGAAGAACCGGGCCATCGCCCGCTCGGCCTGGGCGGGCACGTAGACCTTGCCCTCGTGAAAGCGCTGGAGGAGTTCCTCGGGGGGCAGGTCGACCAGTTCGATGGAGTCGGCCCGGTCGAAGACCGCGTCGGGGATCCGCTCGCGGACCTGGATGCCCGAGATCTGCGCGACGATGTCGTTGAGCGTCTCGACGTGCTGGACGTTCAGGGTGGTGTAGACGTTGATGCCCGCCTCGAGCAGCTCGTCCACGTCCTGCCATCGCTTGGGGTGCCGGCTGCCGGGGGCGTTGGTGTGGGCGTACTCGTCGACAATCAGCAGCGCCGGCCGCCGCGCCAACGCCCCGTCCAGGTCGAACTCGCGAAGGCTCACGCCGCGATAGTCGATCTGGCGGGGGGGCAGGGCCTTCAGGTCGGCCATCAGGGCCTGCGTCTCGGGGCGGGCGTGGGGCTCGACGTAGCCGAGCACGACGTCGGCGCCGGCAACGGCCTGGGCTCGGGCGGCCTCGAGCATGGAGTAGGTCTTGCCCACCCCGGCGGCGTAGCCGAAGAAGATCTTCAACCGCCCGCGCCGGGCGGTCTGCGTCTCCTGGCGGAGCTGCTCCAACGGCTCATCGGGATTCGTCCGCGATTGGTCCATGGCGGCGATGGCTATGACGTTACCGGCCCGCCTCATCGAGGGCAAGGTTGAGGGTCAACACATTCACTCGTGGCTGCCCGAGCAGCCCCCATTGCCGGCCCTGCGTGTGCCGGGCCACCAGCTCGCGAACTTTCGCCACGGGCCAGCCGCGGGCGGCGGCGACTCGGGCGACCTGGAACTCGGCGGCCGCGGGGGAGATATCGCCGTCCAGCCCGCTGCCCGAGGCCGTCACGAGATCCACCGGCACGGGCCCCCGGGCCGACGGGTCGGCCCCACGCAGGGCCTCGACCCGCTTCTTCACGTTATCAGCCAGGGCCGGATTGAGGGGCCCGAGGTTCGTCCCGCCGGAATTCGCCGCGTCATACGGCACGGCCGACGAGCCGGGCAGGCGGGACCAGAAGTATTTCGGTTGGGTGAAGGCCTGGCCGATCAGTTCCGACCCGAGGGCCCGCCCGTCCCTGACGATCACGCTGCCGTTGGCCTTGTGCGGGAACACTGCCTGCGCGATCCCCGTCACCGCCAGCGGATAGACAATCCCAGTTATCGCGCTCAGCAGCACCAGCATCACCACGCTCTGTCTGACTACCCGTCTCATGTCTCGTCCTCTTTATCTGTTCCTGCTTCTTCATTCATGTCATTCGACTCTATTCGTGTCATTCGTGTTCACGTCAGTTGCAGGCCGACCAACAGCCAATCGATAAGTTTTATCCCCACAAACGGCACGATCAGCCCGCCCAGCCCGTAGATCAGCAGGTTCTTGCGGAGCAGTTGGGTGGCGGGCATGGGGGTGTACTTGACGCCGCGAAGGGCCAGCGGGATCAGGAAGACGATAATGACCGCGTTGAAGATCACCGCCGAGAGGACGGCGCTGGCGGGGGTGGCCAGGCCCATGACGTTCAGGACGTTCAAGGCCGGGTACGTCGAGGCGAACGCCGCCGGGATGATCGCGAAATACTTCGCGACGTCGTTGGCGATACTGAAGGTGGTTAGCGCCCCGCGGGTCATGAGCGTCTGCTTGCCGATCTGGACGATGTCGAGCAGCTTGGTCGGGCTGGAGTCCAGGTCGACCATGTTGCCGGCCTCCTTGGCCGCCTGGGTTCCGGTGTTCATCGCGACGGCCACGTCCGCCTGCGCCAACGCCGGGGCGTCGTTCGTGCCGTCCCCCGTCATCGCCACCAGGTGCCCCCGGGCCTGGTACTCGCGAATGAGCTTGAGCTTGTTCTCGGGGGTGGCCTGGGCGAGGAAGTCGTCCACGCCGGCCTCGGCGGCGATGGCGGTGGCGGTCATCGGGTTGTCGCCCGTGCTCATGACGGTCTTGATGCCCATCCGCCGCAGGGCGCCGAATCGCTCCTTGATGCCGCCCTTGACGATGTCCTTGAGGTAGATGACGCCCAGGGCGCGGTTGCCCTCGGCGACGACGAGCGGGGTCCCCCCGGCCTGGGCGACCTTGTGGACCGCCGCCCGCACCGTCTGGCTGACCGAACCGCTCCGGGCGGCGACGAAGGCCTCGATGGCCTCGGCGGCGCCCTTGCGGATCGTCCGCCCGTCCAGGTCCACCCCGCTCATCCGCGTCTGGGCGGAGAAGGGCACGAACTTCGCCCCCAGCTTCTCGATGTCCCGCCCGCGAAGGTTGTACCGCTCCTTGGCCAGCACGACGATGCTCCGCCCCTCGGGCGTCTCGTCGGCCAGCGAGGCCAGTTGGGCCGCGTCCGCCAGCTCGTCCTCGCTCACCCCGTCAGCCGGGATGAACTCGGTGGCCTGTCGGTTGCCCAGGGTGATCGTGCCGGTCT
>JAPLNA010000066.1 GCA_026693065.1 Planctomycetota bacterium
GACGGCCGCCGCCGCTTCCCCCGCGCCCTCCGCGAAGAAACCTGCCGCCGCCTCCTATCCCTGATCCGCCCCCGCCGCCCTGACCTCTCCCCCGGCCTGTGCCTGGAAGGCCGCTCCACCTTCGCCAACCTGGCCATGCTCGACAGTGTTGGCCAGTGCAACTGTGTGCTATGAGGGATATCCAACGCCCCCGTTGGTCAGGCCCGGAGAGCTTCGACGATCTCGCCGGGGGTGCGGGCGATGTGTTGGGGGGCGCCGCCGGGAAGGGCCAGGGAGGAGGAGGCGAGCTGGCCGGGGTGGAGGTATTGGATGGAGAGGGCGCCAAGGGCGTTGGGGGCTTGGAAGTCTTTGGCGGGGTTGTCGCCGATGAAGGCACAGGCGGAGACGGGAACGGCGAGGGCTTGGGCGATCTTCTCGAACCCGGCCGGGGAGGGTTTCCAGAATTGGCGGTTGGGTCCGAGTTCGTCGGTGAAGACCGTGGCGTCGAAGAAGCGTTCCAGGCCGAGGGAGGCGAGTTTCATGCGGCCGCCGGGCAGGAAGGCGTCGGAGAGGATGCCCAGGCGGTAGCGGGGGCGGAGGAGGCTCAGGAGGTCGGCCATGCCGCCGGCGGGCTGGAGGCGGCAGGGGTGGGAGCGGTAGAGGGCGACCAGCCGGGCGATGGCGGGCTTGTCGAGGTTCAGGGCGAAGGATTCGTTGAGGGCGTCGAGGGCGCCGGCGGCCTGGCCGGCGAGGAAGCGGTTCCAGAGCCAGGTGGAGAATTCGGCCGCGCGGGCGGGTTGGCCCAGGGCGTCGGCGAGGGCGTGGTAGCCGCTGCGGACGTAGTCGCGTTCGAGGTAGAGGGTATCGTCGAGGTCGAAGACGACGGCGAGGATGGGGCTGGTCGGGCCGGGCATGGTCGGGCCCCCACGTTTAGCGGAAGATCGGCGAGTGGTATCCCGGCAGGGCCGACGGGTCGTCCACGCGGACGAAACAGGCCTCGTCGTAGCGGAGCATGAGCATGTTGTCGACGAAGTCGTCGACGGGGCGGCTGTCGGGGGCGATGCCCAGGATGTCCTGGAGGAGGTAGAGGGGGAAATTGGCCCCGGCGGCGATGGAGAGGGGCACGCCGCCGCCGAAGCGCGGGTTGATCTCGAAGAACCGCGGCTGGCCGCCGGGTTCGCGGCGGCACTGGCAGCAGTAGACGCCCCACAGGTCGCTCATGTGGGCGGCCAGGCGGGCGGTGGCCTGGATGAGCTGGGCATCCTTGACGGTGACGGCCTTCTCGACCTCGCCCGAGCGGACGACCAGACGTTGGCGAGGCACGATCCGCCGCACAAGCCCGCCTCGGCTGCGGTAGACGTCGATGGTGAATTCCTGCCCCGGGACGTACTCCTGCACGACAAGCTGCCCGCCGAACGTCTCGATGTGCGCGTGCATCTGCTTGCTGTTCTTGACGACGGCGGCGCCGAAATTCTTCGAGGGTGAGGGTGGCGATACTGGCCAGGCCGGCGGCCTCCACCATCGCGCGGGTGCGGCTCTTGTCGCGGCAGCTCTGCACGATGACTTCCGAGCCGATCATGACCTCGCAGCCGACCTTGCGGAACTTCTCGGTGTGGCGGGACAGCGGGCGAAGGTCCAGGTCGGTCAGCGGAATGACCAGGGACACGCCGTTCTGCCGGACGATGTCCAGCAGGGCGGGCACGTATTCCACGCGGCGGGTGGGGGGGACGAGGAAGCCCTGGTCGGCCTCCTGGAAGGCCGGGGACGTCGGCGTGATGTCGGTGGCGAAGAGCTTGCCCCTCAGGCCCAGGTCCGCCATCGCCCGGCGGAAGCTGTTCATCAGCGCCACCCGGCGTCCGGCACAGGTGAAGAGGATGTTGAAATTATCCGTGGTTGCCAAGTTCCATCTCACGTTCGCTGCTGTACCGGCGTTCGTAAATCTCGCCGCGCCGTCGGAGGGCAGCCGTCACCGTCCACCAGAGAATCCTGCCGTCGAGGGCAAGGCTTCCGTGGTCGACGTAATACAGGTCCAACTCGATCTTCTCTTCGTGCGTCAGTTCGCCGCGTCCGCGGACCTGGGCGTACCCGGTGAGCCCGGGGCGGACGTCCAGCCGCCGTCGCTGCCTGTCGTTCCACAACTCCGCCTGCCGCTCATAGAGCGGCCGGGGGCCGACTAGGCTCATCTCCCCCTTCAACACGTTAATCAACTGAGGCAGTTCGTCCAGGCTGGTCTCCCGCAGGAACCGCCCGACGTTGGTCAGCCGGGTATCCTCGCCGGAGTGCGGGGAAACCCCATAGGGGTCTGCATCGGCACGCATGGTCCGAAACTTCAGCATCACGAACGCGTTGCCTTTCCATCCGGCACGCCGCTGGCGGAAGATCGAATCGCCCGGCGACTCGCGGCGGATCAACACGGCGATCAACAGCATCGGTCCTGCCAGCAGGATCAACGCCGGCCCGGCCAGCAGGATGTCCATCCATCGTTTCATCGAACACAGCCGGGAAGGCCCGGGCGGTCAGTCCAGGTTCGCCTTGTACCACTCGATGGACTTCGTCAGGCCTTCCTCGAAAAACACCTTGGGAACGTATCCGATCGTCTTGCGAGCCAGGGCCACGTCGGCCAGCGAATGCTTCACGTCGCCGGCGCGGGTGGGTTTGTAGTCGGCCTGGACCTTCACCTTCAGAAGCTTGGCGATCTGGCGGAGGATCTGATTGAGGCTGGTCCGCCGTCGGCAGGCGATGTTGAGGGCCTGGCCCTTGCAGACGCCCGCGGGGGCGTTGGCGGCCAGCCAGTTGGCCTGGCAGACGTTGTCGATGAAGCAGAAATCCCGGCTCTGCTGCCCGTCGCCGAAGACCACCGGGCGCTGCCCCGCCAGCAGGCGGGACACGAACGCGGGGATCACCGCCGCGTACGCCCCGGCCGGGTCCTGGTACGGGCCGAACACGTTGAAATACCGCAGGCACAGCGTCTCGAGCCCGTACACCGCCGCGTACGCCCGCATGTAGCCCTCGCAGGCGACCTTGTTGGCGGCGTAGGGGCTGATGGGCATCGGCACCATGGTCTCGATCTTCGGGGAGACTCTCTGGTCGCCGTACGCGCTGGAGGAGGCAGCGAAAATCACGCGTTTGACCCCCGCGGCGCGGGCGGCTTCCAGCACGCAGACCGTGCCGTTGACGTTTACGTCGTGGGAGGTCATCGGGTCTTCGACGCTTCGGGGCACCGAGCCCAGGGCCGCCTCGTGAAAGACCGCCTTGGCGCCCGCGATCGCGCGGTCCACCGTGCGGCGGTCGCGGATGTCGCCCTCGATCAGTTCGATCCGGCCTTCCAGGCCCGCGAGGTTCTTCCGCTTGCCGGTGGCGAAGTTGTCGAGCACCGTTACCCGGTGCTTCTTGCCCAGGAGAAACCGGGTCAGGTTGCTCCCGATGAATCCCGCTCCGCCAGTTACAAGGTACTTGGCCATAGTCCTATCCGGGCAAACAACATTCCTCTATGTCATGGCCATTCCGGGCCATGTCTTCCGACGCAGACAGTTCGTACACGGTTGAGCCTGCCGTAGTTACATCGGCTATTCGCGGCTGAAGCTTTCCCGAAACACCGCTGCTGACGCCGAAGGGCGTCCCGATGTCGGGCAAACAGCTTAACCATACCGCGCGGGGCGGAGCGCTGGCAAAGGAAATACGTCGGACTTTTCCTTGGCCCGGGGGCGGCGAAAAGCCCGGGTCACGCCCTTGACCGCGGGGGTTGCGGCGTGGTAGAAATGTCGTTTTGCGTCATGGACAATACCCCGCGGTATCCGCGGTCGCGGGCTTTCGGCCCGGAAGGAGATGAGCGTAATGGCGAAGATTAATTTTGGCGGCGAGGTGGAAGAGGTCATCACCCGCAAGGAATTTTCCCTGGCCAGGGCCCGGCAGGTTCTTAAGAACGAGACGATTGCCGTCATCGGCTACGGCGTTCAGGGGCCCGCCCAGGCCCTGAATATGAAGGACAACGGCTTCAACGTCATCATCGGACAGAGCAAGGCCTTCCCGCGCGACTGGGACCGTGCCGTCCGCGACGGCTGGAAGCCCGGCAAGACCCTCTTCGAGCTGGAAGAAGCCGCCGAGCGGGGCACGATCGTCCAGATGCTGGTGTCCGACGCGGCCCAGAAGGCCATCTGGCCCAGCATCAAGAAGCACCTCAAGCCCGGCGACGCCCTGTACTTCTCGCACGGGTTCTCCATCGTCTACCGCAGCCAGACGAAGGTCATTCCGCCCAAGAACGTCGACGTGATCCTGGTGGCCCCCAAGGGCTCGGGCACGAACGTGCGGCGGAACTTCCTGAGCGGCGCCGGCATCAACTCCAGCTTCGCCGTCGAGCAGGACTTCACCGGGCGCGCCCGTGAACGCTGCATCGCCGTGGGCATCGCCGTCGGCAGCGGGTATCTCTTCCCCACCACGTTCCAGAAGGAAGTCTACAGCGACCTGACGGGCGAGCGCGGCGTCCTGATGGGCTGCCTGGCCGGCGTGATGGAAGCCCAGTACGACACCCTCCGCAAGCACGGGCACAGCCCCTCCGAGGCCTTCAACGAGACCGTCGAGGAGCTCACCCAGAGCCTCATCCGGCTGGTCGACGAGAACGGCATGGACTGGATGTACGCCAACTGCTCGGCCACCGCGCAGCGCGTCTTCGCCGAACTCTACAAGCGAGTTGCCAACGGGGCCGAAACCCGGCGCGTCATCAGCTCCTGCGGAAAGAAGGACTACCAGAAGCAGTTGACGAAGGAACTGGCCGTCATCGGCAACTCCGAGATGTGGCGTGCCGGTGCCGCCGCGAGAGCCCTCAGGCCCAGGGAAAAGGCCAAGCTCGTCACCAAGGACACCAAGGGCGTCGGCGGACGCAAGTCGAACTGACGTTCGCGACAGACCGGTCGGCGTGAACCGATCGGTGAAGAAACAGCAAAAGAACACGCGGGACAAGTCCCGCCGCTAAACCCGGGAGATTTCAGAGTTCCAACGGTTCAGCGGTGGGACTTGTCTTTTGTCGTGAGGGACTCCTTCCCCGATCCCTGCAGCGCCTGCGGCGATTCCTCCCTGGACCGACGACCTTCCATTCCCCCCGTTCAGCGGCGGGGCTCGCCCCGCGATTTCTTCTACTACTACTTCTTCTACTTCTTCCGATCGTCGCCGCTATTCAACTGCTTCCACAGCAGGTCTTCCACCTCGCGGAAACGCGCGAAGCTCTTGGTGAGATGATCCCTGACCCCCTGCACGGTCTGGGCGTCCGCCACCGCCGGGTCGACCGACTTGAGTTTCGCCAGGGCCTGGTCCAACTCCGCCGCCCCCGCCGAAAACGCCCTCGTCGCCTGGAGCAGCGAGTCCTTCTCCCGCTCGTCCTTCGTCGGCGTGTACATCAGCCGCCAGGGATTGCGGCGGACCTCGTTGGCGGTGGCCTTGAGCGAGGCCGACATCGTCGCCATGTTGTCCACGATCTCGTTGATGCTCGTGCGGTTGACCGACACGATCTGGCGGACGTCGCCGGAGGCGCCCTCGAGGTTCTCGAGCGTCTTGAGCACCTTGGTGTTGGCCTCGTGCAATTGGGCGAGGAACCCGGCCAGGTCCTTCCGGGCGAACTCGTCGACGCGGTCGGCGGCGCCGCTGACCTTGGTCAGCGTGTTGGCGATCTTGGGCTGGGCGTCGGCGACGATCGCGTCGACCGTCTTGACGGTCCGAGCCAGGGCCGGAGCGGCCTCGGCGGTCGTCTCGTCGAGGGTCTTGAACGTGTGGGCGAGCCTCGGGGCGATCTCGCCCAGCGTCGCCTGCACCAGCTCGGCCACCCCATGCACGTGGCCGGCGGCGTCGCCCAGCGAGTCGGCTATGGCGTGCAGCTTGTACAGGATCGAGTTGTGGTTGGTCAGGTCGAATTCCCCGGTGATGGCCTCAAGGGCCCCGGTCTTGATGCGGATAGGGTGCCCCTCGTCAGCGAGCCCCTTGTCCTCGTGCCCGCACACGAGAATCGCCAGCGCCACGTCTTTTCCCACCAGCGGGGCCGCTACACGGGCCTCGGCGTCTCGGTAGACCCGCGTCTGGTCGTTGTAGATCGCCACGCCGAAGAGCACGCGGTTGCCCTCCGGGTCCAGGGTCATCGAGGTGATCTTTCCCACCTGCACGTCGCCGCGGATTACCGGGGAGCCCACCAGCAGCGACTGCCGCCCGCGGGACTGCTCGGCGTAGAACCACACCGCCTGCGACTTCTTGAGCCACAGGTTTCCCCCGCCCAGCCAGAGCACGATGCCCAGCCCGGCGGACAGGCAGACGATCGCGAAAAACCCCGCGGCCAGTTCTTGTCGTTTCCGGTGTTTCATGACGGTGTTCTCCGCCCGGGGCCCGTGCTCGCCCCCGGGACTGTGCCGGGAAAATGAATGCCCGCGCCGGGTGAGCCGGTAACGGGCTGGCCGCGCAGGAAGTGGTGGATCATCGCGGAGGCCTCGTCGGGCGGGGGAACCGCGGAATCCCGAATCGCCGCAAATTCGCTCGCCGGGCCGATCTTCAACATCCGCCCCGACGCCATCACCGCCATCCGGTCGGCCACCCGGAACGCCAGGGTCATGTCGTGCGTCACCACTACGCTCGTCACGCCCAGTTCCCGGTCCAGGTCGCGGATCATCTGGGTGATCTGGGCGGCCATCACCGGGTCCAACCCGGCGGAGGGCTCGTCGTAGAAGAGGATCTCCGGGTCCATGGCGATGGCGCGGGCCAGTCCGGCCCGTTTCCGCATGCCGCCGGAAAGCTCGGCGGGCATGAGGTCGATGGCGTCGGTCATGCCCACCTTCGCCAGCTTCTCGACGACCTTGGCCTCGATGGCCGCGCGGGAGAGGTGCGTGTGTTCCTCCAGCGGCAGGGCCACGTTCTGCCCGACGGTCATCGAGCTGAACAGGGCCCCCGACTGATACAGCACCCCGAACCGCCGCCGCAACGCATTCAGCCGGGCGCGGGAGAGACCGGCCAAGTCCTTTCCGAACAACTCCACGTGGCCCTCATCCGGATGGAGCGTGCCGATCATGTGCCTCAGCAGCGTCGTCTTGCCGCATCCCGACCCGCCCATGACCACCATCGTCTCGCCGGGGAAGACGTCCAACGTGATTCCCTGGAGAATCGTCGTGTCCCCGAAACTCGTGACGAGGTCCACCACTCGAATGAGCGGCTTGTGGCTGTCGATGTTGTCGGGCGAAGAGTCCACGAATGTCACGCTACCACCTGAACGTATAGAAGATGACGGTAAAGATGCAGGCTGAAAAGATAATGGCCGCGATGGAGTAGACGACGGTGGTCGTGACGGCCCGTCCGACGCCCTCGGCCCCACCGCGGACGTGGAGGCCTTCGCGGCAGGCGATGAGGCTGATGAGGATGCCGAAGACGCCGCCCTGGATCAGGCCCGTCAGGCAGTCCAGCCAGCCCAGGGTGTTCTTCATATTGCGCCAGTAGCCCAGATAGACCTCCGGCCCCATGGCCAGGCAACTGGTGAGGTATCCGCCGGCGGCGATCATGACGTCGGAGAGCATGGTCAGGAGGATCATGGCCGTGAAGCTGGCGATCACGCGGGGGACGACGAGGAACTCGACGGGGTCCAGGGCCATGGTCTCCAGGGCCTCGACTTCCTCGCCGACGACCATGGTGGAGATTTCCGCGGCGATGGAGGCCCCGGCGAAGCCGGTGAGGATGATGCCCGCCAGGATGGGCCCGAGCATACGGAAGCCGCCGACGCCGATGATGTCGGCGAGTTTGTCCACCTGCCCCCAGGGCTTGAGCGGCGGGGCGATCTGAAGGGCCAGGATCACCCCGATGAACAACTGCCCGGCCACCACGATCCCCAGGCTCTTGGTGCCGATGCGGACGACTTGTCGGGTGGTTTCGCCCCAGCGGAAGTGCCCGCCGGGCAGGAAGCCCCGAAAGCTCATCGTCAGCGTCCGTGCCCCCAGCAGGGCCAGGCCGCCCACGTACTCCACCGCACCCAGAACGACCCGGCCTATGGTGTGCAGCGGACTCGACTTGGTAGCTCCCTCAGGCATGCCTACTCCCGGGCCGGCGGATGGGCCTGCAGGTACTCCCGCCAGCGGTTCGCCGCCTCGCGCCGGGCCTGCTCGCCGTCGTAGTGGTGGTATCCCAGGTCCTGCCCCGTCATCGTTCGCAGGGCGGAAATGGCGAAGAACCGCACGTCGCTTTCGGAGTCGCTCAGGCAGGCCACCAGGGCCGGCAGGGCGGTCTTGTCGTTAGCGGCCGCCGCCTGACGTATCGCCGCGACGCGATCGACCGGGTCTTCACTCTCGAACCTCGTTCGCAGTGCGGGCCCGCGGGCGTCCGGGCCGGGGCATCCGCCCAGCACCAGGCCGGCCAGCAAGCCCGCTGCCACCGCCATCGCCACGGAAAACGCCTTTGCCATGAACGCCGCGCCTCGCCGAGAATGAAAGAACCCAAGTGTGCCCGAATTATACGTCCGCCCCCGGGCGGTGCAATGCTTTCATTTTTCCCACCGTCTGGTGTGCCAGCCTCGTCGGCTCGGGCAGGCGGAAGCCCCGCGTGCACCGTAGCGTCCAGGCCAGGGCGTCGGCCAGAGTCACGCGATGCCCCACGGAAATGAACAGCGGGCGCACACCCTCCCGCGTTCGCAGAGCGGCGCCGACTACTCGCCCATCGTAGCGAATGGCCGCCCGGCCGCGGCGGGCCTGTCCCGGGTCGCGGTGCTGGCCGCACAGGAGGCTCTTGGCCACTCCGATCGTGGGCATGTCCAGCCACAACCCCACGTGGCAGGCCAGCCCCAGCCCTCGCGGGTGCGCCAACCCCTGCCCGTCGCACATCAGCAGGTCCGGGCGGCGCGGGAGTTTTTCCACCGCCGCGATCACCGCCGGGGCTTCGCGAAAACTCAACAGCCCGGGCACGTAGGGGAAGGGGCACGGTCGGACTTCGACGGCCCGGGCGAGCACCGTCATCGTGCGAGCCTCGCACAGCACGACGGCGGCCACAATCGACCGGCCCCCATCCACGAACGCGCAATCTGCCCCGGCCACCGTTTCCACCGGGCCCGCCAGCGGCTCCTGACGCACCAGGCCCGCCAGTTCCTTCTGGAGGGCGATGGCCGCGGTGGGGGAGATGTTCCATGAATGATGAATCATCTTGTGAAACAGTAGCCGGTAGCCGGTAGCCGGTACGGAACGCGGAGTCCCTCTTCCCGGCTACCGGCTACTGGCTACCGGCTACATCTTCTCCAGCACCGCCACCGCCGCCTCGATATCCCCTCGCGACACGTCCAGATGCGTGACGGCCCGGATCGTATCGGGGCCCGTGGCCAGCATGGCCACGCCGGCGGCGGCGAGGGCGGCGACGATCTGGGCGGCGGGGCCAGGCGTGCGGAAGAATACCATGTTCGTCTCGACGGCGGCGGCGTCGACGGTGAAGCCCGGGATTCGGGCCAGGCCCTCGGCCAGCAGGCGGGCGTTGGCGTGATCGTCGGCGAGCCGTGCGCGGTTGTGGTCCAGGGCGTACAACGCCCCCGCGGCCAGGATGCCCGACTGACGCATCGCCCCGCCGAACTGCTTGCGGAATCGCCTCGCGCGGGCGATGAAGGCTTCGGTGCCGGCCAGGCACGAACCGACAGGGGCGCCCAGGCCCTTGGAGAAGCACACGCTCACGGAATCGAAGTGCCGGGCGTATTGGGCCTCGCCCACGCCGGCGGCGACGGCGGCGTTCCACAGCCTCGCGCCGTCCATGTGGCAGGCCAGGCCCGCCTCGCGGGCGGCGGCGGTCACCGCGGCGACCTGCTCCAGCGGCCAGACGCTCCCGCCGCCCCGGTTGTGCGTGTTCTCCACGCACAGGAGTTTCGTGCGGGGAAAGTGCTCGTTGGCCGGGCGAAGCACCGCACGAACCTGCTCGGCGGTGAAGAGCCCGCGGTCGCCGGCGATCAGGCGGCACATCACGCCCGACAGGGCCGCCGGGGCGCCGCCTTCGTAGAAGTACATGTGCGCCCCGGCCTCCAGGATCGCTTCGTCCCCCGGCTCGGTGTGGGCGCGGAGGGCGATCTGGTTGGCCATCGAGCCGGAGGGCACGAAGACGGCCGCCGGCTTGCCCAGCAATTCCGCCGTCCGCTGCTCCAGCCGTTTCACCGTCGGGTCATCGCCCAGCACGTCGTCGCCGACGAGGGCGGAGGCCATCGCCTGGCGCATCGCCGGGCCCGGGCGAGTCACGGTGTCGCTGCGGAGGTCGATCATGGCTGGTTTCCGAAGAGCACGTCCTGCATGCTGTAGAGCCCGGGGGCCTTGCCGGCTACCCATTGCGCCGCCCGCAACGCCCCACGGACGAACGTGTCGCGCGTGTGGGCCGAGTGGCTGATCGAGACCGTCTCGCCCAGGTTGCCGAAGCTCACCGTGTGCTCGCCGACCGTGTCGCCGATCCGCAGGGCGTGCATGCCGATCTCGCCGGGGTTTCGCGGGCACTGGCCCCCGCGCCCCAGGACGGCGGTCTCGCCGTAGTCCTTGCCCAGGGCGGCGCAGACGGCCTTCGCCAGGGCGATCGCCGTGCCGGAGGGGGCGTCCTTCTTGAAGCGGTGGTGGGCCTCGGTGACTTCGACGTCGTAGTCGGCCCCGAGCGCCTGGGCGACCTGCCCGATCACCCGAAGCAGCACGTTCACGCCGACGGACATGTTGGCCGCGTGGACGATCGCGATCTCGCGGGCGGCGTCGGCGATGGCGGCGGACTGGCTTTCCGTCAGTCCGGTCGTGCCGATCACCATTGCGACGCGGCGCTGGCGGCAGAGGGGCAGGTACTGCATCGTGCCCTCGGGCAGGGAAAAGTCGATAAGGACCTGCGGGTTGCCCGCCAGCACGTCGCTGACGACCAGACCGAAGCGCCCGATCCCCGCCAGGTCGCCCACGTCCCGCCCGAGGTCGGGGTGGTTGTGCGTTTCCATCGCCGAGACGATGTCGAAGACTTCGCTTTCGACGGCCAGGGCGGCCAGTCGTCGGCCCATTCGGCCGGCGGCGCCGGTAATCGCGATTCGCGTCATGGTTTCACCTTTCCGCGGCCTGTTCCGGGGCGGCGGCATAGCGCCATGGGGTACCCGAATTCCCGCCCGATTGCAACCCTCCAGAGCGGATCGACTGGACTGGGGGCCCCCCGGGCCGGTAGAATACGCGGGATGATCGCCCAGGGCTACAGTCCGCCCTCCACCGAGTTCGACCTCACCGACGTCGTCCAGATCGGCATTGGGATGGCCGTGGTGCTGGCTGTGCTGGTGGTGGGGGGAATCGTTCTGAAGGAATGGCGCAAGCGGCTTCGCGGGCGAGCGGACCCTCCGGGCGCCTATGATGATGTTTTCCCGTTGGAGGCCATGGAAACGGGTATAATGATATCTTCCCGTTGGAAGCCATGGACAAGCTGCTGGCTGACGGGGAGATTACCCCGGAAGAGTACCGCCGGTTGCGGCGGGTGCGGCTGGGGCTGAAGCCGGAAAAACAGCCGCCGGCGGATTCGGGTTCAAGTCCGCCCGCGCCGGATGTCGATGCACAGTAGGAATTTCGCCCCTCGGGCGCCACAGCCACGGGCGGCAGACAGACAGCAGGAGTAGCAATGAGCGGAACGCGATCGGGTTCACGAGGCGGCCCCGGTGGGGGCGGGTCGGACGACAGCGGATTCACCACCAACCGGCGGCGAGTCCAGACGTGTAGTTTCTGCCACCGCACCAGCGAGGACGCCGGCACCGTCGTCGAGGGGCCCGACGGCGTCTATATCTGCGCCAACTGCGTCGAGCTCTGCCACAACATCATCCGCCAGGAGCAGCGGCGCACCACCCAGGCCCAGCCGCTGTTTACCACCATTCCCACCCCCCGGCAGATTCGCGAGTTCCTCACCGAGTACGTCATCGGGCAGGAGTTCGCCAAGAAGGTCCTGTCGGTGGCCGTCCACAACCACTACAAGCGGCTCACCCACGCCGACTCGGTCGACACCGACGAGGTCGAGATCGAGAAGTCCAACGTCATGCTGATCGGGCCGACCGGCTCGGGCAAGACGCTGCTGGCCCGCACGCTCGCCCGCGTGCTGAATGTGCCTTTCGCCATCGGCGACGCCACCACGCTGACCGAGGCCGGGTACGTCGGCGAGGACGTGGAGAACATCCTCCTGCGTCTGCTCCAGGCGGCGGATTACGACCTGGAGGCCGCCGAACGCGGCATCATTTACATCGACGAGATCGACAAGATCGGCAAGACCACGCAGAACATCTCCATCACCCGCGACGTCAGCGGGGAGGGGGTTCAGCAGGCCCTGCTGAAGATGCTCGAGGGCACCGTCGCCAACGTCCCGCCCCAGGGCGGGCGGAAGCACCCCGAGCAGCAGTACATCCAGATCGACACCACGCACATCCTGTTCATCTGCGGCGGGACGTTCACCGGGCTCGAGGAGATCATCAAGAAGCGCCTCGGCCGCCAGCTCATCGGCTTCGGCTCGGAAGAAAGCCGGGATGAAAGCCCCGACGAGCACAGCCACCTCCTCGCCCAGGTCCAGCCCGACGACCTGATCCACTTCGGCATGATCCCCGAGTTCGTCGGGCGCATGCCGTGCATTACGTCGCTGGAGTCGCTGGACGAGCACGCGATGATCAAGATCCTCACCGAGCCCAAGAACGCCCTGGTCAAGCAGTACCAGCGGCTTTTCTCGATGGAAGGGGCGCAGCTCGAGTTCACGCCCGGGGCGATGAAGGCTATCGCCAAGAAGGCGATGGCCCGGGACGTGGGCGCCCGCGCCCTCCGGGCCGTCATCGAGGAACTCATGCTCGACCTCATGTTCGACCTGCCCGAACGCAAGGAGCAGGGCGTCGTCTATGAGATCACCGAGGACATGGTGGCCAATCCTCGCAGCGCCACCCTCTTCGCCGCCCGCCGCGAGAAACGCGAGTCCGCCTGAGTCTCCCGGCCGCACAGAAGACGGGAAGGCCACAAAGGGCACAAAGGACACCAAGGGTAGAAGAAGAGGCAACAACCCCCGAGTTGCAGGCTTCGGCATGGGCCTTCTTGCTGTTTCTCTTTCCGTTTACCTTCGTGTTCTTCGTGTTCTTCGTGTCCTTTGTGGCGTTCCCGCTTCTTCCCGTGGCCGGATGCCCCCGGGCGCGGGGGTTTGTCCTTGCCCGCCCCGTGCCGGTCGCGTAGGCTGGCCCTATAGAGGAGTCAGATCGTCATGGCGGAACGGTATGTGCAGATCATTTTGAAGTACCTCGCCGAGCAGGAAGGCAAGGGCGTCAAGCCCAAGCACCTGGCCCGGCAGATCGGGGTTACGGACGAGGAATACGGGGCGTTTCGCGAGTCGGTCAAGGCCCTTCGCGACGCCGGGCGCGTCGTGATGGGCGCCGGCGATTCCATGACCCTGCCGGCCATGTCCAACCGCGTCACCGGAACCTTCCGCGCCAACCGCAAGGGGTTCGGCTTCGTGATCCCCGACAGCCCGAATTCGCACGGCGACCTGTTCATTTCGCCCGAGGGGGTGTGCGGGGCGATGACGGGCGACACCGTCGCCGCCCGCGTGCTCGAACGCGGCAAGCGACAGGGCAAGACGATGTACCAGGGGCTGATCGTCCAGATTATCAAACGTGGACAGAACCGCTTCGTCGGCACGTTGCAGAAGGCCGAGGCCCACTGGTTCGTCGTCCCCGAGGGGCGGCTGGTCAGCCCGCCCATCGTCATCGGCGACGTCGGCGAGGCCGGGCCCAAGGAAGGCGCCAAGGTCGTCGTCGAGATCGTCAAGTACGCTCAGGAGGGGCAGTTGCCCACCGGCGTGATCGTCGAGAGCCTGGGCGAGAGCGGGCCGACGGCCGTCGAGACCCTCGCGGTGATCCGCGCGTACGGGCTCCGCGAGACGTACCCCGAGGAGGCCCAGGCCGCCGCGAGGGAGGCCCTGGAAGGCTTCAACCCCGACAAGGCCCCCGGGCGCGAAGACCTGACCGGCATGACGATCGTCACCATCGACCCGCCCGACGCGCGGGACTACGACGACGCCATCAGCATCACGCACCACAAGGGCCACACCGTGCTCGGGGTGCACATCGCGGACGTTTCGCACTTCGTGACCGAAGGCACGCCGCTGGACGTCGAGGCCCGCCGCCGCGCGACCAGCGTCTACTTCCCCCGCAAAGTCCTGCCCATGCTGCCCGAGGTACTCTCCAACGGCGTCTGCAGCCTGCAGGAAGGCCAGAAACGATTCTGCCAGAGCGTCTTCATCACCTACGACGACGGGGGCCATCCGCTCTCGGCCCGGGCGTGCGAGAGCGTGATCCGCTCGGCCAAGAGGCTCACGTACAAGCAGGCGCAGGATATCTGCGACGGTCGGGTCGGAGGCTACACCCCGGCCGTCGTCAAACTGGTGCAGGACATGGACGCCCTGGCCCGGCGGCTGGAGAAACGCCGTCGCAACGAGGGCATGCTCCACCTGGACCTGCCCAAGATGGACCTCGTGTTCGACGCGGAAGACCGCATCGTCGACGCCGTGCCGGAGGACGACGCGTACACCCACACGATCATCGAGATGTTCATGGTCGAGGCCAACGAGGCCGTCGCCCGGCTCTTCGAGAGCGTCAATCGCCCGTTCCTCCGTCGGATTCACCCGCCGCCGGACGAGGCCGCCGGCATACAGTTGTCCGGGTTCATCCGGGCGGCAGGCCACCAGATCCCGCGCAGCCCGGACCGGCACGACCTCCAGCGGATTCTGGCGGCCGTCAAGGGCAAGCCCGAAAGCCACGCGGTCAACATGGCCGTCCTGCGGTCGCTCGAGACGGCGGAGTATTCCCCGCGGTCGGTGGAGCACTTCGCCCTGGCCAGCCGGCACTACTGCCACTTCACCAGCCCCATCCGCCGCTACCCGGACCTGACGATCCACCGCTTGCTCGCCGACTATTGCCGCAAACGCCTGGACACCCGCCCGCCCGAAGACATGAGCGCCCTGGTGACGCTGGGCGAGGATTGTTCCGCCGCCGAGCGCCGCGCCGAGCAGGCCGAACGGGAACTCCGCGAAGTGCTCATGCTGCAGTTCCTCGTCGGCAAGGTGGGCGAGAGTTTCGACGGCGTGATTGTCGGCGTGACGAACTTCGGCATATTCGTGGAGATCTCGCGGTACGGGGCCGAGGGGCTCGTTCGGCTCGAAGCCCTGGGCGACGACTGGTGGGAAGTCAACGCCCGCTATGGGCAGATCCACGGAGAACGCACTGGCCGGACCTACCGCATCGGCGACGTCATGCCGATCCGGATCGTTTCGGTAGACGTGGCCCATCGCCAGATGGAGCTGACCCCGGCCGGGCCCGCGCCCGCGGCCACGAAGGGCAAGAAGCCCGAGGGCAAGAAGCCCGAAGGAAAGAGGCCCGAGGGGAAGAGGCCCGGGGGGAAGAAGAAGAACGGCCGGCAGGGAAGGAACAGGCGATCGCGCCGCTAGGCCGTGGGGAGGCGGCGCGGCGGCGGAAGGAAAGAGACGGGGATTAGGGGATGGGATTTGAAATCTGAGATAAGAGATTTGAGATCTGAAATCGAAGATTTCAAATTTGAGATTTCAGATGGGCGTGCACGATCATTCGCCCGGTATCTGCCAATCCCCCAAGCCATCTCTCTTTGCCGCCTATGCCGATCGGCGGCCTACGCGCAACAGGCCACCGGCCTTGAGGGCGTGGGGGAGTGGATTACTTGGCCTTGGGGGCGCGACGGGCGGCGCGGCGGGCGCGTTCCTTCGTCTTGCGAGGGGCGTTCTTCAGCTTCGTCGCCTTGTGATCCAACTGCCGGTTATCCAGTCGCGTACGTCGATGTCCCATGGATTCGTCCTTTCACTGCGGTCAATCAGGCCGGGTATGCTACACCCCTTCGAGAAGAATGGCAAGGGGCATCCATGGAAAACAGGAATCCCCTAATCCCCGTCTCTTTGCCTCGAACTTCCACCGGCCTTCTCTACACCAACAACTCGTCGAACTCACCCGCGATCAGGCTGTGGATGAAGGCGGGCAGGCCGTCGGAGGCCACGTGGTTGGCGGCGGCCTGGACGTCGGCGGGGGCGTGGGGCATGGCGACGCCCAGCCCGGCCCCGTGGAGCATGGCCAGGTCGTTGGCGTCGTCGCCGACGGCGGCGATCCGACCGGGCCCGATCAGGTGCGACTGGGCGACGTACTGGATGGCGGCGAACTTGCTGCACCCGGCCGCGTGCGCCTCCACCAGCCGCACGCCGTAGTTGGGCGCCCCCAGCGCGACGATAGTCAGCCGCGTGCCCATTCGTTCGCGAAGCCTGGCGGCCAGGTCGGCCCCGGCCTGGGCGTCCGGGACGATCGTGGAGATTCGCAGCAGGTCGGGCATGTCGCCGTTGGCGGGCAGGTGGGGGACGAAACGGGCCTGGGCCTTCGAGCGGCTGAAGAACAGCCGGCGGAGCTCCGCGACGTTGCCCGTGTCGGTCACGTAGTACGAGAAGCCGTGGCGCCACGCGTCGACGATGGCCATCGCCGAGTAGCCTTCCTCGGCCAGGGCGGCGGCGTAGTCGCGGGCGACGCCCGGGGGGATCGACCTCTGCCAGAGCGTCCGGGCGGTGTCCGGCTCGGACACCAGGGCCCCGCCCAGGACGATGAGGGGCTCGAAGGGCTCGTTCAGGGGCAACTGACGCCAGACGTCGGCGGTTTCCTCGTAGCTTCGCCCGGTAGCCAGGCAGATCCGCAGCCCGGCGGCCAGGGCGGCGGCGATGGCCTCGCGGGCCTCGCGAGGCACGACGCTGTCGGGGCCTACCAGCGTGCCGTCAACGTCCAATGCAAGTAACCGCGTCTTCATCGTGGGTCGTGCCTCTCCGCCCCCAGTCGAAGAATCGATTGTACAACGCCGCGAGCCCCGCGGGCAAGGGGCGGCAGGGGAACCACGAAGAACACAAAGCCCACGAAGAGCACAAAGGAAGGAAAGAGCATGAGCGAAACGGGGACAGAATAAGACCGCCTCCCGGTATCTCCCTTTTCTTCCGGCTTTCTTGATTCCCCCTTTGTGTTCTTCGTGTGCTTTGTGGTCTTCGTGGTTCTCCCTGCCTCGCACGCCCGACCGGCCGGGCGAAAAGTGCTTGGCAAGAGGACGCCGAGCGTATAGTGTATTCACTTGTCTCGTTCTTCTCGTAGGAGCTACAGGGCATATAACCATGCATGAAATTCGAATCGCTATCGCGGGAGTCGGAAACTGTGCCTCGAGCCTGGTCCAGGGCCTTCATTACTACAAGGAGGTCTTCGCCAAGGGCAAGGAAGTGATCGGGCTGGCCAATCCCATCCTGGGCGGGTACGCCCCGTCGGACGTGCGGGTGGTGGCGGCGATCGACATTGACAAGCGAAAGGTGGGCCGTCCGCTGCACGAGGCCCTCTTCGCCTCGCCCAACAACACCAAGGTCTTCTACAACCGCTTCAAGTACCCCGGCCTGAAGGTGCAGATGGGCAACGTGCTCGACGGCGTGCCGGGCCACATGGCCGCCTTCGAGGAGAAGAAACGCTTCTCCGTCGGCGCCAAGCCCAACGCCACCCACAAGGAGATCGTCAAGCTCCTGGAAACGTCCGGGGCGGAAATCCTCATCAGCTACCTGCCCGTGGGCAGCCAGAAGGCCACCGAGTTCTACGCCGAGTGCTGCCTCGAGGCCGGCGTGAGCCTGATCAACTGCATCCCGGTGTTCATCGTGTCCGACCCGGCGTGGGGCAAGCGGTTCGAGAAGGCGGGCATCTGCTGCGTGGGCGACGACATCAAGGCCCAGGTCGGCGCGACGATCACCCACCGCGTCCTGATGCGGATGATGCACGAGCGAGGCGCGAAGATCGACGCGACCTACCAGCTCAACACCGGGGGCAATACCGACTTCATGAACATGCTCGCCCACGAACGGCTGGGCTCCAAGCGCATCTCCAAGACCCAGGCCGTCCAGAGCCAGCTCGACGACACCCCGCTGCCGCCCGACCAGGTTCACATCGGCCCGAGCGACTACGTCGCCTGGCAGAAGGACAACAAGGTCTGCTTCCTTCGGATCGAGGCCCGGGGCTTCGGCGGCGTGCCGCTGAACCTGGAGGCCCGGCTGAGCGTGGAAGACTCCCCCAACTCCGCCGGCGAGGTCATCGACGCGATCCGCTGCTGCAAGCTCGGGCGCGAGCGAGGCCTGGCCGGTCCGCTGACGGCGGTCGCCTCCTACACGATGAAACATCCGCCCATCCAATACACCGACTACGAAGCCCGCCGCCTCCTCAAGGACTTCATCGACAACGGCAAACCTGCCAAACGCAAGACCCGTTCCCGAAAATAGTCCCTCGTAGTCCCTCCCCAGTTTAGCGGCGGGGCTTGCACCGCGTTTTCTTCGCCTTAAACGCCGACGGCACGGTGACCAGCACCGTGCCGTCGGTTTCCGTGTGTGTCCGGGCGCCTAGATGCCCGCGGTGTTGCGGCGGAGAATCTCGGAGGCCTGGCAGTCGCTGGAGCACTTGTAGCCCGCCAGCGGCTGGATGTAGGTGTGGACGGCGTCCAGGATGTCGCACGGGAAGGGGAAGAACGCGTCTTCGACCTCATCGGGCGGGGTGATCCAGTTCTTGGCGCCCACGACGACCGGCGGGGCGTCGAGGTCGTCGAAGGCCAACTGGGCGATCTTGGCCGCGAAGGTCTGCAACGAACTCCCGCGTTCGCAGGCATCGCTGGCCAGCAGGATCCGGTGCGTCTTGGCCATGCTGGCCAGCACCTTCTCGTAGTTGAACGGCACGATCGAGCGGGCATCGATGACCTCGCAACTCACGCCGTACTTGGTTTCAAGCTCCTTGGCCGCATCGAGGGCGCGATACAGCGTCGCGCCGATCGTCAGGATCGTCAGGTTCTTGCCGGGCTTCTTCACGTCGGGCTCGCCGATGGCGATCGTATAGGGCTCGACGGGCACGCCCCCGGCGTGGAAGAGTTCCGGCTGATCGTAGAGCCGCTGGCTCTCGAAGAAGATCACCGGGTCCGTGCCGATCAGGGCCGACCGCATCAGCCCCTTGGCATCGTACGGGGTGGCCGGGAAGACGACCTTCAGCCCGGGGATGTGGGCGACGAGGCTCGTCCAGTCCTGGCTGTGCTGGGCGCCGTACTTGCTGCCCACCGAGACGCGGAGGACGACGGGCATCTTGAGCAGCCCGCCGGACATTGATTGCCACTTGGCGAGCTGGTTGAACACTTCGTCCCCGGAGCGCCCGAGGAAGTCGCAGTACATCAGTTCCACCAGCGCCCGCCCGCCCTCGAGGGCGTACCCGACGGCCGACCCGACGATCGCGCCTTCGGAGATCGGCGAGTTGAACAGCCGGTGGTAGGGCAGGGCCTCGGTCAGCCCGCGGTAGACGGCGAACGCACCACCCCAGTCGCGGTTTTCCTCGCCGTAGGCCGTCAGGGTCGGGTCGGCGTAAAAGGCGTCCAGCACGGCCTCGAACACGGCGTCGCGGAACGCCACGCACTTGCTCTTGGACAGGGCCTTGCCCTGCTCGTCCAGCCCGTGTCGGCTGAGCGTGGCGATCTTCTGCACGCGGGGGTTCTTGTCGCGGGGCAGGAGCACCTCGGCTTGGCGGGTGGTGTCGAGGCTTTCGGCGACCTGGTTGGAGAACATCGTCGCATCGAGCAGCCCGCCGCGCTTCTTGAGGTTCGCCCGGGGGGAGATCTTCAGGTCGGCGGCCTTCTGCAGCGCCTTGAACGCCAGCGCGTCGGCCTGGGCGGTCATCGCGTCGATATCGGCCTGCTTGCACAGCCCGGCCTTGACCAGCTCGGCGGCGTAGGTCTTCAGCGGGTCCACCTCGCGCCAGGCGTCGACTTCTTCCTTGTCGCGATAGCTCGAGGCGTCCGAGGGGCTGTGCCCGCTGTAGCGGTAGGTGATGGTATCGAGCAGGACGGGCCCACGGCCCTCGGCGATGATCTTCTTCTTGCGGCGGATGGCGTCCACGACGGCCAGGGGGTTGAAGCCGTCCACTCGCTCGGCGTGCATCTGGTCGGGGTTGACCCCCGCGCCCAGCCGCGCCAGCGTGCCGAAGCCCATCGTCTCGCCCTGGGGCTGGCCGCCCATGCCGTAGAAGTTGTTGACGAAGTTGAAGATCAGGGGCAGCCCGCCGCCGTGCTCGCCGTCCCAGAGCGTGCGGTACTGGTCCATGGTGGCCAGGCAGATGCCCTCCCAGACCGGCCCGCAGCCCAGCGAGGCGTCGCCGATGTTGCAGATCACGATGCCCTTCTTGTGGTTGATCCGCTTGAACAACGCCCCGCCGACGGAAATATCGCCCGAGCCGCCCACGATCGCGTTGTTGGGATACACGCCGAACGGCGTGAAGAACGCGTGCATCGAACCGCCCATGCCCTTATTGAAGCCAGGCTCCCGACCGAAGATCTCCGCCAGCGTTCCGTACAGCAGGAAGTCGGCCGCCAGGTCCTTCACCGAGCCGGTCGCCCCGGCCTGGACGATCTTGAGGGCCTGCCCGTCGAAGTAGCCCTCCATGATCTTCATCAGCGTCGCGTCGTCTAGCTTCTCGATGGCCGACAGGCCCTTGGCGAGAATCTCGCTGTGGCTGCGATGGCTGCCGTAAATGTGATCGTCGACGTCCAGCAGCAGGCACTGCCCGACGGCTTCGGACTCCTGCCCGATCGACAGGTGGGCCGGGCCCTTGTGGTTGTACTCCAGCCCGTTGTAGGCGCCCTTGAGCTTGATCTCGTTCAGCATGCCCTCGAAGGCCCGCAGGATTGCCATGTCCCGCTGGATGTGGACGAGCGTGGCCGCCCCGAGCGTCTTGACCTCGTCCTTGACGCTCTTGTCGTACTGGTTGAGGGGGATGGGCTCGAACTTGATGTAGCCCTTCGCCCGCTGCTGGTTGGGAACGATCCGTTGTGACTTAGGCATCGACCTGCTCCTGCTTGGTTGGTTGGTCTGCTCTCGCCGCGTCGCCGGGCGGCGTGGGCGGGTAGATCACCTCGATCCCCCGGGCCGAGAGGAATTCC
>JAPLNA010000067.1:0-6022 GCA_026693065.1 Planctomycetota bacterium
GGTGCGCAGGAATTCCGCGAGTCCCTCTTGGAGGGACGCCAGTTGTTTGGTATTCATGTTTGTCTCCAGGACCAGCTGGCTCACAAGAACCATCGGCCTGGACCCCCGAATCTCTTGAGCCTCATTTGCGCTGTAGTGCTATGTGTACGAGATACGCCAAGGCCACCGAAAGGGCGCCGTACGACCGCCTTAACGCCGATCGACAACTCACGACGGTCCGCGGGTACGGGAAGTTCGGCCGGGGCGTGGCCCCCCCGCGACGGCGACATGGCCCGGGCCGTCGAGGAGACGGCCGGAATGCCCGTGTCAGAGGAGCGTGCGATGACGACGGAAAATGACCGCTATCTCGGGGCCCTGGTCGGCTTGGCCGTAGGGGACGCGGTCGGCACGGCGCTGGAGTTCATGGAGCCCGGGACGTTCACGCCCATTGAGGACATGGTCGGCGGCGGGCCGTTCAACCTGCGCCCCGGCATGTGGACGGATGATACGTCCATGGCGCTGTGCCTGGCCGACAGCCTTGTCCGGACGAAACGGTTCGACCCGGTGGACCAACTTCGGCGCTACGTGCGGTGGTACAAAGAAGGCTACATGAGTTGTCTGGATACGTGTTTCGATATCGGCGGCACGACCCGGGGTGCGCTGGAGCGTTTCCTGGCCAGCGGCGAACCGTATTGCGGATCCACGAGTCCGCAGGCCGCCGGCAATGGATCCCTGATGAGGCTCGCGCCGGCGCCGATGTTCTTCGCCAACGATCCGCCGGCGGCGATCGAACGATCGGGAGACAGTTCTCGCACCACCCACGGCGCTCCGACGGCCGTCGACGCGTGCCGGTACTACGGCGGGCTGATTGTCGGGGCTCTGCGCGGCGTGGACAAGAACGTTCTTCTGGCCCAGCGATACAGTCCGGCGCCGGGTTACTGGCAAGAGCACCCTCTGTGCCCGGAAATCAGCGAGGTGGCGGGCGGTTCCTTCAAACACAAGCAGCCTCCCGAGATCCGTGGCACGGGCTTCGTCGTTGAGAGCCTGGAGGCGGCCTTGTGGGCGTTCCACCATTCGACGAACTTCCGCGACGGCTGTCTGGCGGCGGCCAACCTTGGCGATGACGCCGACACCACGGGCGCTATCTACGGCCAATTGGCCGGTGCGTACTACGGGCACTCGGGCATCCCGGAAAGTTGGCGAGAGAAACTCTCTCAGCGAACGAGGATCGAAGCCTTTGCAGACGATCTGCTTCGGCTACGGTACGAGAGGCGGGCGTGATGACGGCACGCACCATGGCTTCCGGCGAATCACTGCGGTTTGCACTTCTTGCAGTAGCTGTCGTGCATGCACCTGACGAAGGTGTTGACGAACGCGAATACGACGATCAATAACGCGATCTGTCCGAACGTGGCCCAACTCATGGGAAGCTCCTTCACGTATGGCCACGCGGCAAACTCCAGGAGCCGCCGCGCCGGCTTCCACTACCATCATAGCCGGTCAGCCGACGCGGTTGGGGACGGTCGGGACGATGGCGTAGCCGGGGTCGAGCTGCTGGCGGGCCTGGGCGTCGAGGATGTCCCGCCAGGCCGCGGCGAGGGATTCGCTCGCCGGCGGCAGGTCGGCTTCGATGGTGCGGCGGAGGGCGGCGAGCTTGTGGAACGGAACGGCGGCGTACATGTGATGCTCGACATGGTAATTCATCTGGCAGTAGAAGAACCGCAGGATCGGGTTGAGCTTCATGGTCCGGCAGCAGATGCGGTAGTCGGGCACGTCGCCCTTCATTCCCGCGTGTTGCGGGAAACTGACCAGGAAGTTCAGCCCCCGGGCGAAGAACACCGCGAACGTAATCAGCAGCACCAGAGGCCAGAGCCCGAAGTACACGAACCCCCCGGCCAGGGCGGCCTGGCCGATCAGCAGCACTCTGGCCCAGCGGGCGACGGCCCGGCGTTCCTTGAGAGCCGATTCGGGAAAGAGGCGGGCCTCCCACGGGCCCTTGAACCGCCCCAGGCCCAGCCGGACGGCCGAGCGGACCGTCAGCCACAGGGCCGGGACGTCGAACGTCAGCAGGAAGACCCAGTTCCACCAGCGGACCCGCAGCGGCAGGACGACCTCGAGATCGACGCCGTGGAAGACCGTCCAGCGATGGTGCCCGAAATGGCTGTCGCGGAAGTGGTGGAAGTTCGTCCACGTGAGAAAGCCGGTGATCCGGAGGAACAGTTCATTCCAGAATCGGGTGCGGAAGACGGTTCGGTGGCACAGTTCGTGGCCGACCCCCGACAGGCCCAGGAAACTATAGAACGTCGCGTAGACATAGAACATCGCCGCGGCGACCCACCAGGGCCAGTGGACCATGGCGTGGGACGTTACGGCCCCCAGGGCGCCGGTGAGGACCAACTGGCCCAGCACGTGGGCGAAGCCCCACCCGTCGCTGCGAGCGGTCAGCTTCTGGAGCGTCTGCTTATCGATGGGCGTGCGATACCACTTGATGGTTGGTTCGTCGGTCATGCGGGGCCATTGTCCTGTGCGGGCGGGGGGAGGTTCAAGCCGATTCGCCCCGGCGGGCGAACCGCCGGGCCTGCCGATGGGCCATCCAGTTACAGACCGCCTCGAGGTCCGCCAGCGGCGCCCCCGTGTGCGGGTCCACGTGCAGGTACGGAGGCGGGCCGAACTCCGGCGTCAGTGTGCTGACGGCCAGGCCTCGCCGGGCCTGGTCGTCCCAGACCATGTCCCACCAGGCCTCGTGGGCCTCCAGATCGGCCCGGGCGCTTTCGGCGGCTGGGTCGGGCACCTGCGGGCCTTGGCTGAACCCGACTCGCGCGTGCAGGTGGATCGCCCGGGCCGCGCACAGCCGCAGAATGTCCGCCAGGTCGTCGATCCGCCGTTCGCAGACGCAGACCCAGTGGCTGTAATCCACGCACAGCCGCAGGGCGGGCAAGCGCTCGAGGACGTCCCGTGTGTTCCAGGGCGAGAAGAAGAACCGCCCGCGGTGGGCCTCGTGGGCGACGCTCACGCCGGCCTGCCGCTCCAGGGCCAGGGCCTGGGTGTAGAACGCCAGGGCCTGCTCGAGCGACCAGGAGTCGGCGGTGGCATGACAGGCGACCAGGAGGGGGCGGCGCCGCCCGGCCCGATCGAGCAGGGCCCCGAACGCATCGACGTGCCGGGCGACGGAGGGATCGGCCCGGTCCACGGGCACGAGCACCTGCACGATCAGCGCCAACCCGTGGCGTTCCAGCAGGGCCAGCAATCGCTCTTCATCCGCCGGGCCGGCGGGAAGGTCGGTCTCGATGCCCTCGTAGCCCTGCTGGACGAATCGCGGGAAACAACTCTCCCAGGGCTCGTTCACCCCCCACAGATGCCGGATCAGTTTCAGCTTCATCGAAACTCCTCGTCCCGGCGCCGGTTCGACTCGCGGGCCGGTTTCGAGGCATTCTAGGCCCGGCCCGGGTGGACATTCACGGACGCACGGGTACAATCTGTACAGGCCGTTCGGATTGGCCGGAGGAGTGTTGATGGTGGAACTTGAGAAACGCGTACTCGGCCGCACCGGATTGACCGTAACGCGATTCGGCGCGGGCGGGCATTTCACCAACGGGCCCCTGGCCCATGAGGACATCCCGCGGCGCGTGGGCGAGCTGGACCACCTTCTGGATCTGGGTGTGACCTACTTCGACGTGCAGTGGGACCCGGAGGAGTCGGCGACGGCGGAGGTCATGGCCCGGCGGGGCGGCGAGTTCACCGTCGCCTGGCCCCTCCACGCCATGAATCAGCAGGACCCCCGCGGCGTCAAGCAGTACATGATGGACTACTGCAACGACCATCGCCGCCGGTACGGAATCCGGCACGTGGACATTCTGTTGTGGGTCGGCTTGGCGTTGGAGGGCCAGGCCGGCGATCGGGTCAAGGCCGCCCACGAGGCCTTCGACGCCCTCAAGGAAGAAGGGTTCTGCGACCACTTCGCCTTCTCCTGCCACCACTCGCCGCAGATGGCCCTGCGGGCGATTACCGAATTCGACGTCTTTGACGCACTGATGGTTCCCTACAGCCCTCTGCACCCGGCGGCCGGGCGGGACCTGTTCCCGGAGGCCCGGCGGCGAGGCGTCGGCACGGTGGCGATGAAGCCCTTCGGCGGCGGCGGGGGCTTCCTCAACATGGTCTGGGCGGGGCAGGCTCAGCATCCGGCCGTCAAGGGCCTGCAAGACAGCAGTGCGCCCTACGCGGCCGCGTTGCGATGGGTTCTCAAGGACACCAACGTGGACTGCACCGTGCCGGCGGCGCACTCCATCGGGCAGATCGACGAACTCCACCAGGCCGCGCTGTCGGGCGACGGGGCCGACGACGCCGAGATCCTCGAACACCTCACGACGGCGATGAACGAAACCGGCGCCGACGTCCAACTGCGAAGCGGGCTGGCCGCCCATCCCAGGGCCTGGGACTGACGCTCTTCACGGCGCCTGGGTGCAATCGTCGAGCGGCGCTTCGGGCGCCGGGTAGTGGCCGGCCTCCATGAGGGCCATGGTCCCCAGCAGCCCGCCCCAGTAATAGAACGAGTCCCCGCCCGTCTTGCCGGCGGCCACCGTGTTGTCGCCGGTCTGGGCGTTGTAGTTCTCGAGCACGTGGCCGTGCGATCGCCAGCTCTTGAGCAGCAGGGCCTTGGATTTCTCCACGAGATCCTTCCTCGCCTGGGGCAGGCCGGCTTGTCGCAGGCTGATATAGGTCAGGAAATTCATCGGCCCCCAGATTCGCCCGCGCCAATAGCTCTGCTCCGGATACGCCGGGTCGTTGCGGGCGATGGAAGGCAAGACCCACTCGCCCCAGAATTCGGCGGGATTGTAGAAGTGCTCGCGAATCATACGGTCGGCCTGATCGGGCGTGGCGGCCCGCGCGAGGAGGGCATAGAAGTTCGTCGGGGAAATACGACGGCTTCGTTCGCCGGTGTCCACGCGCTGGTTCAGGAACAGGCCGAAGGGCTCGTCCCACAACTCCGCGGACATGGCGGCCCGCACGGCCTGGGCTCGCTGACGCAACTCGGCGGCGTCGGCGGAAACGCCCAGCACGTCGGCGATGTCGGCGAGGGCTTCGCAGTCGGCGACGTAGAGCCCGTTGAGCCCGACGTCCCACATCTGCAGGACGTGCCGGTCGCGGTCGAAGGGCACGTCGTCGTACATCGGGGAGTTGTCCAGCCCCGATTCGTACGAGGCCCCGTCGCGCTGGTTCACGCCGGCTTGTTCCATGTGGGCGTCGTAGACCGGTTCATAGGGGTTGGTTCCCCAGGACAACAGGTCGCCGCGGTTCCGCCTCGCCGTCCACCACCACCGGTTCCATCGCAACAGGTTCGGATAGACCTCCTCGAGGAACCATCGGGCCCGGTGGGCTCGGTAGATCTCGCGGCACACCCACGCGCCCACCGGCGGCTCGGAGCGATCCAGCGTGGCGAATCCGTTGGCCTGGACGAAATTGGGGACCATGCCTTCGGGGGTGATTTCGCTGGTGATGGCGATGGCGTTGGCCATGGCCAGGTCGGGATTGTCCACGGCGAACATGTAGGCGGCGAAATACGTGTCCCACTCGAACAGCACCCACCCATGCCCGCCGCACCAGGTGCGGGCCACGGGGGTGATCACGCGGTCCTTGACGGGGTCGTAGATCGTGTTCCACGCCAGGGAAGCGCGGGCCGCCCGATATACTTCCGCCAGTTCGCCGTACCGGGCCACCCGTTCTTCCTGCACCTGTCTGGCCTGGGCGAGTATCGCCTCGATGGCCGGCACGCTTCGGGCCTCGCCCGTGCTCAACCCCACGGGGCCATCGAGCGGCAGGGCCAGATAGGGCGACATGGACCAGGTGCATCGCTCGGAGTCGCACGCCTTCGTGGCGAAGAGATCGACGCGCCGCAGGCCGGCCTGGCCGCGCATGACCTGCCCGTCCCGTCGCCAGAAGCCGGGGCAATTCCACAGCGTGCCGCATTCGGCCACGAGGAGGGCAGGGCGTTTCTGCATGGCCAGCGGCGTCGCCAGGGCGACCCAGTCGTCGCCGACAGTGGCCG
>JAPLNA010000067.1:6054-24282 GCA_026693065.1 Planctomycetota bacterium
AGCGTCAGCGCCGTGTAGGCCCCGTCATAGGAACGCAGTCCGGGGACGACGTCGACAGGCCCCTTCAGGATCTCCCGCAAATACTGCCCGCCGCGGTATTCCTTGAGGCCCAGGTTGATCGCCAGACCCTCCGGCATGCGAACGTGCGTGAGCATGCTTTTCACGTACCAGGTGTTCCAGCCGTTCACCAGCCGACTCGTCAACTCGCGATACTCACTCATGATTCTCCCTCATTGGCGCCGTGAACATGTACCGCCCGCTGCCGACCTCGAAGACAGCCTCGCCGGCGCGGCCTGGCATTGTCCTGACGCCTTCTGCGCAGGCGGGATTCTGTCCGTCGATCAGAACCTGCCCGGCCTGACGGGTGGGGACGACGACCGTGGCGGACGTGTTCACGGGCGCCTCGACGGTCAGCGAGAACGTCCCTTCCGATCGCTGCCACTCGCTGCGGATCAGGCCGCGGATGGAGGCGTGGTGCGCCTTGACCCACGTCAGATCGCCGACCGGCTGTGGCCGGATCATGAAGCGGCCGAACCCGCCGTCGGCGTCATCGGAGTCGATCCCCGCCAGCCACTTGTAAAACCACGCGCTGATGTCGCCGAACATGACGTGGTTGAGGGACGACGTGCCCTTCCAATCTTCCCACAGCGTGGTGGCGCCCTGTTGGATCCAGTGTCCCCATCCGGGCAGGGCCGTCTGGGTGGCCACGCGATACGCCACGTCCGTCCGCCCGCCCTCCGAAAGGGCGCGCAGCACGAACTTCGCCCCCAGCACCCCGACGTCCAGGTGGTAGTCGCGATTGGCGACGGTCTGCACCAGGGCGTTGACCACGCCCGGGCGGCGTTGGGGCTCCACGAGCCCAAAGTGCAGCGGGCAGGCCAGCGAACATTGGCTGCCGTTGCCGTAGGAGTGTGTTGGCGGGTCGAAGAATCGCGCATTGAACGCCTTGCGTATCGCTTCGGCGCGCCGGGCGTAGGCGTCCGCCTCCTCCGCCTTGTTCAGGACTCGGGCTGTTTGAGCGAGAATGCGGTGGTCGAGGTAGTAGTACGCCGTTGTCGTCAGATCGGTCGGCGTGTCGGTCTCGTAGGGCGCCCAGTCGCCCAGGCTGTAGGGAGGCATGATGTGGTCGCGGGCCTGGGCGGACAGGTAGTCGAGGTACCGCTGCAACCGGCCGTAGTGTTCGGCCAGGAGGCGGCGGTCGCCGAAATACCGATAGAGATACCAGGCCGTCAGGTAATACGCGCTGTCCCACGCCGGATTGCATCCGCGTCCCCAGCCGCACGTGGGGATGATCACCGGTATGCGGCCCTCGGCATCCTGTGAGTCGGCCACGTCGTCCAGCCACTTGGCGTAGAAGGTGATCGAGTCGAAGTTCAACATGCCCTGCTCGGCGGCCAGGTGAGCGTCGCCGGTCCACCCGTTCTTCTCGCGCTGCGGGCAATCGGTGGGAATGCTTTGGGCGTTGGACAGGTAGGCCCAGCGCGTGGCCTTCTGGATCTTGTTCAGCAGTTCGTTGGAACAGGCGAACTCCCCGGCCGGGGGCATGGCGGTGTGCGCGAAACGGCCCAGGATGTTTTCGGGCGTCGGCCGGCCGGGGAAACCGGTGACTTCAACGTACTGGAACCCGTGGTAGACGAACCGGGATTCCCAGAGTTCCGGCCCGCCGCCTTTGAGGGTGTACGTGTCGGTCTGGAACCGTTGCGAGGGCAGGGCCCGGATCATCAGGCCGTCGATTTCCGCGGATGTCACCCGGCCGTCGGGCCGCAGCCGTTCGCCGTAGCGGATGCGCACCTCCGTGCCCGCGGGCCCGGACACCGACAACCGGACGTGCCCCGAGAAGTTCTGCCCCATGTCGCAGACGAAAACACCGGCGGCCGGTTCGGTGATCCGCACCGGCGGGAGACTGCCCGTGATTCGGATCGGGGGGCAACGCTGAGCCTTCAGCGTACCCAGGGGCGCGTCCACCACGGCCGCGTCCTCCCAATCGCCGTCGTCGAACCCCGGGGCGTCCCAACCGGGGCGTTCCAGCCGGGCATCGTAACTTTCCCCGCCATAGATGCTGACGAACGTGATCGGGCCTGTGGCGGCCTTCCAGTCGCCGCCGGTGACGATCGTGTCGGTCCGTCCGTCTTCGTATTCGAGGACGATCTGCGCGATCGCCCGAGGCTCGGCATGCCATCGGGCATGGTCGAACCCCCACACCGCCATCTGGTGCACCTTGTACCAGCCGGTGCCCAGGATGAGGCCCACGGCATTGGCGCCCTGCCGGAGCGAAGGCGTGACGTCGTAGGTGCTGTACAGGATCCGCTTGTCATAGGCGGTGTAGCCGGGATCTCGCACGGCGTCGCCGATCTTGCCGCCGTTGATCCGCAGTTCGTAGCAGCCCAGGCCGCACACGTACGCGCGGGCGCGCTTCAGCGGCGCCCGGACGGCGAACTCCCGCCGCAGGAAGGGCGCGGGATGATACGGCGGGGCGACGAACAGCCCGCCCAAGGGCCCTGAGCCCGGGGCGCCCAGCTCTTCGGGCAAGGGCCAACGGGCGTCGTCAAAATCCGTCGAGGCCCACCCGGGGGCCTCCGTGTCGCAGGTCTTCCACGATCGGTCGGAGACCAGTTCCGTGACGGCCCCGGCCGCCGATCGAACTTCGACCCGGCAGATCACGGCGGGGGAACCCTCGTCGCACCGGGCCCGGAAGCCCAGGACATTTCTCCCTGCCTTGAGACGGCCGGTGAGATCCGCGTGCTTCAGCGCGATCCGGCAGCCGCACCCGCTCAGAAGCAATTGCCCGTTGAGGTACAGCTCTCCGTTGTCGTTGGCGCTGAAGTGGCATTGCGCGGAGACCGTGCCCCCCGGCCCGACGACCAGGGGCGCACGGAAGAACCGCATGCCGGCGCCGGGGCCTCCGATCCACCGGCCGCCCCCCAGCAGCGTCTGCGCCGCCTTCTGCGGATCAAACGGCTCAACCCGCCGCCCGATCCACTGGGCCCTCCAGTCCTGAGGCGTCAACTGCCCCATCTCCCACAGGGCCGCGGCGCTCCACCCGGAGGCCTGGTCGTCCTTGTCCCAGACACGCACCTTCCAGTGGCAGGCGGCCCTGGACGCCAGCGGCAAGCCCGCGTACTCCACCTGCGCCGTCTGGGAGGAGAGCACCTTCCCGCTATCCCAGAGGGTTCCGACATCCCGCGCAAGGTCGGCCGGATCGGAGGCCGACAGAATCTGGTAGGCCCTCTGTCGCTGGTCTCTCGCGGACGAATTCAGTACCCAGCTCAGCTGCGGCCGCGGCACGTCGATCCCGAGAGGGTTGACGAGATACTCGCAGCGAAGGCCCTGGACAGAGATAGGCGCCCGGGACTCTGGTCGTCCCGCCGTCAATGGACTGTTGGTTCCCATTGGCAGATCATTCCTATGTGCCGCGTCAGCGGCCGGACAGCCGGTCACGCCAGTTCGTAATAAAGACAGGGCCAGCTGTAAGTGGCTGGCCCTGCGGGGGAGTAACGACTACGCGCGACAGGAATCGAACCTGTAACCTTCGGTTCCGTAGAGGGTATGTGTAAAGTATCCAATTCTTTATCCTGATGGGCATTATAGCGATAGGCACAGGCCTCAACCTGGCAAAATGCGGCAAAATGTGCCCTAACGCACTCTCCCGGCAAGCTCAGAACAAGCTCAAGCTCCGGTTCTGGGGACCGATCCTCTTACGTGGTGCCCCCCTCCGGTTTGGCAGACGCGATCTGGGCGTTCAGGTGTCCTACTAAGTCCGTCCATCGACGCTGCATTTCTGCCTCGATGAACTCCCGCCGTTCTTGGCGACGTTCCTCGGAAAACCACCCGCCTGTCCAACCGCGGATGGCGATCTTGTACCCCGACCCGCCGCCCCACCGGTCCCGGCAGCGGCCCCAGTAATCGTGGTCTTCACGAAGTTGCTCTGAAAACGCGGCCTCACCCACCGCTTGAATTGTCTCGCAGAGGTCCTTGACGGCCTGGTCCACAACCGTCTCAAAGTGCCTCAGGAATCCATGAGCCTCGGCCAGGCTGGGGTCCGCCAGCAGGTTGGTAACAACCGCCTTGAGGTCCCTGACCCGCGCCTCTGTCCTTTCAACCACTTCACACCGCGCCCCATAGCCAAGGCCGTGCCAGTAGTCGAAATTGTACCAGTCTCCCCGTCTGTTCACCGACGCCCGGAGGCTTGATGCATATCGAAGCTCGTCCATCTCTGCCAACAGGGCTTGTTCGACCTGCGGCAAGCCGGCTGGGATAGTTGAATTGGAATCCACCCAGGTCCCAATACGTCTTGCGACCTCCTCGAAGACTGCGCGAACCTGTTCATCAGCCTTGTTTGCGATCAGTCGGTCGACTGTTTCGCATAGGGTCCGAATCTGAGTCTCTGCCCGGTTACGGAGACTGCAGATAATAGTTACGAGGGCCCGTCGCGTTTCGCGGCAGTCCTCCAGCTTGGTGACGTCCAGGAACTCAACACGGAGTTCAGGAATCCCGAGACGGCTGAAGGTTGTCTGAACCTGCTCCTTCTTGACATCGCGGCCGTCTTCGATGCTCCCGACCTGGGCCCCGCTGGGGTCGCGGGCCTTCAACTCTTCTGCGTTCTGCGGGAGTATCAGGAGGGCGGCGCGACCCTTTAGGGATTGACGAAGCCCCCCCGCCATAGCCCGCTCCACTACGTCGAGCGCTGTGGCCCCAGGGGCATCTTTGAAACTCGAACAGAACACGATCACCGCCCGATCATCGTCCAGATACGCCTGCAAGTCTCGGCGCGGGGCTTTGGGTTCATCTACCCCCCTGGTATCGATAAGGCGAATCTCCATTCGATTCTCGTCCAGGATTGCGGTGGGGATACTGATCTCAATGCGGCGCGGTAGCGAAAACTCCGGGTGGTGGCCGTAGTTGATGTCTGCGAACGTCCGCTGAAGCCATTGATGGCCGGTCATTGTCGAGTCTCGCGGGAATGTAATCGACGTTCGCCGCCGCCGAGCGAGGTCCAGGCGGGTGAAGACTTGGGCTTGGAGGTCCTCCTTCCTCGGAAACTGTGTTGCCAACTCCCTTGCTGGATCTTCTTGTCTGCTCTTACCTTCAGGGACCTTGATCTTCTTCGGCTGGAGCCCCGTCATATTGCGAAGGGCGCGGTCGATCTCCGAGTTCAGTCCAGGCCCCTCCCCGTCCCCGTCCCTCTTCCCCCCTGTAAGGCTGATCACGTGGTCACAGAACTCGGCAACGTACTGGCGCATCTCCTCCTCAGAAGAAGGGTCAACGGAGATAGCCCACTCTCCCCCATTCCGCAAGTGGACCTCACATACGGTGACTCGGCCGCCGCCTGTCTGGAGGGTCATCTGTCGGTCCAAATCCTCTTCAGTCTGGTCGCGAAGATTGGCGAGGCTACAGATTGCTGTCGTTTTACCCACCCCCGGGCTCCCGATGAAGGCAATAGGATGCTCTGTTTCGGCGAGAAAGCCGGCCGCTTTTTCCAGCGCGTTTCGGCACGAGTCCACCTGCTTCAGGAATACATTCCTCAGGTCCGGGTCGTCCTTCAGTTCATCGAGACGCTGTAGGGCGGACTCGGCGTCCCAGAGGCACTGCCGGCTGATGTGGTTGAACCCTGGAGCAGGGAGGACGCGCCATGTACTGCTCAAGTAGGCCGCGTAATCCCGAGCCTTAGGGGTACCGATTGCGCCCGCGATTTGTTGGGCTTCCTCTGTGGTGAGCCCCAGATCGCCCGATTCCAGTCGAGACACTCTACTCGCGGTGAACGGGAGTTTCTTGGCCAGTTCCGCCTGGGACATCCCGGCTTCCTCTCGAAGATCCTGGAGAGCTTTTCGGATTTGGTTGTTGTCGATCATGGTCGGTTCCTTTCTGTTGCTGAACCACAAGATCATTATTAGCACATCGTGCTAGAAAAGTCAATCAAAATCGGCACGATATGCAGATTTTCTACAATGAAATCACAAGCAACTGACGAATAAAGACTTGCGAACATAGACGACATGGCACTCATTTCCCGCTTCTTGGTGGCATCCCGTCCAATGGCTGGAACCTGCAACTGGCAGCGGGTGGGCTACCCCAGCATTTCCTGGACGTCATCAGCGGTAATGACCCCGCTCGTACTGAAGAGCCGCTGAATCCCGTCCGGGCCAAGCGTTAGCTGGTGGGGGTCACGGAGTTTTGCATCAACCAGGGCCACAAGGGCCGCAGCCTCCATCAGGCAGACATCGCTTACATCCGTCTCCATCTTCAAGGACCGCACCGCATCGTCCCAGTCGTCGGCGAATCCGCTCGAAATGATGAGGTAGTAGATGTTCCTTAGCGATCGGCGACGATGTAGCTCCCGACTCTGCGTGACGATGTATTCCCTGATCGTCCGGTCGTCCGTCCCCATGCTGTAGCCTTTTGACCTGATCTTGGCGTCCCACAGGACGGCGTAGGAATGATCGGCTTCTACGACCTGACCGTCCGGTACGCGGCCAGCACCTTGGCCCAGTAGCTTTGCGTCGTAACCGAGAATCGTGAAGGCCGCATTGATGCTCTTCTCGAACGCGCGCTCCAGGCTGGTCCCGGACGCCTTAGCGGCCTCCGCGAGAGCCGGATCGTTAAGAGCCATGTCGGCGAGGCTCGCCACGATCGGCGGAACGTAGCTCTCAGGCAGTCTGGAGACTGTCTGTGTGCCCCTGGAGTCCGAGGGCGTCTGATTCTCCTGGGAATCCTCTCGGCGGACCGGCTTGTTGTCGCCCCAGGGGTTGCCGCCTTTGAACCAAAACACGTGCTCCACCTCGTAGATTCCGAACCGTCGGCCGCTCGCCTGGGTGAACAACCCCGCCAGTTCCTCGTACAAGTGCTTGTAAGTCACGTAATCGGTCGCCGGATCTTCCGTGGGAGTCCAGATGTTCAGATCGACCATCGTGTTCACGCTGTTGGTGTAGTAAACGGGCCACGTCTCGCGGCCCTGGATCTGCCAGAAATACGACAAGAAGAACGGCACGCTGCTGACTTTCGGTCGTCCATGCTTCCCGCCGCCCATTTCAAGGTGTTGCTCGCCCAGTCGCTTGACGTAGCCCGCAAACGTTCGAATCCGGCTTCCAGCCATGTCCTCGTTGACAGGCATGACGATGGCCGCTTTGAGTTCGACGTCGAGCTCCGCCGGATCTCCGGCCCGATTGAAGACCATGTTGAAGAACATCTGCCCCTTGATGCCCTTGAACCCCCAGTACTCGTGCTGCTTGTTCAGGCTGTCCACAGTGGACTTGAACTCATCCAACGGGACTTTACCAGCAAGGTAGTCCAGCACCAGAGGCTTCAGCCTCGCGTCAATCAGATTGCCTCGCTCCATGTCTCGGGCCGTCTGCCGTTCAAGGGGCGTGTCGTTGCCGTCTGGATTCTTCGGGGCCGCCAAGTATTCCCGCATGACCTCGATAGCACGCTGTTTCTGTTGCTCACTCAGGATTCCCATGGGTCTGACCTCACGCATTTGCTCGCCACTGATGCCTTGCTGACTTGCCCGGCCGCCGGGCACAACCCGGGGCACGCGATAACAGCCTATCCCCGGACTCGTGGGACGGCAAGACGTTGTGGACGAAAAGGGCCGGTTCTTCCTTGGCATGGCCCCCAGGTCGAGGTACTGTGGTGGGTGCCGGCCTCCGATGGCCGGTGACAACTTGAACGACGCGTGTGCGTCAGGCTGCTGCTTCGCAGAAAACCGCCAACGTGAGCCCCCGGGCTCTCGAACAGTAGAAGCAGTGCTTGGGCCACGCTCCCGCACGGGAGCGTCGGCCAGGTGCTGTTCTACTGTGCCCCTTGGCGGGGGTTCTGCGAACGGCCTTGGTTCGGCGCTCCCTCTTCATGGGAACTGCAAAACGTAGACGACCGACGAGCAGCGACCTCGCGGGGGAACTCATCGCCAGATTCAAGGCGACCTTCACTGGCCCGCCCCGTTGGGCGTGGCAGTTTGCCCCGCCCGTCCCGCTCGTTGGCCGGCAGTACAGGCCCGGCCGGGGGCTCCTCATCTACGCCAGTGCCGAAAACCTCTCGTGGATGAATCTGGCCGCCCGCATCGCCCGCTCCGTCCGGTTCACGGGCGAGCCCGCCTGGAATCGCTACCGGGTGCAGGCCGACGACAGCGGCGGTGAGGCGGCGGAGTTCTTCCCGGACGTCGGTATCCAGCCTGTGACCAACGGAGGCCTGTTGGCGGCCGGGCTGTTCATCGCCGGGCGGCTCGGGTTGGCAACCCGCACCCGGCCCCGCGCATTCCTGGAGACCATCGCGGTGTCCAACTGGTGTAAGTTCAGCATCCGGGCCGCCACCAACGTGGACTATATCGCCGACGTGAAGAAGCTCACGGCCTCCCTGCCCTTCGTCATCGGCGAACTGGCCGTGCTTCGCCCCGCCGCCGTTCTTGTACCCGCCCAAGTCTGGCGGCACCCGATCATCCAGGCCGCCATGCGCGGGGCCTCGCCCTGGACGCGGTTCCTGCCCGTCCCGCAGTTCAACCCCCGCGTGGTCAACATCCACCTGGCGAAGTACGCCCGCCGGGCCGCATCCCTTCGCAGCACTCTCGCGGGGATGCCGTTGGCGGCCTGGATGGCCCACCTTCAAGGCCTCAACGTGGAGAACGCATGGCGGTATCTGGCGATGCTGATGCGGGTCGCTACAGGTGCATAGCGGCTGCAAATGGTCCGCATTGACCACCCCCCGCCGGGCGAACAGCCTCACAGAGCCGACGTACCTCCCCTGCATCGTACTTGCCGCAATAGATGCGCCCGAAGTCCAGGCTGTGGGCGGTCTGGACCAGGTATTCGAGCCCGAGAAGGTTGTACCGCGATTGGTACAAAGCGTCCAAGACCTCGGCCCGCAACTCGCGGACCTCGCCGGAATCATCCGAACAGAGATCGAGGAAGATGCTGGCCAGGTGCTTCTGCTCCATCGACGACTTCATTCGGCGATTGTCCGGCATGTCCATCTTCTCCGCGCCCTTGACCTTGCCGACAGAGACGCCCAGCCGTGCTGCGGTGAGCTGCAGCGCCAGCGGGTGAGCCGTATTATGCCATGGCAGTTCTTCTAACGGTTTCTCTTCACACACATCCCCGACCCCTCTTTCGCGATGCCATTTCCTGATCATCCACGGAAAGGGCAACGGTCGATCTACCTCCGGATGTTCTCCGGTGGAGTTGCTGGGTATCCTCAACCGTTGGCGCGGAAGCCAAGCGCCGAGATTCCGGCCTGGCAGATGCGCCTGGATCTGATTGACGGCCTCCATGACAACAGCCAACTCGTCGGCCGCGATCTCCCACGGCCATGATTCCTTTGAGCCAGGTTTCATGCCTCCCGTCAACCCTTTCCGGAATAGCGGGAGTTTCTTTTCCCATTCCCCCTTCCGCCTTGTGACCACAGCAGGCAACGCCCAGTGGTGAAGGACCAGGGAAATAGCCTCCAGTTCCAGCCCTACCAACTCCTGCTTGACGTTCCACGTCCGCTCAACTGGTGGCTTCTTCGGAATAGTCAACTGCGACTCCCTTCTTGTCCCGGTCCAGGTTCCGTTCGCGGGTCTAATGTGCGCGGCCAACGACAAGAGCCGGAACAGACCGTGATGATACCCGAACCCACAAGCAACTACATCGGCCTGGCAACCCTTGTCGGTCGGACGGGCCTTTCCGCCCGCACCGTCCGCAAGTGGGTCCATGCCCCGGAACGTCCCATGCCCGCGTACCGGGTCGGCGGGAAGTTCCTTTTCAAGTGGGTCGAGGTCGAGGCCTGGCTCGCGTCGCATCGCGTCCAACCCGTGTCTGTTAGCGAGCACGTGGACGCGATCATGGAAAGTTTCCGGCCGCGATAGGCGGCCGGACGAACGGCAATGAGCCCCGAGGCGGCGGGCTTTGACAATTGAATAGGGTTCTTCCCGGGGTGGGGGGCTACCGCCCGTGCAAGACTGACGAAATGGAAATCCAGCAGCGTGCGGCCCTCTGCCGCACAGAAGGAGCGTGTAACTATGAGCGATGTACCTGACAAACTGGCCCCATTGGAGTGTCACGGGGTAGACTTCACAAAGACCTCTGGCGACGAGCGGATCGGAACTTGCCCGTTCTGCGACAAGGCCGCCCACTTCTACGCCAACAAGGCCACCGGCTTGTGGCACTGCAAGACCTGCGACGAGAGTGGAAACGTTCAGACCTTCCTCACCAAGTGGGCCGAGGAGGTCCACAAAGACACCGCCCCGGCGAACTGGCGAAAACTCGCCGCCCTGCGAGGCCTGCCCGCCAAGGCCTGGAGTCGTTGGGGTGTTGGCTTCGACGGCGAATTCTGGCTGATTCCAAGCCGGGGTTCCACCGGCCGCGTTCTCGACATCCGCCGATGGCACCCCAAGCAAAAGAAGCTCTACGCGACCACAGGCTGCAAGGTGAACCTTTTCGGGCTGGACATGCTCGCGAAAGCACCGGCCGACGCTGTTGTCGATCTTTGCGAGGGCGAGTGGGACGCGATGGCGATGGCCTGGGTGTTGGATGAGGCGGGCCAGAAGAACCATGTGGTCGTCGGCGTGCCAGGGGCGGGCACCTTCAAGAAGGAATGGGTGCCTTTCTTTCGCGGGCGGGACGTCCGTATCTGGTACGACAACGACGATGCGGGCCAGAAGGGCTCCCTCAAGGTCGGCGGCTCCCTCCAAGGCGTCGCCAAAGCCGTCAAGTACGTGCGCTGGCCGGACGACAAACCGGACGGATACGACGTTCGCGACGCCGTGGTGGAGGGAGTCCGGGCGAAGCAGCCCGCGACCGAAACGGCCAAAGCCCTGACCGCCTTACTCGTAGACCGGCATCCGCAGGCAGGGGCTGTCGCAGCGGAAGCGGCACTCCCGGCGGAAAGCCCCATCTTCGCGGATGGCGAGTTCAAACCCGCGAATCTGGCCGACCACCTCAAGGCCCATTTCGATCCGATCCGGGCAGTCGGCGGGGTTCTCTACCACTATGACCTGGCCGGAATCTGGCGAGAAGTACCGCCGGATGAACTGGGCCAGGTGGCCACAGAACTGTTGGGAAGCGAAGCCCGGACAGCGAGGACGGAAGACGCGATCAAGGTTCTGGCCCACAAGGTTCGCACCGTCGCGGCCGCGTTCGTGCCCCGCCCCAACTACATCAACCTCAGGAACGGGATGCTGAACGTCGTCACGGGGGAACTAGAACCCCACGGGCCGGTATTTCACAGCCGGACCCAGTTGCCATTCGAATACCAGCCCCTTGACCCATGCCCCCGGTGGGAACAGTTCCTTCGGGAGGTATTCGCGGACGAGCCGGGCAAGGCGCGGACGCTCCAACAGTGGTTTGGGTACTGCCTGACCCCCGAGACGTTCTTGCAGCAATTCATGATCCTACTCGGCAGCGGAGCGAACGGTAAAGGCGTGGCGTTGAGTGTCCTGGAAGAACTCGTCGGGCCGGAAAACCGATGTGCCGTTCCCCTGGACAAGCTCGACGACCGGTTCATGCTTGCGCAGTTGAAGGATAAGGTCGTCAACATAGGCGGCGAGATCGAAACCAGTCGTCGCCTTCGGTCGAGCATTCTGAAGACCCTGACGGGCGAAGACGCCATCACGGCGGACAGAAAATACCGCGAGCCAATAACCTTTCGCCCGATGACAAAGCACCTCTTCACTGCCAATGAGATGGTCCACTTCAGCGACCAGACGGCGGCGATGCGGCGACGTGTTCTGCTGCTGCGGTTCGACCGGAAGTTCGAGGGCAAGGCCCGAGACAGCAGGCTGCGAGAGCGGCTAATAAACGAATTGCCGGGCATCCTGAACTGGGCGTTGGACGGACTCCGGGCCCTGTTGAAGACCAAACAGATCCACCGGACGCCGTCAATGGAGGCCCTGGCTACGGAGTTCGCCGAGGCCCAGAACCCCGTGCTCGCGTTCGTCAAGGCCCGGTGTCAGCTTGTGAAGGGAGACCAGCACGTCCGGAAGACGGGTTTCTTCTCCGCGTATGAGAACTGGCACCTCAGCAATGCCAGCGATCATCCGTTGAGCCGCAGGAGAGTGTACGAACGGCTCTTGGCGGACTTTCCCACGGTGAGGTCCGTCCGTGTTCATGGCTACGACTGCTTCAAGGGAATAGTCGTCGCCAAGGAACCCGCCGCGTCATGGGGGAATCGGGGGAAGCGATGATGAGAAAACTCTCCAGGAGTGTACTGTCTTTCCATCCTACGTCTTTTACCAATTTCCCCCAGTTCATAGAAAATCGATTCCCCCTCTTCCCCCAGGACGAAAGTCCGAGAAAGGAGCATTGACCATGATTACTGAGGATGAAATGGAACCCGTGTTCGGCGATTTCGCCCCGACCGGCAGAGCCCTGAGTCGCGTCTCCGTGCCCGGCGGGTGGATTTACGTCTACGAGGCTGCGCTAGGGTCGGACGACGGCTCGTGCGCGATCGGCGTAACGACGGTCTTTGTGCCAGACCCGCCGAAGGCCGTCAAGATCCCCAAGAGCCATCAGGCGTGACCCTCGCAACGGTCAAGTGAACCGTGGGTCGGGGCGGCGGGCAGGCTAGAAAACAAGGCCTTTGTGCCCGTCGCCCCCGAGATGGCGTGCTCGGAGCTTGCTCGTTCCCTGGCCGGGTGGCTGTCGGGCGGATTATTTTCAGCCCCGGCCCGGCCGGTATCCTGAGGGCGGGGTATGGGTTGGCGGCAACAGGCGGGGCTGGGCGACGTCGGGACGCCGGAAATATGCAGCAACTTCGATGGGATGATGTTACAACGGAAGGAGACCCGAACGGAACCCAAACCACAAGGAGAACAACCATGGGCGTGACAGTCAGACAGAAGAGGAAGGGACGCAACCAGCCGTGGCACGTGTTCATTCATCAGGGCAAAACGATCGTGTCCCGGTCGGTCGGCACGAAGCAGGAAGCCGGCGCCGTCGCCGTGGAACTCCGGCGGAAGCTGCGGGCGGGCAAGTTCGGGCTGCCGACCCCCGAGCCCAAGAGCACGTGCCCGACGTTCGAGGAGTATGCCCGGCGGTACGGCTCGACCAGATCACCCGGGCCGACTTGAAGACATTCTTGGCGGGCAAGTGCGCCGCTTTGAGTCAGCGAGGGCGGCCCATGTCCCCGGGGACGGTTCGGAACATCCGGACTTTCATCAGCGGGGTCTTTACCCAGGCGGTGGAGGACGGGCTCCTGGCCGTCAACCCCGCCCAGCAGCTTGGGCGATTCCTTCCACGGTGCCCTGACCGCAAAGCCCACATCCGCGCCCTGACCCGGGAGCAGGTGAAGGCCGTCCTGGACGCGGCGGCGGAACTCTACCCTGACTACTACCCGCTGGTGCTGTGCGGCTTTCGGACAGGCATGCGGATGGGGGAGTTGCTGGGGTTGGCCTGGGAAGACGTGGACTTCGAGGGCAAGTGCATCAACCTCCGCCGGTCGTGGTCGCACAACCGGTTCTCGACCCCCAAGACGCACAAGGGCCGCGTGGTGGACTTGTCCGATCAACTCGCCCGGGTCCTGTTGGACCACCGGCAGGCCCTCCTGTTGAAGTTCAAGGGCAAGCTGCGGGCAGTTCCCGTCCCGGCCGGGATGGCCGAGGGCGAATCCATCAACGTCGTCTTCCCGTACTTCACCGGCCGCCAGATCGACCCGAGTTGGTTCCGGCGGGTTGCCTGGCGGCGGCTCTTCGAGAAGGCCAACGTCCCACAGGTCCGCATCCACGACATGCGGCACACGTTCGCGAGCCTGCTGCTGCAACAGGGCGAGTCGCTCCACTACGTGAAGGAACAACTCGGGCACTCGTCCATCCAGACGACAGTGGACGTCTACGGGCACCTTGCCCCAGGCTCGAACCGCAACGCCGTGAACAAGCTGGACGACCCCGTGGCCCCTCTGCGAGTCGCAGCGGCGGGGTAGCCGGAACGAATCGCGGCGGGGGGCCGGGCCTGGCTCTACAGGGATGACCACAGGAGGATTTCGTTCTAACGGGCCCCGCCCCGATTGGCAGGGAAAACAGCAGGACATTTCGTTCTAATGGTCACAGCAGCGGCCCCCTTGCCTCCGGTCACACTTTGGCATATGATGCATCCGATGAAAGGGCCACCCCATGGTTGAAAGCGGGCAGTCATCGTGGAACCAACGGGCTTGGGCTGCAATGCGCGGCGGACTCGCGCGAATTGTCTCTTGCCGGGGCCGTCTGACGCTGACGTGTGCCGGAAGCGCGTTGGTTGTCGGCTTGGGTTTCCTGGTCTGGCCAACCCCGTATCGATTCGACCACATTACCGAACGAGGCAGTGTCTACCCGGTTCGGATAAACAGGTTCTCCGGCAAGACAGAGATCCTGAACAACGAAGGCTGGGCTGTAGTGCGCGCCCTCAGGGAACGAGAAGACGCCGAGCCGCTGCCATCTAGTGAGGTTGCCAAGATCGTAGTTGCGCAAGACGGATGTGTTGAACTGGATGAGAAAAAGGAGATGACCCTCACTGTCTACAACGGTTCCGATTGGGCGGTCCGCGAGGTTCAAGTGGAGATAACGGTCCAGGAGCGACCGCCGCCACCCACGCCGCCCAAACAGGCCAATCAGAGCTCCGCTGACCCGATAGATATGCTGACCGAACAAGATCTGGCGCCTCCTCAGAAATACCCCAACAAGGTCCTCGAACCTGGGCAACCGATCGTCCTGCAACGGACATATACCCTATTGCCTCAGGATGGCAGATCGATGCTGCCGTATCAGACGGGTCAGTTCCGGGCCAATTTGGGGATTCACGCCTGGGGATCATGGGTGTTTCGGATTACCGGTGCCCGAGGTACGAAATAGCCCCGGGCTCCCCGGGCCGCGTCCGCTCCACAATCGATCCTGGCCCGCGATGTCCAGGATCGGTGATGGAAAATGGCAGGTGCCAGGCACAGCCTGCCGCCATCCGATGGGAGAACAACTCATGCCGAAGGACAAAGACAATGCCGACATCGACGCCCTCGCGGCTGCCCTGGCCCCGATACTTTCCGCCCCCTGCGACCGGGCAATCCGGCTTACCGGGGGCGACCCGGGCGAGGTTATCGTGACCATCCACCCCTACGGCATCGAAGTCCAGGTGTTCACCGTTGAGTGGCGGGACCCGGGGCACCCCGTCGTCGTGGGCGAACCGTTCGCGGCGCTGCTCGTCAGCAACTACCCCGACACGTCCGCCCTGCTCGACGCCGCCCGGAAGGCCATCGCGGACGCCCGGGCCAAGCGGCTGGAGACCTATCGCCTGTGCGAACATTGCGGCCGGATGAAGCCCCCGGAGTGGATGCACGACGACCGGACCTGTCAGGGATGTGCCGAAAGGGACTTTGGGGTTGTGTACTGATTAGCCCTTGCCTCTCGCTTGCCTCCGGCCAAGAATCCTCGCGGTCCGGCCCACGCCTGCTCTTTCACGCCCTTGGCCCGGCTGATGGGGCATCCCGGTTGCCATGTCCCCATGGTCGAAGGCCAGCGGAACATACCGCCTCATGGTAGAGTCCAGGGCAGGTCACCGAAGCAATGGGGCCCTGGGATGCAGAATTGAGCAATGGCGATGTGGTCAGAAAACAGCGGCGGCCTTTGGCGGCTACAACTCAGTGGTAGTGTCGTATGTCTACCTTAATAATGCTCTCTGTTGCGGGGTCAAGTTTCAGCATTGCCCTGCCGGTCACGCGAATCCGGGGATCGTACATGCGGTATTCTGGTCCGTCCGGCAGGCGACGTATCAAAGGCGATTTCGAAGTGGATAGCTCGGTCAGAATCTGTGAGACGTTCAGGGTTATCCCCCGGGTAGAACTCGGAAAGAGCCTTCGTATGATTGCCTCTATGTGGGAGTGGAGAAAAGAGTCACGGTCGCAGTGAGCTATAGCATAGATCGCCTGGTTTTTCCGGCCGACCTTGGTGCTACGTGAGTTCATGTTCTTCTCTATCGTGGCATATTGGCTCATCATGGAGCTACGGACCCACTCGTACACCCCCGCGGAACGCACGTCCTCATCGATGGTGCCACCACGGCTTTCCGCCACCTCCGCAATTTCGAGGCACAACTCTTGGAGGTGTTGCGGAACGCGATTGGTATACCAGCAGAGCGACCGAAGGAAGTCGCGTTTCATATTGGGTCCAACATATGTGTAATTGAGCAGATCAAAGAAGCCTGTTGTTATCAGTGCGTGAGCCTCATCTTCGGAAAGTCGATCGACTTCCGGGATCTCCCGAAGGCGATTAGCCACTGGGGCGAGGTGTTCCAGCTGGGTGAAGTAACTTCGAATATCCGAAGGAACGCCCACAAGGACAAGCTTGATATCGTATTGGGCGTAGCGTTCGTCGTCGACCAGGATGATCATATTGGCGAGTTCGGTTATAAGGTCCCGATGCTCAAGGATGGCCTCTAGGTTATCGAGGACGAGGCAGGCCGTATTCTTTCCTGCACGTTTGCGGATGGCAGCGAGATACATCTCGAAGGGTTCTTTTTGGCCAAGTGCAAAGTGTCCCGTGTGCGAGAGCTTGCCCCCTATGAGACCCCCCCCGACAGAGCCTTCCTTTGCTTCATCGTAGTGTGTCTTAAGTGCGGCTTCGTGCCGGTCGTGATTGTTGAGGCACTCCTTGGTTATACTGCCCAAGCGGACGGCGTTTGCCATGTTGGCGATTTCAATATGCACGTCTTGCTCAAAGAAGACTCGCTTGTATAGCCAGGATTTTCCGGTTCCACTCTCGCCGTGTATTATGACGTGTCGACTGGATTTGAGAGCCCGTTTGAGTGATGCCTCCAGATCAGGGCGTGGTATATACATGGCCGTGTTGACCTCGTGTGAACGAGGGGTGAACACTTGTGACGGTTGCATTGGTTGCTCCCAGACTCGTTGCGTGACCGGAGGGACGACCTGTACTCGCGCTGTGCATCTTCTGTCGGGCATGCTTGCCTGGCCACGCGTCGTGTGACCAAGTAGCTAGTCGCAACAGGTGGTATCGATAAGGCAATTGGCTCTATTTGTCAAGAGAACGCAACAAATCCTCGTGGGCCGGTCTAGGAGGGGAGAGTCAAGACGCCGCCAGGCATCGACTCTGGGCCGAGATGGCGTCGTGGCGGCGGCAGTCCCGCGTGACTGTTGCCCACCAGGCAGCTGATCTTGTGGGGCGATTGCCACTGCTCCCCACGTTCGACCGTGCTGCGATTTCCCCTCCCCATTGCCCCGGCGGGGGCCCCGCCCGAGGTTCGTCGATCCTGTGTGGTCCTGGCGAGCCCGCCGTTACCGGCACGCCCAAACAAGCTCAGGGCACGCCCACGCCGTTTCCACAAAGAAACAGGGCCAGCTGTAAGTGGCTGGCCCTGTAGGGAGTACTACTACGCGCGACAGGAATCGAACCTGTAACCTTCGGTTCCGTAGACCGATGCTCTATCCAATTGAGCTACGCGCGCACTACCAATGAAGTTCCGGAGTATACTCGGGTAATTGGCCACCGTCAAGAGATTCCGCGGTAGAATGCCAGAATGAACCCAACGCGCGAAAAGACGATCGTGGCGATGAGCGGGGGGGTGGACTCCTCCGTCGCCGCCGCCATGCTCGCCCAGGCCGGGTATGACGTCACCGGCGTGTTCATGTGTCTCGGCGCCGCCGGCGCGGGGGCCGGGCAGAGCGGCTGTTGCAGCCCGGCCGACGCCGCCGACGCCCGACGCGTCGCGGGCGCGCTGGGCATCGAGATGTTCGTGCTGAACCTCGCCGACGCGTTCGAGCCGATCGTGGCGGACTTCGCCGCCGAGTACGCCCGCGGTCGCACCCCCAACCCGTGCGTTCACTGCAATTCCCGCGTGAAATTCGGGCGCCTGCTCCGCCGGGCCGACGACCTGGGCGTTCGATACGTCGCCACGGGCCATTACGCCCGGATCGTGCAGACTCCCACGGGCCCGGCCCTTGCCCGGGCGGTCAACCGCGCCAAGGACCAGTCGTACGCCCTGTTTGCCGTGGCCCGCGAGGCCCTGGGGCGAATCCTGCTGCCCCTGGGCGACGTGGCCGACAAGCAACTCGTCCGCGACCAGGCGAGGCGACTGAACCTCACCGTCCACGACAAGCCCGACAGCCAGGAGATCTGCTTCGTGGAGGACGACGACTACGCGGCCCTGCTGGCCGGTCACGCCAAGGTGCACGGCGAGCACCGATGACATTCTTGTAAGCAACGCTCAAGAGATTGCGCTCTTCAACAGTCAATTCTTGCGGCTGACGGGATACTTCCTTCATGTCAGTCACCATTTCATCGAAGCG
>JAPLNA010000068.1 GCA_026693065.1 Planctomycetota bacterium
CACGACAACGACCGATACCCCGTCGCCACTGATCATGAACCATCACCCAACCACGCCCTCGCCACGCCCGCCAACGCCGCCCAATTCGCTCGCATTTTCGGGCCGTCTGGATTCATGCGTTTTCACGCCGTCGCTGACACCATGGAAGCTGGCGCCCGGGCCGAGGGCGTTCTCGAGGCAACGGTACCCGGCGTAAAGGCTTGGACCCCGGAAACACCGAAGCTTTACGTCGCACGCGTGGAATGGCGCACGCGAAACACCGTGCTGGACAGCGTGGATATCCGCTCGGGCTTCCGCAAGATCGAGACCCGCGGCGCCGACCTCCTGCTGAATGGAAAGAAGATATTCCTCATGGGCTTCAACCGCCACGAGGACTCGCCCCGCACCGATGCGGCTTTCGACGCCGACGTCATGCGAAGGGACTTGGAGATGATGAAGGATGCCGGCTGTAACTTCATCCGGCTCTGCCACTACCCTCATCACGAGGCTGAACTGGACCTGTGCGACGAGCTTGGCCTGCTGGCCAAGTGCGAGATTCCCATGTGGGGCGACTTCTGGGGAGACGAAGCGTTCAGGACGAACCACGCCGCGCGCTCGGAGGCGGCCGAGCGGCAACTGCGCAAGATGATCGCGCGGGACCGCCATCACCCGTCGGTGATCATCTGGTCGGTCAGCAACGAAACCCGCGAGGATGAGCCGGCCGTCACGGAGACCAACCGCCGGCTTGTTCGGCTGGCGAAGGATCTGGATCCAAGCCGGCTTGCCACACATGTGAGCAACCGCTGGCAGGGGCCCCATTCGCGGTGGCACGAAGACGACATCATCTGTTGTAACGGGTATCCAGCCATCTGGGGTCCCGCCGAACAGAACCAGCCGTTCGAGGAAAAGCTCGCTCTCTCTGCGAAGGCCTGGCGCGAGCAATGGCTGCCGTACATCCACAACGCGCATCCTGATCGTCCGATCCTGGTCACGGAGTTCGGCTATGCCGCATTCGCGGGCACGCACGACAACCGCTATAGCGAAACCTGGTACGCGGAGCTCATGGCCGTGGATTTCCCGGCCATTGCCGAAAAGGAATACGTCTGCGGCGCCACGGTCTGGTGCTGGGCGGATCATGCCTGGCCGCCGAACACCTACGGCTTCGGCAACGCGCCGCTCAGCCCGTTCGGGGTTCTGACGCGGGACCGGAAGCCGAAGGCGCCGTTCGCGACATTGCGCGAGATGTTCAGGGCGAAGAGAGAAGCAGACCTGCACCGCCAGGTAACGGAGCTTTCCCTGACTCGCCGGACGCCTGGGGGCTAACCCCGAGCACGCGTATGTCAAAACAAAGGCGCCAACGGAGGGGGGCGAGGCGATCGTCGATCCTGGGGGCGCACAGCGCGCCTGCGGGGCGCCCTGGCTACACGTGTCGCTCGGTAGGAGGCGGCGTGTGCGGCTTGGCCCTTTTGTCGAGGTCGATGACGTCCCTCTCTGAGTTGAAAACGCCATCCGATTGAAGGCTCATCGGTCGCTCCCTGGCATTGCGGTAGGTGGCCTTCTCGGCGCCGAATCGCAGGACGCCCAATCTTCTCAGCCAGTCGAGCAGTTTCATGGCGTTTGTCCCTTCCGACAAGACTTCCGTATTGTTCATCGGAAGATTACACCCGATGATCTCGGACATTCTATGGCATCGAAGCGGAACCGCCGCCGGCCACATGCAGCCGCTGCCTCAGCAGCGTCACTCGCTGGCCGGCGGCTGCGGGTTGTGGCGGTTGATCGAGCATCGCGGGGGCGATTGTAGCAGAGAAGATGCAGGGCGAATACCCGGCGTGGAAGGTCACCTTGCGAACCGTGGCCGTTTGTGCGATGATGCCTGCCCAAGGGCTAGCGCCCAGTACCCCATCCTTTTAGCCGCCGCCGAGCAGAAGGATTCTTGATGCCGACGCTTGAATGGACAGGAAAGAAGGCCGTCCTCAACCATCACCGCGAGGTGCCGTACCACCTGTTGCGGTGCGATGGGAAACTGTCCGTCGGCGATGAAGGCAGCGGCAACCTGCTCGTCCAGGGCGACAATTTGCTGGCGCTCAAGGCTCTGCTTCCGTACTACGCGGGGCAAGTCAAGTGCATCTACATTGACCCGCCGTACAACACCGGCAACGAGAACTGGGTCTACAACGACGCGGTGAACAGCCCCGAGATGCGGTCGTGGCTCGGCCGGGTCGTGGGCGGCGAAGCCGAGGACTTGTCCCGCCACTCCAAGTGGCTGTGCATGATGTATCCTCGCCTATCCCTTCTAAAGCAGTTCCTTTCGGCAGATGGGGCCATCTTTATCAGCATCGACGACAATGAACTGGCGAACCTGAAACTCGTGGCGGATGAGGTCTTCGGCCCCCGAAGTTGCGTAGCTATTCTGACTTGGTACAAGAGAGTTTCGCCCGCCAACGACGCCAAGTACTTCAGCAGCGACCATGAATATGTCGTTGTATATGCGAAGAACAAGGCGCAGTGGCATCCGCACCGATTGCCGCGTTCCACAGAGCAGCTGAAGAACTACAAGAACCCTGACGATGATCCGCGCGGCCCGTGGAACTCCGCGACCTACACGTGCAACAAGAGCGCCGAAGAGCGGCCGAATCTCTACCATGGCATCACCAACCCAAACACCGGGGAAGTGATCTGGCCAAGAAAGACGGCCGTGTGGAAGTACGATGCCGCCGCGCACCAGGAGCACGTTCGCCAGAACCTCGTCTGGTGGGGCAAGGATGGCCAGGCCAAGATGCCTCGCATCAAGCTATTCCTAGACGGGGTGCGAGACGTGGTGCCGAGGTCTGTTCTGCCGTATGTCGACTGCGGCAGCACCCAGGAGGCCCGGACCGAACTTCTGTCACTGATTGAAGAAGTTCCATTTACGACCCCCAAGCCAGTCAGATTGATAAAGCGAATCCTGCACGTCGCCACGAACAAGGATTCGCTCGTGCTGGACTCATTTGCAGGCAGCGGAACCACTGGACATGCCGTGTTGGACTTGAACAAGGCCGACGGAGGCTCCCGGCGATTCATCATGGTCGAGATGGACGAGAACATCTGCCGTAACATCACTGCCCAACGGGTCAGCCGTGCGGCGGCGGGCTACGCCCGCAAGAACGGTAACGGCGAGTCCGTCTCGGTTCCGCCTTTGGGCGGGGGATTCCGCTACTGCACGCTGGGTAGCCCGTTGTTTGACGAACATGGCAACATTGCGGGCGAGGTAAAGTTCGACGACTTGGCCGCCCACGTGTACTTCGCCGAAACGGGCCAACCCTTGCCCAAGCGGAAGAATGGAAGGTCCCCGCTGCTGGGCGTCCACAACGGCGCGGCCGTGTACCTCCTGTACAACGGCATTCTGGGTGACAAACGGGTCAACGGCGGCAACGTGCTCACTGCTTCAACGCTGGCGTCGCTGCCGGCGCACGATGGGCCGAGGGTGATTTACGGGGAGGGCAACCGCATGGGCCGCGACCGGCTCAAGCGGGAGGGCGTCGCGTTCAGGCAGATTCCCTATGAGATCAAGGTGGGGTAAGCCATGCTGGCATTGAAGAACTTCCAGGAGCAGAGCCTTGCGAAGCTGCAGGCCTACCTGTCAAAGGTGGGCGCGATGGGGGCGGACACCGCCTTCTACGACATGACCCACCGGGCCTACCGAGCTGTGCCCCAGCTTCCGGGCCTGCCCTACGTCTGCCTCCGCGTGCCGACCGGCGGCGGAAAGACCCTGATGGCCTGCCACGCCCTGGGCATTGTTGCGAAGGAGTATTTGCAGCAGGAACGGGCGGTGTGCCTGTGGCTGGTGCCGTCCAACGTCATCCGTGAACAGACCATCAAGGCTTTGCAGAACCCACAGCACCCTTACCGGCAGGCCGTGGCCGACCAGGTCGGCGGCAATGTTCGCGTGATGGACTTGGCCGAGGCGCCGCATGTCCAGAGGGACCACCTGGAACACGACACCTGCATCATCGTCTCGACGCTGGCGTCATTGCGGGTGGAGGATACCGAAGGCCGGAAGATTTACGAGAACTCCGAGGACCTGGACCCACACTTTGCCGGCTTGCCGGCGGGGATCGAGGCCAAGTTGGAGCGGAACGGCGGCGGTTCTATTCCCCACTCGCTGGCCAACGTGCTCCGCATGTGGGGGCCGATGGTCGTTATGGACGAGGCCCATAACGCCCGGACCAAGTTGTCCTTTGATGCCCTGGCCCATTTCGCCCCCTCGTGCATCATCGAGTTCACGGCCACGCCGCAGGCGATCCACAATCCCTCCGGCGGGCTGTACGCCAGCAATATCCTGGCCCACGTGTCGGCAGCGGAATTGAAGACCGAGGAAATGATCAAACTCCCGGTCAAGCTCCGCGTCCGCAGCGAGTGGAAAGAGGCTGTCGGCGATGCCCTGCACACGCAGCGGGAGCTGGAGGCCGTAGCCAAAGAAGAAGAACAGCAAACCGGGGAATACATCCGGCCCATCGTACTGCTGCAAGCCCAGCCCCACCGTGAAGGGCAAGAGATGCTGACGGTGGAGGTGGTCAAGAAGGCCCTGTTGGACGACTTCAAGGTGCCCGCCGACCAAGTGGCCGTGGCCACGGGGGAGATACGCGGCATCGAGGGAGTGGACCTGTTCGACCGGGGCTGCCCGGTACGGTTCATCATCACGCAGCAGGCCCTCAAGGAAGGCTGGGATTGCTCGTTCGCGTACATCCTGTGCAGCGTGGCCGACATCGGGTCGTCCCGCTACGTGGAGCAGTTGCTCGGCCGCGTTCTTCGCATGCCAAAGGCCCACAAGAAGAAACACTCCCCGTTGAACTGTGCCTACGCCGTCGTCAGTTCGTCCAAGTTCAACGAGACGCTGGGGGAACTGCGGGAAGCCATCATTGAGAACGGCTTTGAGAGAATCGAAGCCGAGACCTACGTCAGCGGCGAGCAGGGCGGCCTGTTTGGGGCGGGGTCGCTGTTCGCCCAGGTATCCGAGAAGGTGCCGGAGAAGCCAGACCTGTCTAAGCTAGCCGGGCCGTTGCGGGAGCGGGTGGTTTACGACGAGTCTGCCGGCACGCTCATCGTGTCGGGCGTGGTGACGGCGACGGAGAAAGCGGCCCTCGAAACGTGCTTCACTACACCGCAGGCCAAGAAGGTGGTAGAGCGGATATACAACATCTCGCGGGGCCGGTCGGCGTCGGGCGACGAGGCCTCCGGTGTCGGCCCTCTGCGGGTGCCGGCGTTGAGTATCCGCGTGGATGGGCAACTGGAACTGTTTGACGAAAGCCACTTTCTGGATGAGGCGTGGGACTTGGCCACGTGCGACGCCGGCATTTCTGAACAGGAGTTCCCGTCTCAGGTTGTCATGGGGACCGATGGCGAGGTAGACGTGACCGAAGCCGGGAAGATCGAGGCCCGGTTCATTGACCAGGTAAGACAGCAGTTGGCCCTACTGCGGAGTGAGCCCGGCTGGTCTCTGGCCGGTCTGGTCAACTGGCTGGATCGACAGATTGCCCACCCCGATATCACCCGCACGCAGTCCACGCTATTCATCTACAACGCCCTGACCGGCTTGATGGAGAGCCGCCACGTGACGCCGGAGCAGTTGGCCCGCGAGAAGTTCCGGCTACGGACGGCGCTGGCCGTGAAAATTGACCAGTATCGCTTGGAGATGGCGAAGGCGTCATTCCAGCGGCGGTTGTTCGGCGAGGGTGCTGGCGAAATCGAGGTCAGCCCAGAGCGGTGCTTCATCATCGCCCAGGACTCCTACTCTCCCAACTGGTACTACGAGCCCGGGTACAGGTTCAACAAGCACGCCTTCCCGCTGGTCGGCGAGTTGAAGTCCGACGGCGAGGAGTTCGAATGTGCCCGCTTCATCGACCAGACAGACCAGGTCAAGCGATGGGTCCGTAATGTGGAGCGGCAACCGTCGTCATTCTGGCTGCAGACGTCCACCGACAAGTTCTACCCGGACTTTCTGGCCGAATTGGTGGATGGGCGGATACTCGTCGTCGAGTACAAAGGGGAAGACCGTTGGAGCAACGACGACTCCAGGGAGAAACGCGCGGTGGGCGAACTGTGGGCCGACCGTAGCGGTGGGTGCTGCCTTTTCGTTATGCCCAAAGGAAACGACCTGCCCGCCATTGTCTCGGCGCTGGAGGGGCACGTTGGCCGGTGAGCGCTACGTTTTTCGCCCGCCCATCGCCACGGGTCGGTTGGCGCCCTTTGAAGGCTGATAGATAACGAAAACGCGCACCCGAATCGGGCCCCCAGCCGCAGCCGTCGGTACCAACGTACCGATGGCTGCGGCCAGGGGGTCAGTGCTGACGCCTGCCGGGGCGCCGCCGTCGTCATGCGGGTTAGTGGCCTACGACGTGACCGTCAACTCCCCGGCCAACAGGTTGAACTGGAGGTCCACGTCCACGGGCAGCCGCCGCAGGTGCTTGGTGAACTGCGCAACCATCAACCCGGCGGCGATGTTGGCGCAGAACACCGTGGACCGGGCCGTGCACGTGCCGGCATAGGCCTCGCCGGCGGCAAACAACGTCGTCGGGTAGTGCTGGCGACCGGCGGCGTCGCATGCCGTCAGCACGCGCAGGACTTCGGCACTCATCCGGCCGTCCGTGAAGAACGACGTCCGATCCTTGACCGAGTCCCAGATCGTCCGGCGGATCTCGATCTTGTCGACGGCGCAAAAGATGGCGTCGCCGATCTCCTGGCTCCGCCGGAAGCGGCCGTTGACCAAGTGGAGGTCCAGCCGGCTCTGAATCCGCCGGCACAGATCTCCCGTGGCCTCGACCTTCGCCCGGCCCAGGTCGGCCTCGAGGTAGCCCTGGCTGGCCAGGTTACTGTCCTCGACGACGTCGAAGTCCACCAGTTGAAGCCAGGGGACGCCCACGGCGGCAAGCTGGAGTGCCACTTGGCGTCCGATGGCACCGACGCCGATGACGGTGGCCCGGCACGCGGCGATCCTGTCGGGGGGCACGATGTCGCGCTGACGGCTATAGCGTTCGTCAGAACTCATAGATCGCCTCCTGCTGGCCCTGCCCCCAAGCGTCGGGGTCGGTCGCCAGTTCGTCCAGGATCAGTTGGCGTTCGGCCGGCTCCATGTCCCGCAGGTCCTCCAGAAGGTCCTGAGGGAACATACGGCCTTCCAGGCCCATGGCGTCGTCCGTAAGCCCGTAGCCCGGGTCGCCGCCGCCGAAGCCCATTACCCGATACTCCGGGTAGACGTTGGCCCGGTACTCGGCCTCCCAGGCGTCCAGGTCCGTGGCCGCGAACGGCCTGGAATAGTCCACCTCGACGGGAACGGCCATGTGGGCCCCGGGCCCGACGTTGAACCGCAGGCGTGCCGTGGTCTTGCCCGTCTGGCCCAGGATGAACATCAGGGCCCATTGACAGCCGCCAAAGGCCCGGCCAAAGGTCTCCTCGTCCACGCTGCTGGGATCGGCCGAGGTGCCCGGGTGGGTATGCAACCACAGGCGGGCAAACTGCTCGGGCCGGCGCCCGGCCTCGACCTGGGAGTCGAACAAGTCGGCCACGGCCGCGTCGTCGAAGACGATACTGGCGGCGGTGACGCGTTGCTTGACGGTCACGAACTGCTCGACATAGAGCAGGTCATCGGCCGCCGTAAGGGCAAAGCCGCCGATCTCGGTGGGGCCACGGTCGCGGAAGTACAATAGCTTCGCCCACGCCGAGGGCGAGAAGCGAAGGACCGGGCTCATGGGAACGGCCCTACGCGGCTTCCACGCGGGAGGCCGCGACGGCGCCGGTTTCGACGTCGTCGTCTCCGGCTGGGACAGCAGCGGCGGCGTCTTCGCCGGAGGCGCCGGCGCCGACGCCGGTTGGGGCTGATTGGACTGAATCATGGTCGTCTTCCTCGTTATCGGGTTGGGTTTCCTTGAGACACGGGCACTGCTGGTCGTCTACGCAGTTCTGGCACAACCGCTCGCCGCATTCGGAGCACCTGGTCATGCACGACGAGCACATCGCCTCGCCGCAGACGCTGCATTCCTCCAGGCATCCGCGGCAACTGGATTCGTCGCACCGGCGGCAGTACGAGATGCACTCGTCGCAAAAGTCGTGCTGGCACGACTCACACCAGTGGGCATCGCTCTCGCCCATGGTGTAGCCGCACTCGTGGCAGGCTATGCCCTCCCAGTTGTCCAGCGATACGTAGGGCGAGTGCGGGTTGTACGTGGTCAGCACGGCGCCGACCAGGTGGAAAAAGTCGCAGACCCGCCCGTTGGCCAATGCCGCGCGGATGGCGGCACTGGCCTCGCCCTCGCACAGGCGTTCGTCGCTGACGTGCGGGTGGGTGACCGACTCGTTAGATCCGGCCGGGTGCGGGTCCAGGGCCACAACGCGGTAGATCGTGTTGGACCTGTTGGCCTGGGCCATGTTGGGGATCAGCAGTCGGATCTCGAACTCTCCCAACTGGATCCCCTTCAGTTCGACCGGCCCCACGGTGACGGACAGGGCGTTCTTGTCCGGCACGAACCGGAAGTCGTCGAACTCGTCCTGGGCCTGGGCCATGTCGGCCACGATGTCGCGAAGGGAAGACTGCTGGGTCGTCTTGGCCAGGTCCAGCGATTGCTCGACCTGCGTCGAATAGTACGACAGCTCGCCCAGGCTCCGCCGGATCCGATCGCAGACGTTCTCGGCTGCGACGTTCCACTGGCGCCCGGCACAGATGGCCAGGAGTTCACCGAGACGGCCAAGCTGGCTGAGGTTGCCCAGCAGGTTCTGGGCGGCATTGACAACCTGGCATAGGCGGCCGGTGGCCTGGGTCTTGAGTTGCTGGTGAATCGACTCGGCCACGTGAATCAGTTGACGTTGGGCTTTGTCCATGGCATGTCCTTTGATAGAAGAAGGGGCACCCGCCGGGAACGTGGCG
>JAPLNA010000069.1:0-2239 GCA_026693065.1 Planctomycetota bacterium
CCGCCTGTGGCGGCCCAACAGCCCTCTGCCGGCGGGCAGGGCAGTTGGCTGGACGAAGTGGTCGTGACGGCCGATCGCGGGCCGGTGTCGGTCTTCCAGACGCCCTACACCGTCGACGTGGTCAACGTGCAGGGCTTCGGCGACAACGCGCAGCCGCGAACCGTCACCGACGCGCTCAAGGACGTCCCCGGCGTAATGACGCAGAAGACCGCCAACAACCAGGGCTCGCCGTACCTGCGGGGGTTCACCGGGTTCCGGTCGCTGCTTCTGGTGGACGGGATACGGCTGAACAACTCGGTGTTTCGTGACGGCCCAAACCAGTATTGGAACCTGGTGGACCCGTTCACGATCGACCGGCTGGAGGTCGTCAAGGGGCCCTCGTCGGTCCTGTACGGCAGCGACGCCGTCGGCGGGACCGTCAACGCGATCCTTCGCCGCCCCGACGGGTACGGAGACGGCTTCCAGTGCTATCGCCAGCTCTACGCGCAGACGGCCACCGCGAATCAGAGCTTCATTTCCCGCGGCGAACTCAACGCCACGTACGGCCCGTGGGTGGGCGTGCTGGGCGGCGGGACGTACAAGAGCTTCGGCGACGTCAATGCCGGCGGCGACGTCGGCGTGCAACCCAAGACCGGCTACCAGGACGGCAGCGGCGACATCCGTGTGGACGGCCACCCGGACAAGAACACCGCCTGGACCGTCGCCCACTACCAGTTGTGCGAGGACGACGCCTGGCGGACGCACCGGACGATCTACGGCACGGCCTGGGATGGTACGGAGGTCGGGACGGACAAGAAGCTCATCTACGACCAGGGCCGCAGCCTGACCTACGGGCGATATCGCAAGGAGAACATGGGCGGCGCCGTCGATGCCATGGAACTGACCTTCTCCTTCCAGCAACTCGATGAGCGGATGTGGCGGGTTCGGAGCAACAATCAAAGCGAGAAGTCGGGCTTCAACGTCGACACCTACGGCCTGGCCGCCCAGTTCGAGTCTCCCAGCCGGGTCGGGCGGTGGACGTACGGAATGGAGTGGTATCACGACCAGGTGAGCAGTTTCACCAACCGTTACAAGGCCGACGGTTCATTCGACAAACGGGAGATCCAGGGCCCCGTGGGCGACGAGGCTTCGTACGACCTGCTGGGGCTGTACGTGCAGGACAAGATCCCCCTGGCCGAACGGTGGGATCTGACGTTGGGCGGACGGTTCAACTACGTCGCCGCCGACGCCGACAAGGTCAAGGATCCCCAGACGAGCCGGCAGATCTCGGTGGAAGATCAGTGGCAGAGTCTGGTCGGCAGCGCACGGCTGAACCACTTCCTGGACAAGGAGGAGCACTGGAACGTGTACGGCGGCGTCAGCCAGGGCTTCCGGGCGCCGAATTTGTCGGACCTGACCAGGCAGGATATCGCACGGAGCGGAGAACTCGAGACGCCCTCGCCCAACCTGGAGCCCGAGCGGTATCTTTCGTATGAGACAGGAATCAAAACGCGGTACGACCGGTTCAGCGCCCAGGCGGCGTACTACTACACTGTGATCGACGACATGATCGTTCGCAAGCCGACGGGGGAGGTCATCGGGAAGAACCGCGAGGTCACCAAAACCAACGCCGGCGACGGGTATATCCAGGGCGTGGAGTTCTCGGGCAGCTACAAGCTGCACCCGGACTGGACGGCGTTCGGGTCGTTCGCCTGGATGTACGGCGAGGCCGACGCGTTCCCGACCTCGGCCCCGTCGACCCGCCGGGAACCACTCGACCGCCTCATGCCCCCGATGACGCGATTTGGACTTCGCTGGGATCATCCAAACCGCAAGTTCTGGGCGCAGTTGGCCTGCACACTGGCCGCGACGGCGGACAAGCTCTCCACCGCCGACGAACTCGATACCCAGCGAATCCCGCCTGGTGGCACGCCTGGTTACGCCGTGCTGGATCTCCAGGGCGGGTGGAAGATCTGCAAAGACCTCGACCTGTGGATGGCCCTGGAGAACATGACCGACACCGACTATCGGATTCACGGCTCGGGGCTCAACGAGCCGGGCATCAACTTCAAGGCCGGACTGAAGTGGCGGGTCTGACCCGGCGGCGCCCGGCAAGGGACTATCCTGCATCGAATCGTACACGTTGATGACAATGTCGCAGACGACATCTCGGTGGCCTTTGGCCTTGATACTGGCGGCCATGCTGCACGTCGGGGCGGTAGCGGTCGCCACACAGGTTCACCTCGGGTGGGTTGCGACA
>JAPLNA010000069.1:2338-15478 GCA_026693065.1 Planctomycetota bacterium
ATCCGGCGGGCCCAATGCCGGTGGCATGTCGCTGCAACTGATACCGGGTCGGCGGCCGGAGCAACTCCCGCTACCCATGCCCGTCGGCCTGCTGGCTGGAGAAACTCTTCAGATCAGCCGCCGACTGGCTGAGGCGACTACCGTCTCGGTCACGCCGGTGGCGCCGACCAACACCGTGCCCCTGCCAGTCGCGCCGCCCGTATCGTCCGTATCAACCTCGTCGATAGGGAAGGCTTCGTTGCCCCAGACCAACTCCCGCGTCGCAATCGGAGAGATCGTCGGCCGGACCGCCTCTGCCGTCCTAGTGGGCCTGGAACTCACACCGGCATCCCCAGGCGTTGGCTTGTCCGGACAGAGAGCGACCACGGGTGCGGGTGGCCACGGCGTCGCCGGAGACGCCGGCCTGGCAGAAGGGGGCAATGGTTCGGGGACCGGCTCGGGCGGAGGCGCAGGCCAGGGCGTCGGGACCGGACTGGTCGGTGATCTGGAACCGGAATACCCGCCGGCATCCATCCGCCACGGAGAGCAGGGACGAGTGCTTATCGAAGCCCTCGTCCGGGCCGACGGCTCCGTCGAACGCGCTAATCTTATCGAGCCCTGCCCGTACCCGATGCTGAATGAGGCGGCCCTGAGAGCAGTCTGTAATGCTCGCTTCAAGCCCGCAAGGTCGAACGGACAATACATAGAGTCATGGGTAAAGATACCGGTCCGCTTTGTTCTGAAATGACACAGGGGCTCTCGGCGGTGAATCTCTCATCGGGGGTCCGCCGAAGACGTACAAGTCCAGTGCTCGAATCAGTGCCACCGGTGTCGGAATCGGTGCCGGATTACAGCCCGTTACAGTCCACTACAGTCCATCACAGTCCCGAGGACGGCGGTAGATCGTCACGTAGCGGCGGGGCCACAACGAGCGAGCGGGTTGGAGCTTGTGATGTAACAAAAAGAGCCGCAGGCGGTTACCTGCGGCCCTTCTCCAAAGCGGGCGATGAGACTTGAACTCACGACATTCACGTTGGCAACGTGCGCGGTATGTGCCTTTTATTTTAGCTATTGCAGATAGTTACAGCTTCTCAAAATGAGCCGTGCAGCACCCATGCAGCAGAATTTCCGGGACGAGAGGTACCGGGGAAGCATATTGTTCTCACTGAAGATCCTACTTGACCTCGGGATCCTTGTCCGGCGTGTAGGCGTACGTCACGATGTTTCGCATGATCGCATGGGCCGATTGAGGGCTGTAGTGCCCGCCGAACCGCGCTGGGCTTTCCCGCAGACATATCGCTCGATCTGATCTGGCGTCCATGCCAGTAGGTGACTGGCCCGCCGGACCCGCAGAACAGTTAGCAGGGCCAATATGTAAACCACGCGAGCATGCACCGTTTTGGCGACCAACCCCCGCACCGCAGTCAGTTGTTCCGCGTATCGTCGCAGCAGGCTGCCGACAAAGCCGGAAGGGAATTCAAAGCCAGGGCGTGGTATGCCCTCCATCTCCAGAAGGCGGTTGAGCGCCGCGCTGTTGAGATTGTAGTCCCGGAACACCGGCATTGAACACCGGCATCTCGGAAGATGCCGATGTAGGAAGTGCTGAACCACTTCCCGGCTCAAGGGCCGTCGCTTCAGCCACCACCCAAAGTGTTCGACGACACCAACGTACGCGCGGCAGACCCTGGTGACGTGGCCGCGCCTGACCAGATACGCAAGATACCGCTCCAGGGCTTCTTTCCTCGGGTTGGCGCGAATACGTTCGCGATCCACCTTCCAACGGAACAAATCATCCAACATGATCGCCTTCCTTTCTGCCGCAAGGGCATGAGAAAGACGTCATGATTATGCGCACCACGTCCAAAACACAACTCGCGGAATGGACTGCCAAATAGGGCGTTCCATATCGGTATCCTCAACGGACTCCGCATAATCATGATGTGCGCATAACCGTCGAACTTCTCCTGCATCCACCAGTCGTCATCAAGGACAAGTCGCGCCGCCTGGTCCTGGTCAATCGGGTTGAGTAGCTGGGGGAAAACGCCCGTGGCGAGGGGCTGACGCTCCGTGCCCTGGTACGGCGTGCCGTCTTGGCCCGGCGTGTAGCCCTTGGCCATCTTCTCTTTCACCAGCTTGTCGTAAATACTGAGGGCGGACTGATAGTCCACGGGCTTGGCTGTCTTGGTGCCGGTCTGGAGCGTCGTGCCCCGGCGGCCGTAGGCGAAGTTGACGACGAAGCCGGCGCCCTTGGGCTCGATACCGGCCTGGTACACCTTGTCGCTGCTGCCTTCACGGAAGTACAGGGTGATGCTCTTGCTGGGGGTTTGGGCTGACATGGCAGTTCATCCTTTCTGTTTGAGTTGGCGGTGCCCGGGCCTCGCCCGTCACTCGAAACGGATCTTCAGGCCGCTGTCACCGAAGGACGCGACGGCCTCGTTGAGTTCACGGACAATCTGGGCCTTGGAGGGCATCAGGTCGTGCCCCTTGGCAAATTCCATCGCCCGTTCGCGGAGGCGTTCCTCCAGCAGCCGCCGATGCCCGTTGTGCAGCATGTCCGCGATCTTGGGGGCGGCCGTGCTCTTGGTCATCAGGCCAACGCTTCCGGGCTCCACGGTAAACGTCAGCAACTGGGGTTCCGGCAGAGCGACGACGACGGTCTCGCCATCGCGCCGAAGATCGGCCTTGCTGACTTTGTCCAGGTCGATGCCATAGTGCATCTGCACCACGCCCCACAGGACGCCTTGCCAATGCCCCAGCCAGTTTTCTTCCTCGTACTCGACGACGATCTGGGTCGTCGTTCTCCGGACCACGAGGATCCTGACCGGTTCGCTCTTGAGCAGGGACAGGGTGGTCCGCTCCACGTCGATCGTCGCGGGCTGCCAGGAGCTCCGGTGCAAGAAGATCACCGTGGCAAGGCCGCCGATCAGGACCACCCAGAGAATCGGCGTAATGACCTTAGCGCCGGGTAATCGATCCACACGCATGTTGACACTCCCTTGGAACACGAGAAAAGCCGATGGACTTCAGCAACTGGCCAGCCGGCAGAGGGCCAGGATAACGATCACGATCAACGCGATAGCGATACCTCGCATGGGGTTTCCTTTCCGTTGGGGGTAGAAGAGATGGCGATGGTTTGCTCAGCAGACCCGGAGCAGTTGGGGGCTTCATATGGTCGGCCGGCGATCCAGGCCCAAAGCCTGGACCGCCATCGGCCGACCATCACATGCTGTCAGTTGCTGCCGACAGCGACTGGCAGGGCGCTCCTGCCCGGGCGAAGGCCACAGACGGCATCCAGAAGGCCGTGGAGGGCCTGAGTACGTCGGGGCAGGCTCATCAGGTTGCCGTTCTTGAAGTTCTCGCTGAAAGCGTTCAACAGGCGCCACGCTGTCTTCCCGTCGCGGGCAAACTCCTCGTGCCGGGGGTGGCGCCATTCCTGGAGCACGTCGGGCACGCGGGTGACAGGCACGACCCGGGCGTCGAGGGCACGAATGACAAGGTGGTGCGCCCGCATGTCGGTCAGTTCGGTCTGCTTGTACTTGGCGATCCGCTCGTCTTGAAGCCCCCGCAGGTCGCCCAAGCGGCCCACGGCCTGGTCGACGAGGCCGGGCAGGTCGCGTTCGATGAATCGGGTATGCCGGCGGGCGATGACGATCTCGGAGGAAAAACACAAATTGTCGCAAACGAAGGTGCCGCTGCCGACAGCCAGGCCAGCGGGGAATTGCTTGTCGTGGCTGTTGCGGACGCCGACGACGAGGCCGTAGTCGCCATGGTTGTCACCGTTGACAACTTCAAGCAGCCCAAAGTAACGCAGGCGGTCGGCCGAGAGTGCGTGGGCCTGGTTGATAATCCGCAGGCCGGTGGCGGTCAAGGACGACTCGACCCGCTCCAGCAGGCGGTGATGGGGAATCGGCACCCAGGTGGGCGTTCCAGCAGGCGTGGGCGAATGCTCGACCTGCTGGCGGTCGGCCTGTCGAGAGCCGCAGTGAAGAATGAGATTCAGCATGAGATCAGCTCCTTTTTGTTAGCATTTGGAGAAACGAACTCGGCCTTGTCGTCTGCGAACCTGGCGGGTTGAGCCGACAAGGCACACGCGTTCTGCCAATCCTGCCAGATCTTGGCGGCCAGGTTGGGCCCGAGGTGGCGGAGGTCGGCGGCGGACAGATTTCTTGCGCAGATAATGGTCATGGGGAGACTCCTTGGTTGAAGGGGTCGGTAAATGGGGCGGGCGGTGTGCATAAGACAATCTCCCGGCCGGACGGTAGGGTTTTCTGATTCCCGGGCATAGGATTCGGGGACGCGGCCATCGGTATGCGTGCCCGGCGTGTACCGCGGTCACGGGACACCCCTCTTGCGTCGGGTTTCCACAGACTGACGCCAGTGGAGCAGCGGCGCCAGGTGACGGCGGCAGAGTCCGTGCCTGAAATCCGTTTACGCGTCCGCGTTCCTGCCGCGGGCGTCCGTGGTAAGTAGAATCAATACCCTCCGAGGGCACGACATCTTGCTTCGTCATCCTGTCGAATAAGAGAGGCAACTGGTGGCAAGCCACAATACACTCGACACATCAAGTTCGGCCGCTGAGGCGGGCTCGTCCTCCCGGCCCGGCGGGAGTTGGCAGCGATTCGCCTGGTTGCCTGTGCCGCTGCTGCTGGTAGCCATCGTTGCGGCAAGGGTATGGGGCCTGCGAGCATCCTACGAGAACGAACCCCTGAGGCTCGTCTTGAGCTTCGCCTTGTATACGTTAGTCTCGCTGGGCGCCATTTTTCTCATCGGACGGAGTTTCCTGGCGTTGGGCGCGCCAGGGCTGCTTCTGCTGGAGTGCGGGGTGGTTTTGTGGAGCCTGGCCGGGACGGTTGGAGACGCCGTCTCCCGCGACGATGCGAATATCAACGTCACCATCTTTAATACCGGCATCTTGCTGGCGGGCCTGTGCCTTCTGGCGGGAGCCATCCTTTCGCTGCGGCCGAAGCGGCCGCTCCGTTCAAGACCTCTGTGGTTGGGTGCGGGCTGCTCGCTAGCGCTGGGCGCACTTTGGTTGGTCGCCCTGGCGTCGCTGGCGCACTGGCTTCCGGTCTTCTTCATTCCGGGTCAAGGCGGTACGATGGTACGTTATTGTGTGCTCATCTCTGCCATCGCGACGTTCGTTCTCTCTGCCGCTCTGTTGTATGCCGGCCGGCGTTCGACGCACACTCCGTTCACTTCCTGGTACTGCCTCGCCCTGCTTCTACTGGCGGTAGGGTTGTTCGGCGTAATGATCCAGTTGTCCCTCTGGAGCGTGGTGAACTGGCTGGCCAGAGCGGCGCAATGGCTTGGCGGTTTCTATCTGCTTCTGGCCTCTCTGGCTGCGTTCCACGAGTCAGGGCGGCCGCTTCTTCCGTCGGGACAGAAGTCGCATCCGGCGTTCCACCGCGACTTTGTGGCTGTGGTGATAGTCATCGCCGCGGCTGCCTTACGACTGGTATTCCTATCGGCACTGGGCACGCAGGCGCCCTTTCTTGTCTTCTATCCTGCTGTGGTATTCGCCGCCCTCTACGGGGGCCGGAGGGCGGGCTTGCTGGCGACGGCCTTGTCGGCGATATTGACCGATTACTTCTGGATTGAGCCCACGGGCCAGTTCGCACTATCACGACCGGCCGATTGGCTGGGCCTGATGCTCTTCCTGCTGAGCGGGACAATGATCGCCTGGGGCACCGAGGCCATTCTCCTCGCCCAAGCCCGCGCCTCTGCGGCCGAGGCGCAGGCCTTGCTCGCCGCCCAGCGCGAGGCGGCCGCGACGGCGGTACAGGAAAGCCGGGCCAAGTTGGAGGCCGCCTTTGCGAGTATGACGGAGGCCGTATTCATCGCCGATCCCGATGGGCGGTTGACCGAGTGCAGTCGGACGATTGCCGACTGCCCCACGTATCTCGACGCGTATCTCGAAGACGGAACACTCGCGCCGCCGGAGATGTGGGCCATGCCGCGGGCGTTGCGGGGCGAAGAGGCCGCCAACGTCGTATACCAGCTGCGCCGCAAAGACACGGGCGAGACTTGGTGGGGCAGCTACAGCTTCGGGCCGATCAGGGACCCAGACGGAGGCCTCGTCGGCGCCGTCGTGGCCGCCCGAGAGATCACCGAACGCAAGAGGCAGGAGGAGGCACTTCGTTGCGCCAAGGAGGAATGGGAGCGGACCTTCGACAGCGTACCGGACCTGATCGCCATCCTCGACGATCAGCACCGCGTCGTGCGCGCCAACCGGGCGATGGCGCAGCGGCTGGGCATAACGCCCGAGCAGTGTGTGGGCCTGCCCTGCTACAAAGCCGTACACGGGACCGACTCCCCGCCGGACTTCTGCCCGCACGCCCAGACGCTTCGGGACGGCTGGCAACATTCGACGGAAGTTCACGAGGATCGTCTGGGCGGTGACTTCCTCGTCAGCACGACCCCCATGTTCAGCTCGGAGGGCAAGATGACGGGGTCGGTCCACGTCGCCCGCGACATCACCGAGCAGAAGCTGGCCGAGCGGGAACGGCATACGGCCATGGAATTCCTGAGTCTCGTAAATGAGGCCAGGGGAACGGCGGGCCTCGTCCACGCGGCGGTCAATTTCTTCCACCAGTGGTCCGGATGCCAGGCCGTCGGCATACGGATCAAAGACGGGGACGACTACCCCTACTTCGAGTCGCGCGGGTTCCCCGAGGAGTTCGTCCGGATGGAGAACAGCCTCTGCGCCCGGGACGCTACCGGAGAGCTCCTCCGCGACAGCGCCGGCTACCCGATTCAGGAGTGCATGTGCGGCAACGTGATCCAGGGGCGATTCGACCCGTCCAAGCCGTTCTTCACGGCCTGGGGCAGTTTCTGGTCGAACAGTACGACGGAGCTTCTGGCCTCCACGAGCGAGGCCGACCGCCAGGCCCGCACGCGGAACCGCTGCAACGGGGAGGAGTACGAGTCGGTAGCGCTGATTGCCCTGCGCGTGGGGGAAGAACACCTGGGTCTTCTCCAGTTGAACGATAAACGGAAGAACCGATTCACCCCCGGATTCATCGCGCTGTGGGAACGCCTGGCCGATTACCTGGCCGTGGCACTGGCCAAGACGCGGGCTCAGGAGGAATTGCGCCTGGCGAAGGAGCAATTGGACCTTCGCGTCCGAGAGCGGACGGCCGAATTGACGCGGGCGCTCCAGGCACTTCGCCAGACCGGCGCCTATACGCGGAGCCTGATCGAGGCGTCCCTGGACCCGCTGGTGACAATCGGACCGGATGGAACCATCACCGACGTCAATGCGGCCACCGAGGCCAGCACCGGGCGAACGCGCCAGGAACTCGTCGGCACCGACTTCAGCATGTACTTCACCGACCCGGACGAGGCTCGCACGGGCTACCGGCGGGTCTTCCAGGAGGGTGTGGTCCGCGACTACCCGCTCGAGATCTGTCACCGCGACGGACACACGATTCCGGTGTTGTATAACGCCGCGGTGTACCGGGATGATGGTGGCCAGGTAGTCGGCATCTTCGCCGCCGCTCGCGACATTACCCAACGCAAGCGGGCCGAGGAAGCACTGCGGACGAGCGAGCAGGAGTTTCGCTCCCTGGCCGAGGCCGTGCCGCAGGTCGTCTGGGCCACCCGGGCCGACGGCTGGAACATCTACTTCAATCAGCGATGGGTGGACTACACGGGGATGACGATGGAGCAAAGTTACGGCCATGGCTGGAACACGCCCTTTCACCCCGATGACAAGCAGCGGGCATGGAATGCCTGGCAGCGTGCGACGCAATACAGCGAACCGTACTCGCTGGAATGCCGTCTGCGGCGTGCCGACGGGGTCTATCGCTGGTGGTTAGTCCGGGGCGCACCGATGCTCGGAGCCAACGGCGAGATATTGAAATGGTTCGGCACCTGCACCGATATCGAAGATCTCAAGATCGCCGAAGCGGCGCTGCGGGAGGCCAATGATCTCCTGGAGCGGCGAGTAGCCGATCGCACGATGGCGCTGCGGGAGAGCGAGGAACGCTTCCGCACGCTCGCCAACACCATCCCGCAGTTGGCGTGGTGGGCCAACGCCGATGGGTACATCACCTGGTACAACGACAACTGGTACCGCTACACCGGCACAACGCCGCAGCAAATGGAGGGCTGGGGCTGGCAGAGCGTGCATGATCCAGCCGCCCTCCCTTTGGTAATGGAGCGGTGGAAGGCCTCCATCGCCACCGGCGAGCCGTTCGATATGACCTTCCCGCTACGGGGCGCCGATGGTGTCTTCCGTCGCTTCCTGACGCGTATCCAGCCTCTGAAGGACCCCGCCGGGCACGTGATGCAGTGGTTTGGCACCAACACCGACGTGGAAGAGCTTGAAGGGGCGCAAGAGTCCCTGCGGACGGCTGTGCAGGACCTGGAACGGTCCAACAAGGAATTGGAGCAGTTCGCCTACGTCGCCAGCCATGACCTGCAGGAACCGCTACGGATGGTCAGCGGGTTCATGGACCTGCTCCAGCAGCGCTATGGGCCGCAGTTGGACGACAAGGCCCGGGAGTACATCGGCTACTCGACGGATGCGGCGATTCGGATGCGGCAGCTCGTCAAGGACCTGCTCGAGTTCAGCCGCGTGGGGCGGAAGCATCAGGACGTCCGGCCGGTGGAGGTCCGGGCTATCGTCGCGGGGGTGCTGGCCAATCTGTCGGCCGTGGTGCAGGAGGCCGGGGCGGTCGTCACGCAGGACCAACTACCGACGATCCTGGCCAATCCGATCGAGTTGGGACAGTTGTTCCAGAACCTGATCGGCAACGCGTTGAAGTTCCGCCGCCCGGACCGGCCCTGCCGGATTCACGTCGGCGCCGAGCGCCAGGGAAGCTCCTGGCAGTTCTCCGTCCGCGACAACGGCATTGGCATACCGGCTGATTCGATCGAGCGGGTGTTCAAGATCTTCGAGCGGCTTCACACCCGCGAGAAGTACGCCGGCACGGGCATCGGGCTGGCCATCTGCAAGAAGATCATCGAGAGTCACGGTGGGCAAATCTGGGTGGAATCCACACCCGGGGAAGGCAGTACCTTCCACTTTACCCTTCCGGAGGCTGGATCATGACACCACCGGGCGTGACAGGGCCCGCTGTGGAGATCCTGCTGGTCGAGGATAGCCCCGGGGATGTGGACCTGCTCAAGTATCTGCTCTGGGACGTGCCGAACATGACGTATCACGTCACTCGCCTGGAACGTCTTGCCCAATTGGGCGGGACCGTTCGCTCCAGGCGATTCGATGTGCTCCTGCTGGACCTGTCGTTGCCGGATAGTTGTGGGCTTGAGACGATCAGCCGGGCCGCCGCAGCGGCGCCCGACATCCCCATCGTCGTCCTCACCGGCATGGACGACGAAGAACTTGGTGTGCAGGCATTGAACCGAGGCGCACAGGACTACATCGTCAAGGGAGAATACGACGGATGGCACTTGTGGCGGGCTATCCGCTATGCCATCGAACGCAAGAAGAATCGCCTGGAGTTGCGCAAAGCGGGCGAAGAGACGGAACAGTGGATTCTCCAGAACCTGGGGGTCCTGGCGGCCGTGCGGTGGCTGGGGAAATCCATGAAGGAAGCCTGCGGGCTGGTGATGCAAGTTGCTAGTGACACGGCCGGCAGTTCCATTGTCGCTGACGAGCACGGGACATGTGCGGCGATTCTCGATGTTGTTCGGGAACTGCTCTCCGCCCTCGCCAAACGAGCCCATGCGGTGTCCGCCTGCCTCGAGCTGACCCGGCCCGACCCTTCACAGGTGCGCGTCACTTCGAGCGAGTTCGGGGCGGGCATCGATCCGGGGGTTGTGGCGACTTCCAGCGACGAATCTACGGATCTGCCGGCTATTCTCCGGCGGGTAGAAGCCCTGGGCGGGCAAATAGACATCGCCAACGAACCGAGCCGGGGCTGCCAGATCACACTGACAGTCCCGCTGCCGGCGTCGCTCAAGTGACCTCAACCCATTAGTATATAGACGGTTATGGATGTTGGTTGTGAACAGTAACACTTCACCCGTTTGCAATGGACGCTGCAGGCAGTGGCGGGAGTTGGTCGGTTCTCGGGAAGAACTTGCCGATCTCCGGACCGGTGATAGAATTATCGAAACGGCCCACCACGGTCGTGGGCGCAAGGCTAGCTGGGAAATCCCAGCTGAACCGGCACCCAACCTTCGGGAGGCCAACGTGACACTGAAGTTTGATCGCGCGATGTTTCTGGGGCTGGCGGTCGGAACAGTAGTGCCGCTCGCGGTCATACTGGCGATTCTGCATTTCCGGGGGAAGCAGGATCCCGCCGCCCAATTGGTTCTCAAGGCCAAACGCGTCGAGTTAGTGGAACGTATGCGGGTGGCGCTGGCCTCGGCATCCGAAGCGGAAAAGAGCGCCGTCATGGCCATCACCGACGAAGACTCACTCGCCTACGCTAGCCAGGCCAGCGCAGCAACCGCCACGGTGGAGCAAGGTCGCCGGGAACTGGAGAGTCTGCTGGAGCCCGGCGGCACCCAGAAAGAGAAGGAAACTCTCGCCCAGTTCTCCCGAGCTTTTCTTGACTTCCAGCGCATCGACAAGGAACTGTTGATCCTGGCAGTCAGAAACACCAACATCAAGGCGTACAGTTTGGCGTTCGGACCGGCTGCCGCAACGATCAAGGAAATGGATGGCTCGCTGGCCCGCGTCGTAGCGGCGCACGGCAATTCCACTTCCGCGGACGATCTGAAGGTCATGCGACTTACCGACGGCGCCCGGCTCGCGGCGCTACGCCTGCTGGCCCTGCTCCCGCCGCACATTGCCGAAGAGAGCGACCAGAAGATGGACGAGATGGAAGCGGTAATGACCAAGGAAGACCAGATGGTCCGCCAGAATCTCGAAAGTCTGGCCGCGATTCCGGGCCTCAGCGGTAACGCCGATCTCACGACCGCCGCCGCACGCTATGCCCAGTTCGCCGAGCTTAGGGCGCAAATCCTCAAACTCTCACGCGAGAATACCAACGTTCGGTCCTTAACCATCTCCTTGAGCCAGAAGCGCAAGGTCATGCTGATCTGCCAGGACGCACTGGCCGGCCTTGAGCAACTCATACAGGAGGAGCCGGTCGCAGGCCTGCCCCAGCACGCCCCGGTCAGCCCCCGGTAGTAGCAATCGCCACGCGTACTCCAATCGGGGCTATATTCCTTTCTGCGATGACCTACGGGAACAGCGATATCCCCCCCCTGTGCTTGCCAAACTGAAGGAGGAAGGGGCAATACACGGGGGCGGTGATGCGATTCTGGACATGCCCTGATTCTTCTGGCGGGGCATGCCGTTACCAAACTGACTCGTCGAGCCTGCCGATAAGGGTGTCAGTCTGGGCCGGTCGATCCATGGCCCAGCATAGCGGCGGCTTTGGAAGGAGAGCCGCCGCTTCTATTGTGGGGTTGGGCGATGGGGTGGCGGCAATAAGAAATGCCCCAGCGGCAAGGAACGATTGGCTGGATGTCCAATCTTGTCCCTGTGCCAAGGCAACTTCATTGTAGCGGGGGAAAGGGAAAGGGGCGGGCAATGGTCCAGGAACGGAGATCAGTGTCTGGACGAGCGGTGGGTCGGTTCGGGAGGGAGAAGCGTTCCTGGCGATGCTGGAAGAATCTGTGACGAGCCCGGGAGAACAAGGTCGTGGGTTTTCCGACAGGCTTTTCGGGACTTGACGGTATAATACTTCCAACCACACCAACTTGACGCTTCGGCGCTAAGCTGACGACAGGTCGCGATCATTTCTTTGCGGGTTTCTTTGGGCGAGAATGGCTGCGACTGGAAGACGATCATGAAGACACATGGCGAGATTGAAGCAGGTGTCTGCGAGGTGGCCAGCCGTTTCCAACAGGAGTACATGGGTCGCGGGCCCAAGGACATCCGTGCCTACCTGATCGACGACCTTCTGGTGGTGCGTCTCCGCGGCGTTCTGACAGCAGGCGAACAGCATTTGGTCAAGACGCTCCCGATGGACAAGGGCGAGGGACTGCTCAAGCAGATGCGGAGGCAGTTGATGGACACGGGGAAGCTGGCCGTGGAGGAAATGGTTCAGCGTATCACCGGGGTCAAGGTCGTAAGCCTGCATTACGACATTAGCACGGTCACGGGCGAAGAAGTCATGATCTTCACGCTAGCTGAGCCACCTGTCTGCCGCGAGGCAAAGAGGGGGTAGTTACCGTCGCTTGGCGACAGGTTGACTTGCCGCCACATCTTTCGCGGGCTGAGGGGGTTCCGTCGGGTCGCAGTTCGTTTGTCGGTTCTGCTCAACCCGGCTCTCGAGCCACCACATCGAAAAAGACCGTTTGCCTATCGCCCCGCCGGCGGCATGGGTCTGCTGCTGCTGATCCTGCTGCTGTTGTTGATCTTCAACGTGATCCCCTTCAACTGGTGAACATCCTCTGCGGCGGCATCGGCTGCCAGCAACGGGAGATAGGAGACGAACCATGCAGACCAAAATGATTCTTGGCATTGTTCTCATAATCCTGGGCGTGGTCGGCCTGATCGTCCAGGGCGTCAGCTACACCAGCCGCGAGAAGGTCGTGGACGTGGGCGGGCTGACGGTTACCGCCGACAAGGAAAAGACCATCCCGATCCCCGCCATTCTGGGCGGTGTGGCGTTGGCCGGCGGAGTGGCCCTGGTCGTGATCTCGTCGCGGAAGTCAACGTAGTCCGGCCCGGGCCGGACGGTCGGAAGATATCGGATGTGATGCATAACTGAGAGGCGTACCCATGAACACGATTGGAAGAATACTGATGAGCCTGCTCCTCCTGGTGCTGTTGGCGGCCGTACCCACCGGGTGCGCCGGCACAGACCACAGTCAACGGGATGAGAGGTCGAATCACGACGTGACGATCGGCGGCCGGCATGGCGTGGTCATCGAGAAGTCGGGAGGCGGCACGGCGGTGGACATCGGTGGCCCCCACGGCGTCGTCGTAGGCAATCCCCGTGATTAGACGTGCCGATTGTTTCGCCGCGAGCGCGGTCGGGAGGCCCCAGGCGCGTGGCCTGGGACCGTGCGACGGACTCTTTTGTGGCAATAGAAGGAGAGGCCCCTCCGATCTCGCCGAACGACGGCGGCCAGGTTGGCTCTGAGGTGGTGGAAGTCGGCGGCGGACAGATCTTTCACGTCGATGATGTTCACGGGCTATTCCTTGTTCGGGGGGGGGGGGGGCGACCGCGAACT
>JAPLNA010000069.1:15507-29090 GCA_026693065.1 Planctomycetota bacterium
GCGAACTGGTCCACCGCTAGGCTCTGTCTGAAAACTCAATCCGGTGGTGGCGGGGCCACAGGAGGCCTGGCTGAATCTGCGGGAAATCCGTTGGTTTCCAAATAGGCGGCCCCGATCGTCATGCGACGAAACGGGTTTTCAGACAGAGCCTAGTCGGCAGCCGGGGGAGAGCTGCCGTCTGCGGCGGGTGGGAGAGCCGCCGATGGCCGTTCGACAGGCAATGGGCGTAGCCCGTCGAACGGGTGTGGGTATGAGCATGCTGCCCTCTCTGGCGGCGAGGTCAAGCGGTTTATGAGCTGCGCCGACACGGGAGAAGCACCACGATCTAGCCGTCTGGAGCGTTTTCCATTTTTCTCTGTTGGTCGTACCGGGGTGCCTATGATTGTTCGTGCTCCAACCTCCGCCCGGAAACCGGCAGAGACGACAAGCCGGTCGAACCACCGGTGCTAGTGAAAGGGCAGGGCGAGAAACTGCTCCTTCGTTCCTTCCTGCCTGAGCCCCTTCGGGTTGGTTTCTAAGCGACTCACGTTGTATCGGCACGGTCGGTGCGGCGCCCGATGTGATTCTCGGCGACTGAGTGCCACGGCTGTGCTGGTGAAGAACAAGGACAAGATTCATGCAGGCGATCAGGAACAAGTGGAACCTGTCCGTTGTGTCTGGTGCGGTGATTCGCCGAGGAAAGGAGAGTTCAACGTGTGAGGTTCCGACGTTCGCTTGTGGAGGCGGCAGCATATGGCGGCCCGCGACGGTCACGGGCCAGGCAATATCAGTCATTCTTGATTGGAGACAGACATGAAAACGGCACGGCACAATCGTATCGGCGTTCAAGCCATTCTTGCGGTCGCAGTAGTAGGTGCGATGTGCACGTCGTCGGCGATGGCGACAGGGCATTTCGACCAGTACCAGGACCCCAACTACAACTTCGGGATTTACGCAGGCCCCATCGGCAACGAAGGGTGCGGCGCATGGACGATGTCCGGGCATCTGCTGACCCGTGGCAACGGGACTATTAACGAGTTCGACCCAAGTGCAACCGGCCTTCACCAAGGCACAAGTGTTCACCCGGTGCTTACCTCGCATGTGATTACAGGGCTGGCCAATGGCGCGGGCATAACCAACGGCACCGACGGATACCTATACACAGTCGGCACGACCGGCCTGCAGCGAGTGGACCCGAACAACTGGGCGTTGCCTGCCGTAAACATGCCCAATACTGTGACAACGCCGGGCTACGGCATCAACACCCTGCCCAATGGCAAGATCGTCTACACCGATTCGTCCGGCAATAGCAACGTCTATGTCTATGACCCCGTGAGCCAGGTCAATACCCTTATCTACACCGCACCCACGTTGATTGATGACATGGAAACCGGTCCAGGTGGGGAGATCGCGCTCGCCGGGCAGGGCAACGGCAGCATCATTATCATCAACAGTAGCGGCGGTCTGATCAAGCAATTCAACACCGCGCGATACCCCGATGGTCTTGCATTCGGTGCCGGTCCTTTCGGAAACTCGGTCTACGCCAACAACAACGACGGCTCGATAACCCGATATGACTTCGGCAGCCCCGGGTACCAGGGAACCGTCACGCCGGTGGACATCGCGACTTCGCTCCCCGGCCATCGCGGTTACGGCGATCTGGCGACTGTGGGGCCTGATTGCGCCTTTTACATCGGCACCTTCGCCAACTCCGCCATTCACGGAAATGACGCAGGGATCGGCACGAACTGGGACAATGGCGTCACCAACGGCGAGAACTCGATCGTCCGTGTCGGTTTCAACGACCTCACCGGCCTGCCGAACAGCCAGTGTGCGTTCTACTCCCTTGTCGAAACGATCACCCCCGAACCCGCCACGCTGGCCCTGTTGGCTATGGGCGGGTTTGCGATTATCCGCCGCCGTCGCGCGGCCTGACGCAAGAGTGATTAACAAGACGCACCCTACGGGCGGCCTCATGCCCCTGGTCGTCCAGGGGCTCAAGGTCGCCCAACTCAAGGGCCTCCCGCCCGGTCGGACGGCGGCCCTGGGCGTCCCGGCCCTGCTGGTCGCCTTCGCCGTCGCCGTGCCGGCCACGCTCTACTGGCAGTACGAAAAGGGCGTCAACGCCACCCAGGACGAGCACAACCGCGACTGGATGCCTCAGTTCGCCATCACGGCCTTCCTGAACATGAAGGAGAAGTACGAGGCCGCCCACGACACCAAGCTCCTCGACGCCGCCGACGGGGCCCTCCGTTTCAGCAGGATCAAGCCCGACAAGAAACTCATGCTCGCCTTCGGCGCCACCCTCGCCCTGGTGCTCCTGTTCGCCACGGCCAGGCTGCGCTTCCCCTGGTGGCCCCTCCACCCGATCCTGTTCGTGATGCTGGGCACGTGAGAGACCAAGATCATGGCCTTCTCCTTCCTGCTGGGCTGGCTGGCCAAGATCGCCGCCACCCACCTGGGCGGCCACACGGTCTACGAGAAGGTCAAACCCCTCATGATCGGGCTCATCGCCGGCGAGATCCTCGCCGCCACCATCCCCATGATCGTCGGCGCCCTCTACTACCTCTTCACCGGGCGAACCCCCGTCGGCTTTTGGGTCATCTAGCTGTGATATTCTAACACTATGTCAGACAAAGTCTTGTAGTGACTTGCGCAATCTTACGCAGTTTTTCGGTCTCGGACGCAGAAACCAAAAACAATCGACATAAGATGTTCTCCAGTGTCCGGCACTGCGCAGGCAACCCAACCGCCTGGCGGCCGGAGGAGCACCGGTGAACGAACATCTCAACGTCGGGCGAACAGCTTGATCAGGTGACAGCGGCTTTGGAAAGGACTTGGCCATGTTTCGCAAACCAATCGGCACTCGGACGTCGAAAGGCAATCGGAAGTCTCCTCGACACATCTCCCGCCGCCAGGCGAATCGCAATCCGCAATCGCCCCAAATGGAGTCGTGTGAGGAGCGCCTGCTGCTCTCGGGGACGGACCCGTTTGGCGGCCCCATAACGACCATCATCCAGACCCAGTACGCCGACGTCCAGAACGTCCTGGACAGTTTCGACACGAAGCTGTTCGACGCGGTTCTGGGCCACCCGCTGCCCCTGGTGGGCAACGCCCTCAAGAACGCCAAGGCCACCGCCGACGACCTGCTGAACACGCTGATCGGCGACGTGAACGGCGTCTTCACGATTCTCAGCGGCGCCGCCACCCTCACGCCCAACGACATCAAGAACGCCCTGGCCGCCATCACCGGCGTCAGCGGGGTCGTCGAGAGCGACACGGTCGTCGCCGGCAGCGTCACCGCCGCCCAGTTCGACACGACGATCTCGGGCACCCTGATCAACGCCTCCTTCAGCCCCAACTTCGACGTGGGCCTGCCGGGCCTGGGCTTGACGGTCAACGGCACCGTCAACACCACCGTCACCTACACGTTCCTGCTCAACCTCGGGGTGGACGCGGGCGGGTTCTACATCGACACCTCCCCCACCGGCGCGAATCCCGAGTTCAAGATCAGCCTGGACGTCACGGCCCCGGGGTTATCGGCGACGGCGGGGCTGCTGGGCTTCCTGCAACTGGAGGCCACCGACAATCCGACCACGCCCAGCGACTTCAACGTCAACTTCCTGGTCGACGTCAGCGACAGCGACCTGGACAACAAGCTCTCGCTTCCGGGAGACCTGAGCCACGTCACCTTCGACGCGACCCTCAGCGGCGACGCGGGCATCCACCTGAAGAACCATCTGACGTTCAATGGGTCGGCGGTCTTCCCGTCCCTCCGGGCCGACTTTGACCTGACATGGCATTTTGGAGTGGGAACGGTCGTGGACCCCGGCGGCAGCCTGGCCGGCTTTGGCGACGAGCCGCAGATCGGCTTCAACAACATCCAACTGGACCTGGGGAGCTTCTTCAGCGACTTCGCCGCCCCCATCGTCGGGAAGATCAAGTCCGTCCTGGACCCGCTCCAGCCGGTCTTCGACGTTCTGAACGTCCGCATGCCCGTACTGTCGGACATCGGCTTCCTGCGCGGGCTCTTTGACGAGAACAGCGACGGCAAGGTCACGCTGCTGGAGACCGTCGACACCCTCAACCCGAGCCCGGAGACCAAGCTGCTCGAGGCCGTCAACTCCGTCAACGACTTCATCTCGCGGATCCCCAGTTCCAGCAGCGTCATCCTGGACTTGGGCTCGTTCAACCTGCAGGACAACGGCTACGACGCCCGCGGGGGGGCGCCCCTCTCGGGCGTCAGCCTGACCAGTTTCTCCGCCAACGACGTCATGGGGGCGTTGAATACCCTGGGCGTCACGGACAGCGACATCCAGGGATTCCTCGACGGACTTCAGTTGCCCGGCATGGACGGGACCGGCGGCGCCGTCGAAGGCGGCGGGCTGCACTTCCCCATCCTCGAACACCCCACCAGCGTCTTCAAGGTCCTCCTGGGGCAGGACGTGCCGATCTTCACCTTCGACATGCCGGGCCTGGAGGCCAGCTTCCACCTGGATGAGTTCTTCCCGGTCCTGGGGCCCCTGGGCGTGCAACTCTTGGGCGACTTCGACATCAAAGGGCACGTGGCCTTCGGTTACGACACCCATGGGCTTAGCGAATTCGCCGCCGGCGGGTTCAGCAACCCGGGCCTCGTCTTCGACGGGTTCTACGTGAGCACCACGGACCAGCCCGACGGGTCGTTCGGCGTCTACACGCCGCTGGCGACGGTGACGGCGAGCATCGGGGCGTACGCGGCCCTGGATATCGTGGTGGCCGACTTCGGCGTCGGGGGCGGCATCGCCGCCAACGTGAACATCGAGGCCGCCGATCCCGACGTCAGCCCCGGCTTCCCCAAGGGCGACGGCAAGCTCCGCCTCAACGAGATCATCGCCGGCCTGGAGGAAGGACCGCTGTGTATGTTCGACTTCAGCGGGTCCATGACGGCGTTCCTTGACGCCTTCGTCAAGGTCGGCGTGGACGTGCCCTTCGTCGGCTTCGTCGGCTGGCAGAAGCACTTCAACATCGCCTCGGCGACGCTGCTGGACTTCAATTTCGCCTGCGGCAGCGGCGCGACCCCCCCGCCGGTTCTGGCCAATTACGTGGACGCCGGCGGGACGGTGCTCGGCGCGGCCGATTCCGACGGCATCCTGCGGCTGAACATGGGGCCCTTCGCCCCCGACCGCCTGAGCGTCGACGTCACCGACGGCGACGAGCACTTCGATGTCGCCCCGGGGCTCAATCCGGGCGACGTGCTGGTGACGGCCTTCGGCTACACGCAGACGTTCACGGGCATCAACAAGATCTACGCCGAGGGCGGGCATGGAAGCGACATCATCACGCTCGATGCGGGCCTTGTCGCCACGAGCGAACTGTGGGGCGACTTCAAGAACCCCGCGCAGGCCGGTGACTTCGGCGATGACAAGATCATCTCCGGCAACGGCACGACGGAGATCCACGGCGGCGGCGGGAACGACACGCTGACCGTGCGGCAGGCGGCGGGGACCGTCTACGGAGACGCCGGCAAGGATAAGATCTTCGGCGGGCCCAACGCCGACACGATCGACGGCGGGGACGACGACGACGTCATCTACGGCAACGGCGGGGACGACATGATCCACGGCGGCGCCGGCGACGACACGATCGAGGGCAACCCGGGCGACGACACGATCTACGGCGACGACGGGGCCGACCAGATCATGGGCGGCGACGGGCTGGACACCGTCTACGGCGGACCCGGCTACAACGTCATCCGCGGCGAGGGCGGCAACGACATCGTCTACGGCGGCGACGACGGCAACCTGATCACCGGCGACGAGGCCGACATCCAGACCGACGGCACGGTCCTGCAAGGCCCGGGCGGCGGGACCGACACCCTCAACGGCGGGGCCTCCAGCGACGCTGCCTATGGGCAGGGCGGCAACGACATCCTCAACGGCAACGGCGGCGCTGACTACCTCGAAGGCGGCGCCGGCGACGACACCATGAACGGCGGGACCGGCGACGACCACATGATCGGCGGGTCCTCGCAGCCGGTCGCCGCGGACGGGGCCGACACCATGCACGGCAACGACGGCGCCGATATCCTGATCGGCGATGACGGCACCATCAGTTCCGGCGGGGTCGTCACCCTCATCGGCGGGGCCGGCGAAGACCTCATGTACGGCGACGCCGGCGATGACGTCATGTACGGCCAGGGCGGCAACGACTATATGGAAGGCAACGACGGGGCCGACACCATGCACGGCGGCGACGGGGTCGACCACATGATCGGCGGCTCCTCCGTCCTGACCGGCACCGACGGGGGCGACACGATGTACGGCGACGCCGGAAACGACGTGATGCTCGGCGACGACGGGTACTTCGCCTCCGTGCACCTGCTGGGCTCGGCCGGCAACGACTCGATGTACGGCGGGACGGGCGACGACCTGATGTATGGCCAGGCCGGCGACGACTACATGGAAGGCAACGACGGGGCCGACGCCCTGTACGGCGGCGACGGGGTCGACCACATGATCGGCGGCTCCTCCGTCCTGACGGGCACGGACGGCAACGACGACATGTTCGGCGAGGCCGGCAACGACGTGATGGCCGGCGACGACGCCACGATCTCCGGCGGCGGAGCGGTCACGCTACTGGGCTCGGCCGGTAACGACAATATGACCGGCGGACTGGGCGACGACGCCCTGTACGGGCAGGCCGGCGCGGACGTCATGCTGGGCGACAACGGCACGATCACGATCGTGCCGGGCAGCTTCCAGCCGGAAACGCCCGCCCCGTTGCGGACGGTCGTGCTGGCCAGCACCGTCTCCGACGGCAACGACACGATGTACGGCGGAGACGATAACGACACCCTGTACGGGCAGGGCGGTGACGACCACATCTACGGCGAGGCCGGCATGGACTACATGGAAGGCAACAGCGGAGCCGACACGATGTACGGCGGGACCGGCGAGGACGACATGATCGGCGGCAGTTCCGTCGCCGGCACGCCCGACGGCAACGACTTCATGGACGGCGGAGACAATGCCGACGCCATGCTGGGCGACAACGGGCAGATCGCCCGGCGGGTGCAGGACGACAACACGTATGAGCGGTGGCCCGCTCCGTTCGCCGACGTGATCCGGGATGTCACCCGGTACGACGACCTCGACGGCATCGGCGTCGACGACACAATGTACGGCCAGGGCGGCGACGACATCCTGTACGGCCAGCGCGGCAACGATACGCTGTCCGGCGGGGCCGGCGACGACGAAGTCATCGGCGGGCTCGGCAACGACACGGTCAACGGCAACGACGGCCGCGACTTCCTGCTGGGTGACCAGGGCTACTTCATCCGCGTCCTCAACGGCGACGAAACGCCCCGGATCAATACCAACGGCTCGTTCCATCGCGACGCCGTGCTGGAGGACGTCGGCACGGTCACCGGGATGATCCCGCTGGACACGACGCCCTTGCGGACGTTCGATCCGCTTCTGGCGGGTGAGCTCACGAAGGCCGACATGATCCTCGTCAGCGGCGTCTTCGACGCCGGCGGCGCCAAGCACATCAACGGCGACACGAACGCCTGGGACACCGAGGCGCTGCTGCTGGACCTCGTCCCGGCCAACAACGACATCATCGACGGCGGCGCCGGCGAGGACTTCGTCGTCGGCCAACGCGGCAACGATTCCATCCAGGGCGGCGACGGCAACGACGTGCTGATCGGCGACCAGGTCGCCGGCGTCTCGTCCTTCCCCACCGACCTGCCGCAGGTCCTCCAGACGCTTCGCCTCATCGACCACGACCCCGGCCTGCCCCTGACGCTGGATCAACTCGGATCGGTGATCGTCCCGACCGTCACAATGTACCCCGAGGAACTCGTCAACTTCACGTTGCCGGTGCTCACCAGCGTCACCAACGCCAACGGCGCCTTCGCGGACATCGTCGCCGCCTCCGGACTGAACCGCACCGACGGGCGGACCATGACGCCCTACGTCGGGATCGTTCCCGACGTGGTGCACCACCAGGACGTCCTGCCCGGCAACGACACGATTTCCGGCGGGGCCGGTGCCGACACGATCGTCGGCGATAACGCCTCCTTCTTCGCCCCCCAACTGAGCGGCCTGTCCGAGATCGACAAGGCCGTCGCCGGCGCCGACGGGCAGTTGTTCGCCGCCCTCCACGCCCTGCACGAGTTGTCGCTGAACTACGACCTCTACGAGCACCAGGTGCTCGGCGTCGTCGACACCCACGACATCGTGGTCGGCCAGGACACGCTTTCCGGCAATGACGGCAACGACACGATCTTCGGCGACAACGCCGTGATCGCCTCGCCGTTCGCCACGGGGCTGCCGGTGTCCTCCTCCAGCCTGATGACGGAGGCCCTGGCCTTCCAGACCCAGGTGGACGACCTTCGCTATGTCGCCGTGGACCTGGGCTTCGTGGTCCAGGAGGCCCGCCTGCAGGTCCTGAACGACCTGACCGCCGACGCCCTGACCAAGAACCCCGGCAAGGTCATGCCCAAGGTCACCGACATCCACGACCCCCAGTATCATGTCCTGACCCTGGACTGCGACACGATCGACACCGGCTCGGGCAACGACACCGTCTACGCCGACGAGACCCTGGTCTTCACCCCGCTGGTCAACGGACAGACCTACAACAAGCCCACGGACATCCTGCACCTCACGACGGCCCAGTTGAACGCCCTGCAAAAGGCCCTGCGGCTGCAGGGGAAGGGCCTGGATGGGCAACTGGCCTCCCATGTCCGCGCCAATCACGCCTCCACCGCCAACTTCCGCAGCCGCCTGCCCAACAGCGGCGACCTGGCCCTAGCGGCCTTCCCGTACGAGCCCTCGCGATTCGTCGGCAATGACACGATCAACCCCGACCCCGGCAACACCGGCGACAAGGCGATCGAGGCCGACATCGCCGTCGTGACCATCCCGGTGTTCGCCACCGCCCCGGCCACCAAAGCCGAACTGGCCGCGGATGCCCGGGGCGCCCGGGATGTCACCCGCGCCATTCAGGGCTACGTCACGAGGATCGCCACGCACAAAGCCGGACAGAACTACTTCGTCAAGAGCGCCGCCAACTTCGGCGACCATCGCCGTGCCGGCAAGGACTCGTTCACCTTCTCCGCCGCCAACGACAGCGTCACCGGCGGAACGGGCACGAACGTGATCTTCGGCGGCGGCATGTTCCTGACGGTTCCCTTCGACGTCGCCTCCCCGGGCACGTTGCTGAACCTGGGCAACTTCAACGTCGAGATGCCCATCCTGCAGGACAACCGCCGCGCCGCCCTCGACTACCCCCTGAACGGGCAGAAGCTCGTCAAGACCTTCGCCAACGACACCATCGTCGCCAACGGCGCCGACAACAGCATCTTCGGCGGCGGCGGGACCAACGTCGTCACCCCGGGCTCGGGCACCAACCGCATCCACAAGGTCAGCGGCAGCGTCCCCGACGCCGTGACTACTCCGGTCCTCCAGCAGTTCGCCCTCACCAACTTGAGCCCGGCGATCCAAGGTTCGATCCTGAGCCTTAGCGCTGCCGTCTCGCCGGGAACGGCCCAGAAGGCCGAGGGCCTCTTCCTGGCCCTGTACCTGTAAGGCCTCGTCAAGGCCCATAGCCGCAGAATCGCCAGGTCGCCATCGCACCCCGTCGCATCGGCGTGCGATGGCGGCCTCGCTTTACGACGTATCCTCGCCGGCATATCGCTCAGGTTTCGGTTCTGACGCCGGCGAACTCGGATTTGTTGTCCCGCCCGGACATGTGGAACCTGTCCATACCGAAAACTCCGTCGCGGTTGGTTCCTCAGCACTTACGATCCCTGCTTCGACGCCCTCTGAGAACTCGCACGGCATCCGTTGTGCTGGCCCACCGACTTTCGGCCCGTACAAGTATCAAACAATATCGGGGATTTGACCGCACGGCGGAGCACGATACGCTCTTGTCTCGTCAAAGGTAACAGAATTCTGGAGGTTCACCATTGTCTGACCGATCTGCCCCCGACTTTCCTCTGCCCGGCGGGCTGGCTCTGGGCCGGCGTGGAGCCCTGGGAAAGGCCCTTGAGGTGGTCGATGAAGGCGAATGTTCAACCGGGCCAGATCCAAGCCGAGGATCTCCAGGCACTCGGCAGCCGGGTCGATATCCAGCCGCTTGGCGATGGCGTTGATGGCTCTGGACTGCGACGCCGTCATCGGGGCAGGCGCCTGGCCGGACTTGCGAATGCCATTGTTTCGTCGGGGCGCATGGCTTTCTGTGTGGTATGATGTTGACGTCCCGGCGGCACAGGTGCTGAGCGGTTCCCCCCGATTGCTCGCTCCTTGTCGCCGGGGCGTGCTGTAATCGATGGCTGGCCGCTGAGGTCGGCTCCTCCGCTGGGCCACGCGGCGCACAGTATTCGGTGAAACAGATGCCTGTACTTCACCAAGACGGACGAGTTCAAAGAATTGCAGGGCATCGTGAGAAGGATCGTCGCCCATGCGAGGCAGGCACAGCATCATGAATGAACTCGTTCGGAAGGTCTTGCTGGTCGAGGATAACGCCGCCGACGCGGCCCTGCTGGAGGACTATCTTGCCTTTTCCCCCCAGGCTCAGACGCTGCGCCTTCAACATGAGCAGACACTCGAAGCGGCTTTGCACCGCATCGAGTCGGAGGCTTTTGATCTGGTGTTGCTTGACCTGAACCTGACCGACAGTCAGAACCTGAACACGGCGATACGGATGCGAAAGGCCGCCGGCGACACACCAATAGTCGTGCTTACTGGCATCGAGGACGAGGCCGTGGCCGTTCAGGCCCTCCAGAACGGCGTGCAGGACTACCTTGTGAAGGGCAGCATCGATGCTCGAACGTTGGCTCGGTCGATCCGCTACGCAATAGAGCGCAACCAGGTGGAAATGCAGTTACGTCAGTCCCAGAGGATGGAGGCCATCGGGCTATTGGCTGGGGGCGTCGCCCACGACTTTCGCAACCAGCTCCAGGTAATCATGGGCTTCGGCGAAATGCTCCTCCGTGATGACCTCGTCAAGAAAGAGGGGCGGACGATGCTGGAGCAGATCCTCAAGGCCGCCAAACGCTCGGCGACGACCACGGGGAAGTTGCTGGCGTACGGCCGGCGAGAGATGCTTCACCCGATCGTCCAATCCGTTAGGGACTGCGTTGCCGAAGCCGGCACGGTTCTTCCCCATATGATCGACGCGGACATTCGTCTGGTTATCCAGTCGAGCAACGAGGACGACAAGAGCCGATTCGATTGGCCTTTGTTGCAGCAGGCAATTATGAACCTGGCCACCAATGCCCGTGACGCCATGCCCGAGGGCGGCACGCTGAGCATCGAGACTGCCTGCGTGACCCTTAGCGAGGCTCAGTCACGTCAGATCGACCCTGAACTGGCGGCAGGGCAGTACGTCGTCGTTTCGGTAAGCGACACCGGCAGCGGGATGGACAAAGCGACCCTGGCGCGGGTATTCGACCCTTACTTCACGACCAAAGACGTGAGCAAAGGAAGCGGGCTGGGCCTGCCCATGGTCTACGGCTTCGTCAAACAGACCGGCGGGGCCATTGCCATTCAAAGCGAGCCGGGCCATGGCGCCACCGTGCGATTGTACTTCCCGCGCATTGTGTCGGCGTCGGTCGACAGTGTGGTTCGACAAGACGCCGGGGCACTTCATGGCGGCAATGAAACCATCCTGGCGGTAGACGATGAAGCTTCCGTCCTCTCGGTGGCCACGGAGTTGCTGCGGAAAGCCGGCTATCGCGTCCTGACAGCCTCCAGTACCGAGGAGGCCCTGGCGATTGTCGAGCAACATGACAGCCCGCTGGACTTGCTTGTTGCAGACATCGTAATGCCCGGGATGAATGGAGCAGTCCTGGCGGAACGGCTGTGCCGTCTATACCCGGGCATGGGCGTGCTCTATATGCCGCCGGGTGAGAGGGTCTTCGCGTGCCGGCAGTGCCACCGGCTGTTGTACGCGTCGCAGACGGGCGCCGGGAAAGCAGCTCGCTCGTGAAAGACAACAAGTTCGCCAGGCAGGACCGGACTCTCCCGAGGGGCTCTCGTGGAGCCCCAGCCGTGCGGGAAGAGCCGGCCTGCCCCTGGCGACGAACCAAGGAGACGCCGAACATGACCGTTGACCGTGAAAGTGTTGTTCGCTCGCCGAGTGCAGGTGCCGTTCCGGACAACCACCCCAGGAAGCTCTTTGACGGCAAAGGGGTGGTGTGTGCGCCCGAGGCGCCAGCCCAACAGCAGATGATCGCCGACGCCATGACGAGCGGCCTGGCAGTGGGAAGGGCCTTGGCAAAGCGGTACGCTGATCCCGTGGACTTCGTGGAATTGGCGTTGGCTGGCGGCAATTGGTGCGTAGGACAGCCGCCTCGCTGATTGGTCAAGAGCTACGCCGTCCCACACAAAGACCACGGCGGACCGGAAAGGGGGAGACCGGCCCGCCGCCAGTCGGCAGGCGGGGGAAACCTGCCAAAACCGGCAGGGCGGTGTCACCGAGCAGAGGCTGACGTCTTAGGGTTTGCGAGTCAAGGCGGCGGTGGCCATGGCGGCGGCATGGGCAACGCTGGCGTCGGAATCCTTGATGGCCTTCTCAAGAGGCTTGAGGGCGCGTGGGTCGCCGAGTTCACCCAGGGCGGTTGCGGCTTGAGCGCGGACATCAGGGACGGGGTCTTGTAGGGCTTTGACGAGAGGATCGACGGCGTTCTTGGGCGGCCAGTCCGCAAGAAGCTTCGCACACGTACGGCGGATCACGACGTCGGTATCGGTGAGCCCCGTCGCGATGGCGTCGAAGGCCGGCAGGCCGATCGCGTAAAGCGCGTCAACGGCAACTCGCTCGTCACGGAGTCTCTGCACGGCATAGGGGGCGGTCTCCGGCAGGCCCAAGGGGACCAGGGCTCCAAAGGCTTTCCAACGCACTCCCTCGTCGGTGTCCTGCAAGGTGGCCAGCAAGGCTTTGCCAGCCTCAGGAACGGGGGTATCGCGGAGGGCCTCGGCAGCGGCACCGCGGACGGCGACATCGACGTGCTTGAGGGCGGCGATGCGCTGGTCGAGCCAAGCCTGGTCGCGATTGGGGAAATCGAGACGATGACCTGAGCCGGAGAGATGAGGCACGAGATCCTCCCCGCGGGCGGGGGCGTCGCGGACCTCCATGGACAACTCAACCTTCACGGGACAGATGACCCGGACCGACGAGCCGGGCATCAGCGCGTGGAGCACCTTGGCCCGGCACTCATAGTCCATCCTCCTGTGCCTGGTGACGGCGGCGGTACCGACGTTGACCTTGACGGGAGTGCTGCCGTTCCACTGGAAGCTAGCCGATGGGTATTCTATGGCGGCGAGGAAGTTGTTGACCAGTTCGACCTCGGCCACCAAGTACTGCTTCTCAGTCAGGGCGGTCGTCTCGCGGGAGAACCTGGACGCCCCTCGGGCAGGGTCGGTCTGACAAATTCTCCACACGTCCTCATCGCGGTACACACGGACCACGCGGGCCGAGACGAACGGGTCGGGCCATGCGCCGGCCCCTGGCTTTCCTTTGGCCATGGCGTCCAAGACGCGGTTCAGTGCGCTGCGGCGGGCGCCCTCGGGGGATACTTTACCGCCGGAGACGACGCCCTTGCCCGCGAGGATCCGCTT
>JAPLNA010000070.1 GCA_026693065.1 Planctomycetota bacterium
CTCCCCTATGAAGAAAACCCAGCCGGAGAAGCCCCACCTTTTCGGATCGTCTGATTCCCTACGCTTTCAAAACGCCGCTGACAGAAGGCGTCCAACCGTGTCTTGGTCGCCCACCAGGCGGATGGCCAAGGCGCAAACCGTGAGATCGAAGTCGAAATCCTTTGAACTGTTTGATTCGGCATCACAAGTTAACTCTGGAACCACCGCTTGCATGGGCTGCGGCTGCCGCAGGCGGTGCCTGGATGACGGATGAAGGTGGGGAAGTCGCAGAAGCAGGTGAGGTTGGGCGGAGGCGATCTGTCCGTATCGGGCCAGAGGGTCGTGCTGGAGGCGGAGAATGGTCGAAAGCCGCTGCGGGCACGGGCAGAACCAGCGGCTTGGGCGTCCAGAAAACGCTTGAAGCAGCCCGGCGGCAAGAGATAATCAGAGATCAGATGCTCACGGCGGTCGTGGGCAGTGCCATCTGAGAAATGCCGGATAATCCCCCCCCCCCGACTCCCTGGCCGGACGCCGGGGGGGTTTCCAGGCCTCGCTAGGAGGCGGCAGCCGGCCATGAGAATCAAACCGGACTGGACCGAGTACCTTCACGCCATTCGCAGACAGCAGTTCGGCGTGGTGTTCGGCCGTTGCGGGGCGGGGGTTTTTCCCCAGGCGTTGGAGTTGGGTGCGGGGGACGGATTCCTCAGCACGCTGCTGAGGCCCCTCTGCGGGCGCCTGACGGCGACTGACCTGAACGCACGGCGGCTCCCGGGCGGCGAGTCGGGCAACGTCACGTTCCGCGTGTGCGACGCCGAGGCCCTCGCCGAACAGTTCCCCGAGAACCATTTCGACCTGGTGTTCTCCTCCAGCCTGCTGGAGCACCTGAACGACTGCCCCCGCGCCCTGGCGGGAATCGCCCGCGTTCTCACGGACGACGGGCTCGCCGTGCACTACCTGCCCAACCGGCTGTGGAAGGTGGTGACGATCCTGCTGCACTGGCCCAACAAGATCGTCAAGGCACTCGATAAGATGCTGGGCGGACGGCGTTCGGTCAGGCACCAGGCCCGAAGCCCGGCCCAGGAGTGCGAGCACAACAATCTGAAGACGCCCCGGCGACGGCGGAACCTGCTGGCCAGACTCTTTCTGCCGCGGATTCACGGCGTCTCGCGCACCACGCTGGGGGAGCTGGCGGTCTTCGGACGCCGGCGGTGGATCGCGAGATTCGGGCAGGCGGGTTTTGTCGTGCTGGCCGTATACAAGGCCGGGTTCAACTCCGGTTATGGGTTCGGCTGGCACCGCCTCCGGCGGCTTCTGGAGCGGGCGGGGCTGCACACGTCGTTCGCCTACGTGCTGGCGAAGCGCGGGATGTCGCCCGCGGCGGCGAACCTATTGGGGCGCCTGCACGCGGGGGTTAGGTGCCACAGGGCCCTCGGCGCGCGGATGTTGTAGGCCCGGCCCTGCGGGGGAGGCAAAATGCCGTACGGCCCCTCGGCGGCGATGCGCCGGAGGCACTGGTGGAGTCTGCAGCCCCTTCGTAACCGGGACTCAGTCCCCAGCCACACCGAACAGCGAACGCTCTTCGCCAGACCTGATTTCCTCCGCGGTCTTTATCCGCCTTTTCGATTTCGGCGCCGTCGCCAACAGGTCATCCAGTAAACTCATTTGATACAGCCCCACTTCTCCCACTTGGTGCAGGTCGAGTACGCATGCCTGTCCTGCCCCTGGTAGGGCGCACCTTGAGCCAGGCATTTTCCCTTGGCTACGGAAGAGTCCACTTTGACTTGCCGCCCAAAGATGTCGATCTCCCGATGCCCGTTCCAGAAATCGCAGACACCGCAGTTCTTATGATTCTTTGAGTAACTCAAGCCCATCTTCGTTCTCCTTCACAAGGTATGGCGATTGGGAACTGTTAGACCGGGACTTCTCAGATGAACTCGTGCCCACGACCATCGTGGGGCTTTCCCATGATTGTATCGCGATCCGGGCTAAACCGATATTATTCACCAAGCACTACGGATGATTGTCATCGGGTCCCGTTGATGCGTCAGGGGGAAAACTCGTTGTCTAAGCGGGGATTTCCGGCCATCGGTGCAAACCGCCCCCTTACCGGGCCATCGAGGTCGGCATGGAAGACAGGGAATCCTGGACAGACCTGGCGGGGGCGCTGGGGCACTTGAGGAGACTGGAGAAGGTCCTGTAGAGGACCAGCGGCTGGCCGCTCACGGCTACGACCGGCCGGGGATGGGTTGCCTCATTCGTCATCATCCTCGTCGTCATCGTCCCAGTCCGGGTACTGGGGCGGGCTGCCGTCGGTCCATGCAACCAGGGCCTGCTTTCGGTCGCCGCTTCCGGTCAGGTGAAGGATTGTGGGCAGGACGGTCAGGACCAGGACGAGTTGGACGGCCAGGCCGGAGATGATCGCAATGGCCAGCGGACGTTGCATGGCGGCCCCCTCCCCGGCGCCCAGGGCCAGGGGCATTAGAGCCAGAATAGCCGCCAGAGTGGTCATGGCGATGGGGCGCATTCGGCTCTTGCCGGCGGCGATGAGCCCCTCAGCGGAGTCGACTTCCTCGGGCATCTCGTGATACTCCGAGTAGTAGATGATGGCGACCTCTGTCACGATGCCGATGACCATGGTCATGCCCATCATCGCGGTGATGTCCAGCCTGGTTCCCGTCAGCCACAGGCCGATGAACACCGCCGCGATGGCCAGCAGCGCCGTCACGAGCATGGCGACGGCGACGCGGTAGCTTTCGTAGAGGAACAGCAAGAGGAGGAAGACCAGGACGACGGCGGCGCCGAACACGACGGAGAGGTCGCGGAAGGCAATCTGCTGTTGCTCGTAGAGGCCGCCGAGGCGGTAGGTGACGCCCTTGGGCAGTAGCCCGGGCCTCTGGAGGACACTCGATACGTCCGCGACGACGGACCCCATGTCGCGCCCGCTGATCCGCGCGGTGACGGCGGCCATCTGCTTGAGATCCTCGCGGCTGATCTGCGGCTGGCCCGTGGCGAACTCGATGGTTGCCACGCGGCTCAGCGGGAACACGTGCCCGTCGGCGGCGCGGAGGGGCAGGGCCTGGACGTCCCGGATAACGGCTCGCCGCCCCTGCGGGATCCACGCCCGTACACCGATGATCTTGGGCCCTTTCTGGATCTGCGTGGTGACCTCGCCCGACAGGCAGGTCTCCAGCGTCTTGGTCACGTCGTCGGGCGAGACGCCCTCGAAGGCCGCCTTCTGGCGGTCCACGTGGATCTCCAACGCATCCCCGGCAGGCTTGACCTGGTTGGTCACCTCCACCGCCCCGGGAACCTTCTTGATCGCCGCCGCCACCTTCGGGGCCAGCTCGACCAGCAGCTTCTGGTCATCGCTGAAGAGTTTGACCTCGATGGGCTGAGGGACGGCCGTCAAATCCCCGATGAGATCCTCCATCAGTTGGGGCATCTCGATGTCGACGCCGGGCACGTGGGCCTCCACGCGTTCGCGCACGGAGTCCATGACGTCCTTGATGTCGCGCCGGCGATAGGGTTTGAGGCGGATGAAGAAGTCGCCCTCGTTGGATTCGGTGACGGCCCCGCCCAGCTGCAGCCCGCTTCGGCGGGAGTAGGTCTGCACTTCAGGGGTCTGTTGCAGGATGTCCTCGATCTGGCGGATCTGGCGGTCCATTTCGACAAGGGAAATGCCGGGCTTTCCGACGTAGTCCAGGAGGAACCCGCCCTCGTCCATGGGCGGCATGAAGCCCGATCCGGTCCGTTGGAAGGCGAACCATCCGCCGGCCAGCAACGGCACGACCAGCAGCAGGATGGACCAGGGATTGGCCAGCACGCCTTTCATCACCACGTGGTAGACGCGGTGGATCTGCTCGGTGAGCCAGCCGCCTTCCTTCTGGTCGGCGTCTTTCTGGCGGAGGATGTGGATGCTCAGCAGCGGCGTGGCCAGCCAGGCCACCAGGAACGAGATGACCAGGCTACTGGCCATCGTGAGCGAGAGGGCCTTGAAGAAGGCCCCGTGCACGCCGGAGATGAACGCCAGCGGGATGAAGATGATGATGGTGGAGGCCGACGAGCCGGCCAAGGGCCTGGTGAACTCAGCGGCGGCCGATAGGATGCGGTGGCGGTAGTCGCCCTCGCCGGGTCCGCGGAGCCGGCGGACCCCGTGCTCGACCATGACGATAGCGTCGTCGATGATGAGCCCGACGGCGGCAGCCATCCCCCCCAACGTCATGATGTTGAAACTCATGTGCAGCACGTGGAGCAGCAGCACGGTCGCCGCCAGCACCATGGGGACGGTGACGGCGGCGATCAGCGTGATGCGGAGGTTTCGCAGGAACAGCAGGAGGATGACGGCTGCCAGAGCCACGCCGACAAGCACGGCGTCGCGGACGCTCGTGGCGGAGGAAAGGATCAACTCGCTCTGGTCGTACCAGTTGGCGACGCGGACGCCCTCGGGCAGGGCTTTCTTGAACTCGCCGAGTTTGGCGGCGATGTCCCGGGCGATCTGCACGGTGTTGCCCCCGGGTTGCTGGTAGGCCTGGAAGATCACCGCGTCGTGCCCGTCGGCGGTCACCCGGGTCCACTCGGGCCGGGGGGCCTCGCTCACCGTCGCCACGTCCTCCAGGCGGACCAGCCCGTTGGGCCCCGATCGCAGGATCGTCTTCTTGATCCGCTCAAAGTCGGCGAATTGCGTGTCGGACATGACCAGGTACAGCTTGCCGTTCTCCTCCAGCCGCCCGACGGCGGTGATCACGTTGGAGGCCGACAACGCCGTGGACACGTCGGCCAGGCTCAGCCCCAGCGAGTTGAGTTTGGCCGGATCAGCCAGCACCTGATACTCGGCGGTCTGCCCGCCGAGGACTTCGATGCGGGCGACCCCATTGACCGTCGAGAGCGCCGGGCGGATCTGGTATAGTGCCAGGTCTCGCAGCTCGATCAGCGAGTGCGTGTCGGAGGTCAGCGTGTACCCCAGCACGGGAAAGACCGTCGGATCCATCCGCTCGACCCCGAAGCTTGTGCCCGCGGGCAGGGAGGAACGAATCTGATTGATGGCCGACTCGACCTGAAGCTTGGCCGCCACCATGTCCTCCGACCAGGCGAAATTGACAGAGATATCCGCGCTGCCGCGGCTGGTCGTCGAGCGGATGGTGCGAACGCCCGGGACGGCGCGAACGGCCTCCTCGATGGGCCATGTGACCTCGACAGCCATGCGTTCGGCGGGGCGGTCGCCGGCCTCCAGATGCACCACCACGCGCGGAAAGTCGACCTTGGGGAACAGGCTCACCGGCAGGCTCAGCCCGCTGACCACCCCGCCGACCGCCAGCGCCAGCAGCAGGAATAGAATCGAACGGCGGTGCGAGAGCACCCAGTCCTTGAAACTCATCGGGCGGACTCCGGTTGGCTCGCCGGGGCGGACTCGGGCCGCGTGGCGGCGCCCGGGGCAAGCTCGACGGGCATCTTGTCTTCCACCTGGCTGGCCCCGACGGTAATAACGGTCTGGCCCGGCGCGAGATCCTTGCCGATCACCTCCACCTGCCGGGCGTTCTGCACGCCCAGAGTCACCACGTGCCTGACGGCGTGTCCGCTCTCGATGGTGTACAGGACGTTCTCGCCATCATCCACCAGCATGGCCTCTCGCGGCACGATGAGGGCCTCCTTGGCGGCCACCGCCACTTCGCCCTGAACGAACTCGTTGATCCGCAGCAGCAGAGACGGGGCCGGGGCGACGAACACGTTCACCAGGCGCGTCGCCGGGTCGACTTCGCGGGAGACCATGCGGACGGTGCCCTCGCCGGCGCGGTCGTCGGGGCCGTTGACCGGCAGCAGGCGCGCCTTCTGCCCCGCCCGCAGCCGCCCCACGTCGCCGGGCTCGACGCCCAGGCGGACCTGGATCTGCTTCTCGCCGATGGTCTCCAGCAGCGCCCCGCCGGCCGGAACGATCGCCCCCTGCCCAACGGCGATCTTGTTCACCACCCCCTCGCCCTGCGCCAGAAGGGTCTTCTTGCCGTCGATGCCGCGTTTTTCGAGGCTGTCGACTTTCAACTGCGCCGCTCCGACGGCCTGTTCGGCCGTCAGGAGATCCTGCTGGGTGGCCAGCTTCATCGTCACGCGTTGGCCGACCACGTCGGCGATTCGCCTGGCCGCCTCCAGCTCCTGCCGGGCCTGGCTCAGCAGCAGGCGGCTGTCCGGGCTGGGCTCGATCTCCACCAGGGGCTCGCCGGCCTTGATCACCTGCCCGCCGGCCACCAGCACGCGAAGCACCCGGCACTCGAAGGGAACACTGAACGTCTGGGCCTCCCCGATCGCCGCCTCCACCGGGCCGTAGGCCGTCAACGTTTCCTCGATAGTCCCCCGCTCGAGCGGGACGGCCTGCACAGTGGCGGCGCCTTTGGTTTCCTCTTCTTTCGTTTCGGTTCTTTCGGCCTGCTGGCGCGGCAGGCACAGCCAGCCGGTAGCCACGCCCAATCCCATCGCCGCCACGATCACCACGCCATTCGCCAACCATTTCCAATTCACTTGGGCACCTCGCGCATTGTCGCTCCGGGCGTGGCCGGAGCCGTCCTGAGAGCCTCCAACCGGTATAGTCCCGCCGCCAGCTCCAGGGCGATCTGCGTCTCCACCAGATCCGTCTGCAGCGACAGCGTCTCCAGCCGATTGCTCGTCACGTTGTTCCAGGCGGTGTAGTAGCTCAACAGGTCGGCCTGTCCGCGCTCGCTGGCCTTGCGGTACGTCTCGAGCAGCCGCACCAACGCCGGCTGCGCCGCTCGCGAGACGCGGATCTGCTCATTGATGCTCTCCACGTTCGCGACCAGGCGGGCGATTTCCGATCGCGCCTCGAAGACCCGGTTGACGTATTCGTCGAACAACTGCTGCCGCGTGGCCTTCTCCTGGGCGATGACGCCCTGGTTGCGGTCGAAGATCGGCAAGGTCACCGACGCGGAGTATCCGATCGTCTTGACGTTGCCGGTGTCCCGACCCAGGCGGGGGCCGATTCCGATCTTCGGGAATTGCCCCAGAATCGCGGCCTGAAGCGTCTGGTCCTGGCTGTCGTACCCGCGGCGGAGGGCCACCAGGTCCAGCCGCCGCTGGTCCATATCCTTGACCAGCTCCGAGGCCTTAGGCACGGTCAGTTTCGTCGGCAGCACGATGCCCCGACGGAGCGTGACAGGCGTGTCGGCGGGCAGGCCCATCGCCTGCACCAACGCGTAATGCCGCTCGCGGAGGTCCTTCTTGACGGCCACCAGAGCGGCCTCGGCCTGGTTCTCGGCGGCCTCGGCCGCCGCCAGATCCTGTTCGGTCATCAGCCGCTTCTCGACGGCTTGGCGAACCAACGCCGTGTTTTCCCTCAGCCGCTGGAACAGTTCTTCCGACAGGGCAAGCCGCTCCTGCTGGCTGCGAAGCTTGTAGACGGCCAGTTTCGCCGCCTGGGCCACCTCCCATTCCTGCCAGGCGATGTCCAGGTCGACGGCGGCGCGGCCGGCCTGGGCGGCCTTCACCCGGGCCGGACGAGAGATCAACTGCGTCATCTCCCAGTTGAGCCCCAGGTCGAAGGCCCCGATCAGCCCCTGGCCTCGCGGGGAATAGGGCAGGTCGTGCCCGAACGAGAACTCCGGGTCCGGCAGGATACCTGCCTGGAGAATCTGCGCATCGGCCAGCGACCGCTTGCTCCGAGCCGACCGAAGAGACGGATTCATCAGCACCGCCACCACCGCCGCCCCATCCGGCGACAGCCCTTCGCTCAAGTCTTCCTTCGTGGCCGGCAGGATCGGGTGCTTGAGCGCATCGGCCTGCACTCGCAGCACCTGGGGCGATGGCGGGGTCAGGGCTTTCTCCACGGCGGCGCGATCCAACGGACTCGGCTCGTGTTTCTGGCAGCCCGCTATCGCCGCCGCCGCCAGCAGGCAGAGGGCGCCCCGCCCGATCCGTCTCGTGTTATGTTCTCGCATGCCCGCCATCCTTGATTCTCGCACACGCCGAAACGTGCGGTGTCGTCCCGGCTCCGTAACGGCCTTTCAACAGGGCGTATGCTACCAGCGCCAACATGAAGAGGAGATGAGGAATCGGCGGAAGATGCCAGGCCACCCTACGGCCGACTGGCCGGTCCTGAGCCCGGCGTCGCTGCCCAGCCGGCTTTTCGGTCGGCCAGTTCCCGGAGAATCTTGTCATACTCGCGGTCGATGTCTTTGTGCGGGGTCGGAAAGTCGAGGTCTCGAGCTTCTTCCATCGCTTTCTCATACGACCATCCGTCGAACACGATGCGAAAGGCCGCCGTCGCGAATCCCGTCCGCGCGCTGCCGGCCTCGCAGTGAATCAACACTGGGTGGTGTTTCGGGGTCCGCCAGTAAGTCCAGGATCCTCTGGACATTGGCGGCAACCTCCTACTTCTCATCCATGGCCACAGGCACGAGTTCGATTCCGTGGCCTTGGCAGAAGGCAACCTCGCGGCGATACCAATCCTTGTCGGGGGCCTGCCCGCGAAGGTTCACGACCGTTCGGATGTGATACCGGCTCAACAGCAGCGCCAGTTGCCCCTCGTCGGGCTGACCACTGCGGTACAGGACGCCTTCGCGAACGACGGCGAAGTGATGCACTGGGTAGTCCCGCCACCATCGCAGAAACCCCACGACGGCGGCGCACACCACGGCGGCCACGATTCCTGACAGGATGATCCGCTTTCTCCGACTCATACGCTGACTCCGATGCTTGGCCCCGAGATTCCGGCCGGCTCCCATCACTTGCCGTCCACGGGGCCCTGGGCAGAGGCGCCGATGGTGGTGACGGGCGGGACCTCTTTGATGACACCTATCGCTACAAGTTCCGGTGCCGCTTCTTTCATGTTGTGGTTGAGATACTCCAGCAGTTTCGGATTCCTCTCCGGGGAGTATTTGTGCTTGCGCATTTCCGCGAGCACGTCGGAGGGGTCGCGGCGTTGGACCAGCAGTTCATAGGTGGCGACGACCCCGCCGGCGCGATTGGCCCCGGCGGCGCACTGGACGAGTACAGGTTTGCCTTCCTGTCGGGCCTTGCAGATGGCCGCGACGGCCTTGGCGTGCAGGGCCATAGTCCCATCCGCTTCCCGCCCGTCCCCGCCCATCGGAAACCGCAAGATCTCGATGCCCAACTCGGCGGCCGCTTCTTCCTGGGCTCGCTGCTTGGGATCCTCGATGTCTCTGCCGTTCATGGTGATGATTACGCGGATGTTGTTGTCCTTGAGCACGCGTTTGACCTGCCACGGCTGCATCAGGCCGGAGCGATAGATCCGCCCGGGCTCGACGACGCCCCAGTTCTTTCCCGGCAGGTACAGGTATGCCCACGCCCCGGTGGCCAGGGCCGCCAAGGCAAGTATACCAGCAGATACAAGGATGCGTTTGGTCGTGACGGTCATTGGTGGGCGGCGAATCCTCCGTCGCTTCCTTTCCGTTCGATGCCTCCCGGCAGGGCCACCCGCCGCCGCAGCAGGCACGGTGGTTAGGCGGGCTTGGGCATCGCACGGTTCACTATACCCGCCGGCTCGTTAGAGGATCGTGAGCACGGCGGGACTCCGGAGCTTCCCTCTTACTTCTTGGCGCGATCCCCATACATCTCGCCTCCCCAAAACCCTATCCGGCCAGCGCGAGGTCAGGGAGTCAGGGTGTGGCATGATGGCCGCAAGCCGACCTGTTGAAAACCAGCGACAGCGGAGATCTGCGAATTAGGTTGTCGACCGCCTCGGGAGACGCTAAATTCACAACAACAGCTCTACGGCGAATATCCCGAGCGGCGGTATTCCACCGCATACTGCTTGGTGAGATTCGTGATGAAAGAAAGGCGAATCCCGTATGGAATTACCGTTTCGAGCCAAGGGCGACCAGTTGTTGCCCCTCGGCGAGTTGACAGACATCCGGAAGCGTCTTCGCCTTCTGGCTGCCAAGCACGATCTCACCTCCGTCATCTCCTGTGCGTTCGACTACCACACCCGTATGCTGCCGTTCTTGTTCGTCGATACCCGAATGGTACCTGCCGGGGTGCGAGCCATCGGGTCCGCCCTGGTCGACTCGGGCTTCACCAAAACCCGCATCGTCCTCCAGCAGTGGAACCGCCGCTTCCGCCCCTCCGCCATGCGACTCGACGGACGCATCCCTGACCTGTTCTGCGTCTCCTCCATGAGCCTTCACAAGGCCGAGGCCCACGCTCTCTTGCGGGACGTCCACCGAATCGACCCGGCCCAACGCCCCCTCGTGATTGCGGGTGGCTCCATCTGCATCTATGAACCCTGGAGCGTGTTCAGCCACACCGAGGCTGACCCCTTCAGCCCCGACTTGGCTGTCACGGGTGAGGAATACGTCTTCCTGAACTTCCTTGAGACCCTCCTGTCCTGCCGTCGGCCCGGGGAGGGACTGCGGGCTGCCTTCCTTCGCGCACGGGATGAGGGTGCCTTGGACTCCGTACCCGGCGTGATCTACGGCCGCGGGGGCCCTGAAGGCAGGCCGGAGGAACTCATCGATACCGGTATCCAGCGGCTCGTCTCAGACCTGGACGAGACGCCCCACCCGGTGCTGGGCTACGCGATCCTGAATCGCCCCGGCCGCGGGCATGAGCTATCCGCAACGCCCCTGGAAGCCGGCGAGGTCCAAAAGTACAACAAGATATCCTCCCTCGTAATGACCTTCGGCTGCAAGTACGGGTGCGGATACTGCCCCATTCCCGGCTATAACCAGCGGAATCTGCGGTTCAAGTCGGGTGAGCGGATCGCCGATGAGATGGCCCGGCTCAACCGCACATACGGGTTGAGCCGATTCTTCGGGGCAGACGACAATTTCTTCAACGACAAGGACCGGGTTGCGGAGATCATCGGGGCCCTGGAGAAAGCCGAGGATGAACAAGGCCCCGTTCACCGGCGCGTGCTATGGGGCACCGAGGCCGCCGTCAACGACACCTGGGCCCTCCGCGAGATGCTGCCGGCGATGTACCGCGGGGGGCTGCGGGCCCTCTGGGTGGGCGTCGAGGACATGACCGGCGCCCTCATTCGCAAGGGCCAGACCGTCGATCGCACTGTCGACGTCTTCAAGCTCCTCTGCGAGAACGGTATCGCCCCCATGCCGATGATGATGCACCACGACGGCCAGCCACTCTACACCCGGGGCCGCCCGGAGGGTCTGCTCAACCAGGTCAACGTGCTCCGCAAGGCCGGTGCCATAGGCCTCCAGGTGCTGATGATGACCCCGTCGGCCGGATCGAAGATGTACGAGCAGGCGTTCCGGTCGGGTATGGTCTACAAATCGGTCGCCGGACGACCGGTGGTGGACTCGATGTTCGACGGTAACTACGTCATCGCCTCCAACGTCAAGAAGCCCTGGCGCAAACAGATCAACCTGATGCTGGCGTACCTGTTCTTCTACAACGGCTTTCGGCTGATCGTGGCGATCTTCCGCAAGAGGACCGAACTCAAGTCCAAGCAGATCGCCTTCCAGGTGATCGGCATCATCGGGCTGGCCTTCACAATCCGCCGAACGCTCGGGTGGATGTTCCGCCTGATGTTCGGACGCATTCACCGCCTGAGCGAACCTTTTCGCCCCGCCATCCCGATGCGCAGCCCTGACGGCGCCATCGCCGCCCATGACCTGCCCTCCCAGATGTCTCCGGCCGAACCGGCCGCCGGGCCCGAAACTTCCTGCACTCCGGCCGATGCCTAAGACCCACGACGCCCACCCGGAATAGCACTCGTATCGGGCTTTCCGGATCCACCCAGACCCGACACGTAACCACGCCGCCCGTTATCCCACGGGCTTCTCGCCGGCATTGTGCGCCATGGCCGGGTGTCCGGCACGTCGCTTCTTCGCGCGGTTCCTGGACTTATGCCACGTGTACATCATCCATCTGACGGCGATCTTCGGCAGGTACGGGACGATGCCTGGAAGCAGGCTCGCCGCCCCCACCTGCAGGCCTTTCCGGGCGATTCGCGCGATCCCCGCGGCCGTGTAAAACTCCCGGTGAATCTGCCGCCGCACCCGCCGCATGTCCTCGGAGGAGCAGTGGTCGGAGTACACCTTGCCGCTTCCGGATATGTGATACCCCGGGCTGCCGGCCACCAGATCGTCCAGCCCCGAGTACGGGCTGTGCCTCAGGCACGATAGCCCGATCGTGTCCAGCCCCAGCTCCCGTGCGAACGGGCCGATCGCGAGCATGTCCTCCACGCTCTCGCCGATGCAGCCCAGGATGAAATACCCGTGAAGGATCATGCGGCTGTTTCGCAGCACGTTGCAGTACTCGCGGATCCGTGCCACGTCGAAGCCCTTCCGCATCGACCGCAGCGTCTTGTCCTGGGCGCTCTCGATGCCCAGCAAGAGCATGAGGAACCCCGCCCGCTCCATCTTCCGCAGCACGTCCGGGCGGCGGGCGATCTCCAATCGCGCGTTCACGATGTACTGCTTCCGAATCCCCCTGGCCACAATCAGGTCGCAGATCCGCTCCACCCGGTCCATGTCGTGCGTGAACAGGTCGTCGGTGAACCCGACCAGCTTCGCGTCCATCTGGCCCAGCTCGTCCACCACCGACTCCGCCGACCGGGCCGTCCACCGGCGTTTCTCCCCCAGCGGATTGCGATTGAACGAGCAGAACGTGCACTGGAACGGGCAGCCGCGGGAGGTGGCAATGGAATCGACCTTCAGGGCCGTGCTGACGCCTTTGATCTTCACGACGTAGGCCCCCCGGCGGAGGCGCCGGTCGGGGTACAGGTCGTTTTGCGTCTGCCCCAGCGAGCGGTTGGGGTTGTGGTGTACGACCCCGTCCCGGCGGAAGCTCAGCCCGGGGATTTGCTCCATCGGCAATCCTCGGCAGATCTCGTCCATCGCCTCCTCGCCGTCGCCCCGGACCACCGCGTCGACGTTGGCGAACTCCGTCAGCCACCGCTCCGGGCACTCGGTTGCGTGGCGGCCGCCGAGGATCGTCAGAATCCCCGCCGGCACGGAACGGATTTCCTCTTCCAGGAACTCGCGGTCGCGGTCCCAGTTGACCGAGAAGCAGATCAAGTCGGTCTCCGGGCGGAGGAAGTCCCGCGTTCGGCCGGGCTCCATGCGCAGGTCGACGACGTCCAGCGACCCGGCGTGCCGTTGGACAACGGCGGCTATGAACTCCAGCCCCAGCGGCGGCCAGAAGCCCGCCTCATTGAGCTCTTGTCGATACGGATACACGCACAAGACGTGTCCGAATGTCGCCGGCCCGTTGAGTCTGTGGACCGCTTCACTCCTACATGGGCCGATTTCGGCCGCGTGAACGAGGAGAAACCGTTTGGCGAACCAAGGCAGGCGAGATTCGATGAAGGAATCGATCCGCGATTGCGCCTCGACGATGAACCTGGCTACCCCCGGCGGGGCAGGTGGTAGGGTGTCGGGCAGATTCAGTTGGACTAGCGTCACCAGTCAATCTTACCACAGAGTCGTATCAGGGCGCGGGGAATTCAGTTGTCGAGGCACGACGGCGAGATAAGATCATGGAGGCTGCTGACGACGGTCGTCAGCGAAGGTAAGCCGCCGCTACGCCGGGCCCGTTAACACCCGACCCTGCCCCGGCAGACTGCCCGGGGAACGCTGGGCGGCTGTGGATTACTTCTGCTCTTCCTTGTCGCCCTTCTGGCCTTTCTCTTCCTTCTCCTCCTGGGCTTCCTTCTTCTCGGTCACCTTGCCGTCGGCGTCCATCTCGAGTTCCCACGTCTTGCCGTCCTTGGTCATCTTCACTTCGTACTCGATCTGAGCCTTCTCAAGCTTGACGATCTTCGCGCCGGCGAGTTTCTCTTCCTTCTCGATCGCCAACACTTTCGCGCCGGCGGTTTCCTTCTCGACGGCCGCCTTGACGGTCGCCGGTAGGGCGTCGGACGCCAGTTGTATCTCCATCTTCAGTACCGTGCCGTCAGGGGCGACCAGGATGCTGGCCGCCTTGCCATCGACCTTGAGATCCACTTCGTAGACCTTGACGCCGGCCTTCTCCATCTCGATCTTGTCGATAGTGCCCTTAGGGAACGCATCGGCGACAGCCTTCTTCGCCGCGTCGGGCAACGTCGGCTGGTCGTCGGTCCTTTCCGCCATGGCCAGCCCCACCTGCCAGCCGATCACACCCATCGCCAGGAACGCCGCAGTCAGAACCAGTGCCCTTTTCATCGCATGCACTCCTTCGCTTGGTAGCTGCTTGACTTGTCGATGCCGCCGCGATGGGCGGGTCGCGGGGTGGCGGCAGCCGTCCGCCACACCGAGGGAGATCATACCCGCGCCGGCGTGAGAGCTACATGAGAAGAGCGGAATCTCTCGCACCCCTGCCCGGGGATTCTGCCCCGGTCGGAGTAGGGACACGGGTCGCCCCGTGCCCCCTCCACGGATACTGGTGATCTCCCCCGCCCGTCGAACCCGGCGGCAGGTTGGTCTCCCCACGTCAGCCTGCCGCCACTTCTTTGCAGCAAATCGTGACGGAATTGGGCACAAAACCGGCGTTCTCGCCGCCAAAACTGTGCTTTATCCCCACCGAATGGCCCAAATAGCTTAATTCTCGCCGTTTTTCGGGTATTATAATATGCACACATGTGTGCTATTCGAGAACGCCCATTCGGGCGTTTTCGAGCCCCCTTTGGGCTCTTCCTGACGGCCATAGCCGTCCACTGACGTCCTCTTCTCGCTGCACCTGACCCTCCGCCTCTGGGCGGATTCCTCCGCGCACACGGGGGCGCGGTCCCTGGCACCGGCCACCACCAGCCCCGGTACGGAGTTCTCGTCATGATCGCCCCCAACACCCCCGTTCTCGAAGATGTCCGTAACGAGTTCACCGCGTTTTTGCCCGAGCTGTCTGGAAGGCTTTCCCGCAGGTTCCGTCACCGTGGCCCCGAGGCCCGGGCCGAGGCCGTCGCCGAGGGCGTCGCCCATGCCTGGGTGCTCTATGTGTCCGCAAGCCGCCGCCAGAAATGCGTCACCCCGGGCACGCTGGCGCACTACGCCGGCGACACGCCCGGCTTGCCGCCGCCGCGTTCTTCAAGACCTTCGGCGACCGCAGGTGGCGATGGCCTGTTCTCGACTGCGTGGCGCCCCACGTCGATTTCGACGCCTTCCTCGCCCGTTGCAGCCTTCGCGAGCAGCGGATCATCGAGATGAAGCTGGAGGGCTACCAGCAGATAGAGATCGCCGCCGCATTGGGCGTTACCCCCGCCGCCGTGTGCCAATGGGAACTGCTGATCGGGAGGCTCCCGACATCCGAGTTCTCCAAGGTGCTGAATGCTAACCCGAACGCGTTCAGGAACGTATTCCAGCGAAGGGCTTCGGCATTCTGTGCTCCCAATCCGCAGCCCCCCGCCAAGTAGACATTCCCGCCGTGGTTGACGTAATCGATCAGCACCTGGTTATCCGCGGCATTCCCCGCCAAGAAGACTCCGTCATACTGCAACAGGGCCGGCAGGTCGAAGGGGAACGTGTCATGTATTCTGTTGTGCTGTTCAGTTCATTGCCGGAACCGATTGCCCTCTGACAAAGGCATTGCTCCTCCAGATCGTGCTGCGTCTCCAACATCTACTACAACAGGTGCTGCGCGATTCCTTCTTTTTGTTTGTCGGAATATTTCCAGGACTTCAACAGGCGAATCTGGAGATTCTTGGCTGAGTTCCAGAAACCTGCCGTCGCTCAGAATTGGACACGGGTATGTGAGACGAAACTGGATGTGGATGAGGCTCGATCAGAAAGGCGACTTTTTGGAGAGCGGCTCGGGCCAGCGCGTTGCCGAAGCGATCCGTCGTGGATTCCAGCTACCGTGCCGCGAGGTTCATCGTTCCTGCCGATGCCCAGCTGCTTTGGCGGCGGTCTTCATCATTGTCCGCGTCATCGAGGGGATTGGCCGGTTGCAGTACGGAGTTCATCGGCAATACGGCAGCGCCCGTTGTTGTAGTTCGTGGGATTGCTCTCGCAGTAGATCCAGCGTCGGTTGCCCGGATGAGGTTTTCGGGAGGGACAGCCAGGCGGCGCGGCCTTGGCATGGTTGTCGGCAGGGGCCCCAATGAAACGGGCGGACCCGAAGGCCCGCCCGCGCGATCGTGATTAGGATAGATCGATTCGGTTATCCTTGTCGCCGTCTCAGGATTGCTACGCCGCCCAGGGCGAGGACAGCCAGCGAGGCGGGCTCGGGAACCCCCACGAAATTCGAGTAGCGCAAGACGTTGCCGCCGGTACCGTAGTCCTCGCCGATGTAGAGGTCGCTGCCCTGCAGGGCCAGCCCTTCCTGGTCGCTGCCGGGGATGCTCCACTCCTTGACCAGCGTGCCGTCGGGCGTCATCGCCCGCAGCAGGTTCGCCGTGTCGTAGATGGCGTACAGGACGCCCTGACCGGCCTGGTAGTACATGTCGGAAATGTCGCTCACGCCATCAAGGGCGGGGATCGTCCGCACGTGCGTTACGGCCGTGCTCGTAGTACTGGAGAGGATTGGCAACTGGAATGCGAAGATCTGTCCCGTCGCCTGGAGACCGGCGTAGAAGAGCCCCCCTTCGGGGTTGCCGGCGTCGGGGACAAAGGTCAGGGCCTCCAGGCCCGAATTGTCCGGGCCCGTCATCCAGGGCGTCAGGTCGAACGTGCGAGTGACCTGTCCCGTGGCGATGTTGAACTCGCGGATACTATCGGGGTGTTCGACGCCCAGATAGACCAGATCGCTCTGAGGCCTCGCGACGGTAATGCCCTCCAGGTCGCCGCCCACGGACCAGTTCGTCACGCCCGTGCCGTCGGCGTTCATCGAGGAAACGGTCCCGCCGTCGCTGACCAGAAAGAGCTTCTGGACCCGTGAGTGCCACACGACGCCGCTGGTCTCGTAACCGGCCGGCAGGTTGCCGCCGACGGATACACCGGGCAGCGCCTCCGGGGGGAACGGGTTGGCCGACCAAGCCACAGGGGCCGCAACCAACCCACAGACTACCGCAAGCCAGATCCTGAGCCGACAAGACTCCATGTGCTCCATGCTATCCTCCCGTGTCAAACGCATCGCGAAACTCATTGTACCGCAAACGGCCCGTGCGTCAAGTTCCGAGTTCCGTTCCCCGGTGGGTCAAACAGACAGTTGCCTTTGCCGGGCGACGATGCGAGGATAAGATACTCGGGAGGGACCGGTTGCTCTTTCGTACTCGTTCGTGAGCAAACAGATTGTCACTTCAGAGCTTCCCGCAAGGCGGCTGTGCTTTCAGCGGCCCATTTGTCGAGGTTCTGAGCGATGAACTTTCGCATGGGGCAGATGCATACCGTGGTGCAGCCAAAGGGGCGGGCGAACTTGCAGGGGATCGGGCTCTTCTCCAGACATTCGAGGATGTCGAGATCAACGTGGTAAGTACCCTTGCACAAGTCACCAAGAGGCGACTGGATGCAGGTGAAATGCTTGTCACACGCCACCTGCTCCCGCAAGGTCTCGAACTGCCTGCGTTCTTCAGCGTTCATCATGTCTGCATCCCTCGACCTTCGCCTTCAGGAATCCCACCAACCCGTCCACGTCATCCGTGCCGATCCGAAACGTCTTGGCTCCCAGATGAACGACAACACAATCGAATCCCCACAGGTTGTAAATCCAGCCACGTCCGGCCATCCAGTGGACGCCCCAACCATCCAAGAACGACGACCGCCAAGCCTCTGCCCCGGTGATCTGCACGTAGGGAATCCGGCGGCGGAAGATCGGAAGCGGCCCGAACCGAACGGCCAAGTAGTCGCCTTGGTCACGGACCCGAAGGTGCATGAACGAGAAAGCGGCGACGATCAGAGAGGCTTCCACGACCATCAGAAGTGCGAACACCGGCGGCGGCGCCGGAGCGACGACCACCGAAACCATCACCACGACCGCCGGAAGGAGCAGAATCAGGTAGAGCGGCGATTTCTGGGTGTGGTCGTAGGTCATGGGCGGCTCCGTGCCTATGGATTCGATCCAGACTCGCTTGGCGTGTCCGTGGCTGGCGGCGTTTCCTTCTTCCCCGCCTCGCTCAGTTCGTATCGAAGGATGGCGACGTGCGGTGGAGCATCGATGCCCAAACGCACCTTGCAGGGGGTCTCGCCATCGGTAAGCACGCCGATAATCATTACCTTCAGGTCGTCCCCGATCTGGATGCTGTCTTCCTTCTTCAACGAAACCAATCCCCTGGAAACGGACGCTTCAACGCCGGGGTGGGTTTCGATAGGACCGTCTGGCCCCCGCAGCGAACAGCCCGAAGGAAGAGTTACCTCGATAAGGGCTTTCCCTCCTCGGAATCCACGGAAGGTCACGAGAACATCCTGCCCGAGAAGAACTGCCGTATCTTTTCTTCGAGTCAGTGCCAGCATGGAATCACGCTCCTATCGGGTGGGCGGTGGCGATTATTTCTTCAACGCATAGACGCCACGGTTGACCTTCTTGAACCCGCCCTTGGCCAAAACGGCGCCGATAGGATTGTACAGGTCTTTGCCCTTGGTAGCGTACCCGGCGGCGAGGACGGCCTTCTCGATATCTCGCGCGGCAAGGCCCTTGGGTGCCGCCGCGAGGGCCTCCCGCACGTACGCCGCCAGCGGCTTGCCCCCTCGACCTCTGCCAGCCTTGGCCTTGGCCTTGGGTTTCGGGCCGGGCTTGCCCACAGCCTTGGGGTTCCTGCTGGGCTTGTTGTCGTCCTTAGCCGCCTTCTCCACCACAGGCTGGCCCTTCACCGTGAAGATGCCCCGCTTGACCTTCTTGAACTCCGGCGAATTCAACAGCGTCTGATTCACCAGCAGATGAAAGTCCTTCGATTGGCTCTTGTAGCCCGAAGCGGCCACTGCTGCTACCGCTTCGGCTATGCCCAGAGCCTTCTTGCCGGCCAAGGCTTTGACCAGATGCCACTTCAGGCTGCCTTCTCGCGGAGGTGTACTGCTGGCCTTACGGTTGGCACGGAGCCCCCGCGCCTTCTTGACGCGGGTTCCGGCAGCAACTGCCTCACCCGACGCGTCGGCGATCTGCATGTCGATGGCCTCGATC
>JAPLNA010000071.1:0-5706 GCA_026693065.1 Planctomycetota bacterium
GCCCAGCCTCAGGCCGCCGTCGACCTGCTGGCCCTGGCGAAGGACACCCTCTGGCCCGTCGTAGCCGACAAGGGCGGCGACATCTGTCAACAGTCCTCCGTCCGCGGCTGGCCCGTCACCCTCGTCCTCCGCCCCGATGGCCTGGAGGTCGCCCGCATCGAGGGGGCGCCCGAGAACCTCACCCTCCGCCTGGCGCCCTACCTCGCCGCCCAGCAAGCCAAACCCGCCACCCGACCGGCCGACCCCGACGTCGTCGGCGACAGCCGCGACCGACACGTCATCTGGCAGATCCACCACGCCCGCCGTTTCCTCGCCGACGCCCAGCCTCAGGCCGCCGTCGACCTGCTGGCGCAGGCCCTGAAAGCCTGGCCCGACTCGGTCCCGCTCCGCCTGGCGATGATCGACGCCCTGACCGATCTCAAACGAGGCCCGCAGGCCCTCCAAGCGATCGACGCCCTCCCCGCCGGTTCCATCCCGCCAGGGCGTCTTTCCCTCCTCCGCGGCAAGGCCCTTCTCGTCCAGGGCCAACTCGAGCCCGCCAAGGCCGCCCTGGCCTCCGCCCTCCAGTCCGACCCCGCCCTCGCCGAGGCCCACTACGTCCTGGGACTGGTGTACGAACAAGGGAAGGACTACCAGCGCGCAGCCCAGGAATTCCACCTCTTCCACGACGCCCAAAAACAATAAATACCCCCACGGGGGATTTCCCATTTCATCCCCGTTTAGCGGCCGACGGCACGTCGGCCGTCCATCGTCGGGTTAGCGTTCCGCCCGGCCGACCGTTCCCTTCCCCGGGCACGGTCACTTCCATGCCCCTGTCCAGACGGTCATCTTCGCCGACCCTTGTTGGGTATAACTCTTTTCCAATTTACTATTGACTTACTTTAGGTGCGTAGCTATACAATATATCATAACATTGTCGTTCCGTTAGGAACCATCGATGAGCGGCAAACGGGCAAAACGTCTTCGGGCGGAGACAAAGCGGGCTCAGGGATCGGTCTGCTCGAATCGCGTCAAGAAACCCCTGTGGTTCGGCCTGTTTGTCGGTTTGACTTCCCTCGTGGCGGGCGGTTACCTGGTGGCCTTCCACAACAAGCCCCCCAAGCCCAGCCCGCCGTATTCGTATCCGGCGTTGTCCCGCACGCGGGAAGTCAAATCCCTTGACGATCTGCTCAAGATGACGCCCGAACAATTGGACGGCGTGGATATCGCAGAGAGGAACCTGCTGTGTGCCACCGGCCTGCCCGGGGCTGAATCGCTCGACGTGGACAAGGCCCTGGCCCGGCTGAACGAGTGGGCCGCCCGGGTTCGCTATTGGACCGAGCAAAGCCTGTGGGACTTCCGGCAGAACCCGGACAAGTTCAAGAACTCCCAGGCCAAGTTCCGCGTGCTTCTGCTGATCTCGGTCGTCCAGAAGGATTTCGGCGTTCACTACAACGACCGCGGCCAGCGCAACTGCGATTTCTCCAACGCCAAGAACGCCTTCCTGCACGGCATGATCGATGACGCCAACGGGGGCACCTGCGCCTCGATGCCGGTGATGTACGTGGCGGTCGGGCGGCGACTGGGGTATCCGATGAAGCTGGTCCTGGCCAAGACGCACGTCTTTGCCCGCTGGGACGACGGGCCCGGCGGCGAGCGGTTCAACATCGAGGGCACCAACCCCCGTTTCGACGACCACCCCGACTCGTACTACCGGACTTGGCCCGCACCCATCAGCGACGCCGAACTCAAGCAGGGCTGGTATCTCAAGCCCCTGACGGCGGCGGAGGAACTGGCCGTGTTCCTCCAGAACCGCGCCTGCTGCCTCATGGACAACGACCGCTACGCCGAGGCGCGATCGGCCTTCGTCCACGCCTATCGCCTGGCCCCGCAAAACCCCCTGGGCCAGGCGCAGATCGCCAGCGCGTCCAACGTCAGCGGGCCCGTTTACGCCGTCCCCGTGGCCTCCGCCCGGCGGATCCATGGCCCCGGTACCGTTGACGAATTCGGCGCCCGGATGGTGTATCCCAACCCCTGGGACGACATCGAGCGGATCAACGCCATCAACCGCACTAACATGCCCCGGAGCACGCCGCCGCCAGGCGGGGTGTCGCCCCACCGCCCGCCGCAACCGCCGACACTCTATGGGCCGACAAATGCTGACGCCCCTCCGGCGTATCAACCGGTACGACCATGAACCCGCTGAACAGGAAAGGGACACGATCATGAAACCGACAGCGCTACTGACAGTCGCGTTGACCCTCGCCGCCGCCGTAGGCAGTGCCTGCCCGGTCTTGGCCAATCGCGACCCGGGCTCGGGCGGAATGTATGGGTCAATGCCGCCACGGGTCGGGCAAGCCGGCGTTGGAGAGCAGTACAAGGACGGCATGAGCCTCTATCCGTATGGTGGCGGAAACCCGATAAACCGACTCGACCCCTCTGGTCTCAAGTGGAAGGTTCTTCGCACCGGTCAACCCAGGGCAATGGCCAGGGCAGACTGCGACCCTATCGACGATCTTGCCGACCTGATAGGCCTCGATAAGGAGGAATGGACACATTGGCTTTCGCCATGGGGGCCGAAGTCGCCGTCGCAGGTTCCCAATGCCGGCGTAATAACCGGGAACGAACCCGGCTATGATTTTCAAGTGGTGACGGTCGACGGAAAGGTCATGGCCAAAGGGCAGTTCGCCATACCAAACACGATTGAAGCGGCTTGGGCTGGATGGGAAGGGCTGGGACGCGAAGGTGCTCAGTTCTACGTTATGTGGGGCAAGGACATAACGGATCTCAAGGCCAAAGGGTTTGCCGTGCACGAGGTCACCAATGTCAAGGCAGCAGCGCTGCTAGGTGATTTCACGACTCTCACCCACGATGAATCTTTGCACGGGTTCCTGTTCTGGGGACATGGGGGCACCTCTGGCCTTACTACTAAAGAAAGCGAGAATGGCAGCCAAACAGACGATTATCGGCTGAAGTACGACGACGTAAGCAACGGGCTGGCCTATAAGTTGGGCTTCGGCATGGTCTACGCCTGCAACGGCAACCGTGCGAAACCATTCATGATGAGCCCAGGAGCTTCTTTCTGGGGCGGGGCAGATGATACGGATTTGCCTGGCCTTATCCCGGCGCCGTTCCACCTTAATGCCCCAACCGTGGGAGAATTGTTAAGGGGTAAGGAATAGAAGGATGTTTGTAATGCCTGTCGAAGAGGGCGATATTCCATGAGAACAAGGCGAGTATGCCATTTTGGGGCGCGGGCTCTGCTTTTGAGTACACTTCTGCTTACGTCGGCATCATGTGTTACTCCAGCCCAGCGTTGGGTTGTGCATGGATGGTACGACGCTTGGGATAAGGTGACATTGCCTCAGGACGGGCCGATGGCATCCATGACCTCAGAAGACTTAGTCAGGCAGATTGGTGAACCGGATCAGAAGCTGTCCTCGGCAGAGTTTGTGAGAGCGCTCCCGGGCAATTGGGGAAGCAGTGAACTGGACTATGCCATCCGCTCGCGAATCCGTCGTTTGTCCAAAGCAGGGCAAGACTCATCTACAGTGGCTGCGGAAGTGAACGCATCTGGGTTTTGGGTTTATGACGAAAGCGCAAGGTATGGCGCGCCGTCGCAACCTGACAGTTTCTGGGGGATGGGCACGGGGTTCCAGGTCGTGTGGTTTGCCGTGTACAAAGACCAAGTGATAGCCTCCGATGGTTTTGGCCTGGGAAAGAGCAGAAGGTTAACGGAGCACTGATTACCCAGGCCGGGGATCAACCCGGGACGAGGGGGGATTCGGCGGGGAGGGGGGCGACGGAGATGTCCAGGCCGTTCTGGATCAGAGTGCAGAGGGTGGCGACGCAGAGGGGGTCGAGGATGTTCTCGCGGGCCTGGGTTTCCAGGATGTCCAGGGCGGCTTCGAGAGAAAGGGGCTTGCGGTAGACCCGGGGGCTGGTCAGAGCGTCGAAGCAGTCGGCGACGCTGATGATCCTCGCGATGAGCGGGATCTCCGGGCCTGAGAGGCTGTCGGGATACCCGCTGCCATTGAGTCGTTCGTGGTGGTAACGGATGGCCTGGACGGCCGCGGGGGCCAGGGCCGACTGCGCGAGCATTCGGGCGCCCACCTGCGTGTGCTTCTGCACGGCCGAGAACTCCGCCGCCGCCAGCGGGCCTGGCTTGCCCAGGATGCTGTCGGGCACGGCGAGCTTGCCGATGTCGTGGAGTTTGGCGGCGGCTTCGAGGTTCTGGAGGGCCGCCTCGTTCAGTCCGACGCTCTTTCCGATGGCCAGGGCGTAGCGGCAGACGCGGTCGCTGTGCCCGCGGGTGTAGGGGTCGCGGGCCTCGATCACGTTGGCCATCGTGTTCAGGAAGGCCACCTGGCTCTTGCGAAGACTGGCCTGGGTCATGTGATTGTAGATCGCGACGGCGGCGGCGCCGGCGATGGCGGTGAAGGCGGCCTCGTCGTCGTCGCTGAAGCGGTCGCGGTCGATCGGGCCGGTGGCGCTCAGCACGCCCAGCGCCGTCCGCCCCCACCGCAGCCCCGAGAGCATCACCGGCGCGCACAGGAAGGCGTGCGGGTCGTCGGCGAGGCTCGCCAGGTGGGCTGAACCCTCGGCGGCACCGGCCGGGTCCACCCGGAGCGGGCGGCGGGCGAGGAAGACCTCCCCGGCGACTCCCGTTCCGATGGGCAGGCGGGTGGCCTTGACGATCTCCTCGGGCACGCCCCGGGCGGCGACGATCCGGAGGGTGTTGTTGTCGGCGTCGGGCAGCATGACGGAGACGCGGCGGCAGCGGAGCCTCTGGGCGGTGGCCTGCACGACGAACTCGAGGCAGTCCTGGAGGCGGTCGAGAGGGGACAGCTCCCCGAGGAACTCGTGTTGGCGGGCCAGTTCGTCGCTGACGGACTGGAGGCGTTGCCGGACGGCGGCCTTCTCGAGAACGTGGCGGCGGATGACCCACATAAACACCACGGCGCACAGCCCGGCGGCGACGAGGGGGGTCGCGTCGGTGGGCCCGCCCGTCAGGATCGCCGGGGCGTACGTGCTGGCGGCGACCAGCCCCACCAGCAGCATCAACTGGAAGGCGATCCGCCGCGATTCCTTCTTGTCCAGGCGCAGCCGCGCGCGAGTCCATCCCATCAACATATACTCCACGTGCCCCGGCGCTGACGCCGGCGGCAAGGGACTCTTCGGCCAGCCGAGAGGACGGGTTTAGTACCCGGACCAGAGAACTGGGGCATTGGGGATTTGAAATCTACACTCGGAGATCTGAGATTTCAGATTTGAGATTCCGGATTTGAGATCTGCGATTTGAGATTTGAGATTTCAAATGGGAAATGGCGAAAGGGGAATCAGTACGTCTGGTTCTTGCGGACGGCGGCGGCGAAGGTGGATTCGTAGGTCTGGCCCCCGCTCGTGAGCGTCAGGTGGACCGAGACGCTGACGGTCTTGGGCACGGCGTTCTCGGCGCGGACGATGGGAAACCCGGTGACGGTAATCACCCCGTCGCCGCCGACGAGCGGCTCGGCCGTCCCGACGACCCCGCCGGCCAGCGGGCTGGCCTGGAGCGTTCCGCTGACGAGTTGGTAGACCGTGCCGTTGGTCTTGCCCGCGTCGGTGTAGATCCTCAGCAGGCCCGTGCCCGACGTGGCGTCGTCGGCCAGGCGGACCTCGCCCAGGATCTTGTTGGCCGCCGCCCGCGAAGCCTGCGCCAGGTCGGCGATCGTGGTGTTGTCGGCG
>JAPLNA010000071.1:5770-13600 GCA_026693065.1 Planctomycetota bacterium
GGCCGTGCCCACGCTGGCGGCCAGCATCGCCACGATGGACAGGGCCATCAGCAGCTCGACGAGCGTCATGCCCCCTCTAGCCGGGCGCGCCGAAACCGGATTGCCCACGCGTCGAGTCATTGGGCCGAGCCTTTCGTGACCAGCCACGTCGTCGTCAGCACGGTCTTCGTGCCGCGAAGGATATCCACGCGAACCTTGATCACGTTGCTGGCGCCGTCGGCGACGACGGCGGCGAAGTTCGTGGGGTTGACCCAGGTCATCTTGATCTTCTGGCTCCAGCCGGACATCGCGGCGATCGCCGTGCCCTGCCCGTCCCGCGGCGGGCTGTAGGTCACATCCTTCATGTCGTCCACGTCGTCGACGAACACCTGCGGGCTGGACCCGTCCGGGCCTGGCGGGTTGTTCTGCTGCCCGACGTCGGGGTCCTTAAAGGGCAACGTGGCGATCCACTCGCGGACCTCCTGGGCGAGGTAGGCCGCACGGGTCAGTTCCTGGCTGTCGGCGTTGACGCGTGTGCCGGCCTGGGAGGCCATCATCATGGCGCAGACGCCCATTCCGACAATGGCGGTGGCGACCACGGCCTCGATGAGGGTGAAACCGCCGCGGGCGCTGGGGGGTTCATGTTTTTTCATGGGTGGCCCTATCTGCCCTCACGGGGGCACGTGCCTTCTCCATCTTAACAGTACGTTTCACGCGGCCTGCGTGCCAACGGGCTGGCCTGGCGACCAGAGGAATCGTAGATTTCAGGTTGTGCCGCACCGCGCACCCCGGCGTCTCGAGGCCGGACTCCGCCGCGGCCCTCCCCACGGAGTGGTTCCCATGAATACCCCAGCGATCCGCCGGCGCCCCGCCCGGGGCGGGTTCGCCTACGTCCTGGCCCTGATGATGCTGATGGTCTTCGCCAGCCTGAGTATGGCCATGTTCTCCACCACCACGCTCTCGCAGGCCCAGGCCGACAATTCCACCGCGACCGTCCGCGCCCGCCTGGCCGCCGAAAGCGGCATGTCGTACATGATCTACCAGCTCACGCACACGAGCGTTTCGGGCAGCCTGCGGGGGCAGATGCTCTTTGCCACGCTGAAGGCCCGGCTCCAGGCGGCCCTGAACGGCACGCCCAACGCCAACGGCGCGACGGTGACGGCCACCGCCAGCGCCATCTCCGTGCCGGCGATCGCCGTCGATTCGGCCAGTACCTTCACCGCGATCGTCACCGTGCCGACCTATGACACGGTTCACGTAGCCGTCACGGGCAACTACACCCAGGGCACGGGGGCCACCCAGAGGACCGTGCGGCGAGGGCTGGCCATGGACATGCAGGCCACCGGAAACGCCGCCTTCGGGTTCGGCGTCTGGTGCAGGGGCCCGATCTCGATGGGCATGAACATGGACTTCGACGGGCTGTACTTCGCCCTGGACGGGTCGATGTACTCGGCCTCGGGGGGGGTCGCCGTGGCCACGGGCAGCGGGCACATCAGCGGGGACGTCAGCGTGAGCGACCCGCACGCGACGGTCTCGCTGGGGCGGACGACCATCGACGGCGAGGTCTTCTACGACGCCCCGTTGATCACCCCGCCGACGGTCAATCGCGCCCAGTACATCGCCCTGGCCACCAACACCCTGGGCGCCCAGCGGAGCGGCACGCTCAAGAACGTCCGCATCCCCGCCAACACCAATCCGATCTTCGGCGACGTGACGATCCAGGGCGTGCTGTACGTCGAGGCCCCCAACGTCGTCACGTTCGACAACAACGTCAACATGACCGGAGTGATCGTCGCCGCCGACCCGCCGGCCGGCTCGACCGACTCGGCTAACTGGATCTCTTTCAAGAACAACATGAACATGCACGGGGTGGAAGACCTGCCCGCCACGTCGGAGTTCGCCACGATCCGCCAGCTCATCGGCACGTGCGTGCTGGCGCCGGCGTTCACGCTGGAGTTCAAGAACAACCTCGACGCCGCCGCCGGCGTCATCGCCGTCAAGAACCTGGAGGCCAAGAACAACCTCGTCAGTACCCTCTACGGCTCGATCCTGATCTACGGCACGGGTGGGCTGACCTTCAAGAACAACTCCGACATCACCGTCGACCACTCTCGCTACCCCAACTCCCCCTCGGGCTTCACCGGCATCGGCTCGCCGATCCTGACCCCCTTGGCGGGCACGTACGTCGAGAACTAACCCCCGCCGCGGGCCCAGAACACCCCGCCGATCCCCCGCCTGGCCCTTGTCAGTACCCACATCTTTCACTCCGGGCAAGAGCGAATCCCTGGTGCAACCGAAACACGGGGAGAGCGTGCGGGCGCAGGTGTGTCTGCCATAGCGACAAGTACTGGCTCCTGGCTGTGTGGTGTGGGGAGAAGGCCGGTAAGGCATGGATTCAGGGGATGCGTTTATCGCCTGCGGGCTACCAGCGGGACGGAGAAAAGCTGAGGTCGGACGATCACCAGTCTTTGTTGGCGCGAACGACGGCGGAGGAGGTCACCGAGAGCTTGCGACCGGAGTAGGTCAGCTCGATGGCGACGGCGACGGCGACGGTCTTGGGGACGGCGTTCTCCTGTCGGACGACGGAGAAGCCGGTGACGGCGGTGTCGTCGCCGGCGCCCAGGAGGGTTTCGGTGGTCTGGACGCCCCCGGCGATGCTGACGTAGTTCAGTTGCTGGTTGGCCACGACGTACTTGGCGCCGTTGAGGTGGGCGGCGTCGGAGTAGATCGTGATGCTCGTCGCGTCGGAGTTGATATCGGCGGCGGAACGGGCCTGCCGCGCCATGCGGTCGAGCACGGTGCGGGCCATCTGGGTGAGGACGGCGGCCTTGTCGTTCTCGCTGTAGGTGGTGCTGGAGGCCTGGATGGCGGCAGCGACGCTGCCCAGCAACAGAGCGAGGATCGACAGGCTCATGAGCACTTCGACGAGCGAAACGCCGCGACGTTCGGAGGGGCGGGGCATGGTTTTAGTACTCCACATAGCTGCCGCTCTTGGGGACCATGACGGTGGGGACGGCGAAGCCGGCGGGGGGCTGGCCCTTGTCCTTGCTGCGGTCGATGATCAGATGGCTGTTGCCGGTGAAGGTGAAGTCCGAATCGCTGTAGCAGACGATCATGCCGTGAATCGTGCCGCCGGAATTGCCGGTGAAGGTGAATTTGTCCGCGGCCATCGTTCCGTTGACCGTGCCGAAGTTGCCTGTGAACTTGACTCCGAAGCCGGGCGCGAGGATCTGCGAGCCGGTCATGGTTCGCAGGACGTCCCACTGGGCGCCGGCGGGCAGGCTCTCGACGCCGTAGGAGGTGGTGTTGCCGGTGAAAGAGAGATAGTTGGTGTTGTACTGGTCGTCGCCGGCGTCCTCGGTGACGATCACGCCCGTGAGCGTCAGGTTGCCGGCGAAGGTGACCTTGTTGGGCTTCTCGACGTAGATCACGCCCCGCAGGACGATGTTCCCCGAGAAGGTGGGATTGGCGTTGGCTTTGATGCGGATGTTCTCGAAGGTCTTGTTGCCCGAGGTGTTCGTGCTGGCGGTGACGGTGTTGGTGGCGAAGGGGGCGAATACGGAGGGGTCAACCTCGGGAAACGCCACCGGATCGACGCCGATGTGGACGTGCTGCTGCATCTGGGCCGGCACGCTCGTGCCGCCGATGCTCGGGTTGCCCGTGAGCACCACCTGGGCGGAGGGGTTGGTCATGTACAGGTCGCCGGCGATGGCCGTGTTGCCGGTCAGGTTAAACACGGTGTTGGTGCTGGCCGTCGTGGACAGGACGTTGGCCTCGGCGGCGTTGTTGAGTCCGGCGATGCTGGCGTTGCCGGTCATGACGACCCTGCTGCGGCTGGCCAGGCCGTACGCGAAGAACCCGCTGCCGGTGGGCGTGCCGGCGAAATTGGCCCCGACGACGCGGGTGACCGGGCCGTTCTTGCCGGTCACGCGAGTGTGGATGGTGTTGGCGTCGGCGAGCGAGAAGGCCGCCGAAAACGCCTGCGTGGTCGAACCGGCGGCGATATAGGGCACGGTGATGGTAGTCCCGTCGTAGACGACGTCCTGCCCGGCGAGGTTGGTCGTTCCTTGCAGTTTGGTCTGCAGGGCGGCGGCCAGGGCGTCCAGCATCGCCTGCCCGCTGAGGCCCCGAGGCAGTTGCGTCTGGCGGAGCACCCACGTGGCGAATTGGAGCCCGCTCTCGGCCTCCAGGCGGGCGGAGGTGACGGCGTTCTGGTTCTGCGCCTGCTGGAAGGAACTCTGGACAGCCGACATGTGTGCCACCGCCAGCGACGCGAAGATGACCAGGATGAACATGGCCAATATACAGGCGATGCCCTCTCTTCGTGCGTGAACCGGCGAGCGGCTCATGGCGAGGTCCTCTTGCTGACGAACCAGAAGTTCGTCAGCACGGTCTTGCCCGAATGCAGGATGTCCACTTGAATGCGGGCGATGTCGCTGGCGCTGCTGGGGACGACCTGGCTGAGGTCCTGGGAGTTTCTCCAGGTGACGGTGATCTTCTGCGTCCAGTCGGACATGCCCGTCAGGGGCAGGCCCAGCCCGTTGAGCGGCGGGCTGTAGCTGACGTTCGTGAGGTTTCCGATGTCGTCGACGAAGCCCTGGGGATCGGGCCCGTCGGGGTCGGAGAGGGGCAGGCGGTAGGTCCACTCGCGGACTTCCTGGGCGAGGTAGGTCGCCTGGGTCATCTCGCGGGCGTTGGCGTTGATGGTCGTGCCCGAGGCCAGGGCCACCATGAGGGCGCTGCCTCCAGTGGCGACAATCACGGTCGCGACCATGGCCTCGATAAGGGTGAAGCCGCCATGGGCGCTTCGGTTGTTACGGCAGCGCATACATAGTTGGACCTTCAGGCAGGCACGCTGTGTCTGCTGGAAGGAACATACGTTCTGCGCGCCCGCGGGGCCAATGCCCCCGGGCCGGGGCGGTCAGGAAATCCCGCCTGCCGTGTTGATCTGGCTGTAGACGTTGTAGGCCGTCGCCAGCAGGGCCGACACGCTGTTGTACAGGACGCCCGTGGCGCTCTTGAGGTTGGTGTCCTGCAGGAGCGTCCAGACCGACAGCGTGGTGTTGTTGGCCACGCCAAAGGCTGACCCGTTGGTCAGGACGTTGAACTGGGCCGCGCCCAGCCCGGCGGCCGAGACGCTGAACCCGTAGGCCTGGGCCGCGTCGCCGCCCAGCCCGGCGGTGCTGGCGTAGACGTTCAAGGCCGTGGCCAGCACCTGGGCGTCGGTGGCCCGGGCGGAGGTGCTGTAGAACGTGCTCATCAGGTTGGCCACGTCGGCGTTGCTTTTGCCGGTAAGGTTGTACTTGGTGCTGTGAGCCCCGTAGAGGTTCGGGAAACTCGCCGCCAGCCAGTTAGCCAGCACGGTCGTGCCCGTCCCGTCCGTCGAGACGTCGAATTGGCGGATCAACGACTGGCCCAGATGGGCCCAGAAACCGGTCGTGGCGGCCATGTCGTCCACGTCCGAGTGGGTGCCGGCGTTGTCGGCGCTGATCAGCCGGCTCTGGGCGGAGTAGAAGATGTTGCTGCCGGCCGGGCCCAGCCGGTCGATCGCGTGGCACTTCACGAAGTCGATCTGGTAGTAGTTGTCGGGGATGGACACCGTCAGGGTGTAGGTGCCTGGGTTGTAAAGCCCGCCGACCTGCTGATAAATGGTCTGCTGATCGGCGACGGCGGCGTCGAAGACGGGGCTCGGGGCGTCATACGTGACGAAGGTGACGTACGCCGGGACGGTTCCGCTGACCGTGAAGGTGACCTTCACGGTGTCGCCCTGATGGGTCTTGCCCCTCAGGTCGGTGACCTTCTGGCAACTGTTGTTGATGGTGAAGCTGACGTTGGTGACGGTGCCCGTGCACAGCCTGTAATTGTCGAAGTCGAAGGCCGTCCCGCCCATCGTACCGCTCAGGTCGACCGTGTAGTAATTCGCGAAATACGGAATCGTGCGAACATACCCGCTGGGAACCGTCTCGGCGACCAGGTAGGCCCCTGGGGTGAGGTTGAGGAACGAGTAGGCCCCGGCGCTGTCCGTTACAGCCGTCGCGAGGGCCGAGCCGTCACTGGATTCCAGTACGCCGTTGCCGTTGCGGTCCAGGTAGAGCTTCACGGTCACCCCCGGCAGGGCCACGTCGTCGCTGCTCGTGCCGTTGCCGGTCATGTCCCGCAGCGTGTGGCCTGCCACGACGTTCTTGAGCTCGCCGAAGTTGTTCTCGGTTCCGTTGACCCCACCGGCTAGCACAACGCCGCTGAAGACATCGTTGCCAACCGTGCCGCCCTGCGTGCCGACGGCGTCCTTGCCGTCCACATAACCGGCCGGCTGCGTCTCGGCGACCGTGTACGTGCCCGGACGCAGCTGGAGGAAGGAGTACGCCCCGGCCGCGCTGGTCGTCGCCGTCAGCAACACGGTCGCGCCCAGATAATCCGTGCCGGTCAGCGTCACGGTGACCCCGGCAATACCGGCCTCGGACGCCTGCCGGACCCCGTCATTGTTGGCGTCGAGGAATACATACCCGCTCAGGGAAGCCGGCAGCGGGTTAACCACCTGCGCCTGCGGGGCCGACGTGCTGACGGCGAAGTTCGTGTCGCCGTTGTACACGGCGGTGATGTTGTGCGTGCCGACCGTCAGGGCCGCGGTGGTCAGCGAGGCCGCTCCGTTGGCCAGGTTGACAGTCCCCAGAACGGCCGAACCGTCCATGAACGTGACCGAACCGGTGAGGACGCCGTTGGCGGGAGAGAGGAAGTTCACCGTGGCCGAGAGCGTCACCGACTGGCCGATGGTCGAGGGATTCATCGAGGAGGTCAGCGTCGTGGCCGTTTGGCCCTGGTTGACCACCTGCGACTGCGGGGCGGAGGTGCTGACGGCGAAATTGACGTCGCCGCTGTATACCGCCGTGATCGTGTGCGTCCCAACCGTCAGCGCCGCGGTCGTCAGCGAGGCCGCCCCGTTGGTCAGGTTCACCGTGCCCAGGACGGCCGAGCCGTCCATGAAGGTCACCGAGCCGGTAAGGACGCCGTTGGCCGGAGCGAGGAAGTTCACCGTGGCCGAGAGCGTCACGGACTGGCCGATGGTAGAGGGATTCGTCGAGGAGGTCAGCGTCGTGACCGTATGGCCCTGCGATAAGGCGCTGGGTTCGCAGGTGGAGTCGCCGTTGTAGACGGCGACGATCGTGTGGGCCCCGACCGGCAGCGACCAGGTGGTCAGGGAGGCGACCCCGCCGCTCAGGCCCGCCGAACCCAGGGTGATCGCCCCGTCCATGAAGGTCACCCAGCCGGTGGGCGTGTAGGAGGCGACAAGGTCGGACACGGTCGCCGTCAGCGTGACGGGCTGGCCGATGACGGAGGGATTGACGGAGGAGGAGACGACGGTGGCCGTGGCATCCAGCGAGGTCGATACGATGACGACGACGTTCTGGGCCAGGGCGAATTCGGAGGTGTTTCCGCCGGCGTCGGTGGCCGTGGCGGTAACGAAGGTCTGGGCGCCCACAGCCGCCGTCAGGGTAGCCTGGAACGTCGCGGCGCCGGTGGCGTCGGTCACGATATCCAGGGAGCCCAGGTAGGTCTGTCCCTGGCCGTAGCCGGAAGGGTCGGCGGCGACGTTGGAGAAGAAGTCGACGGTGTAGGAGGTCGTGGGCGTGCCCGTCAGGGTTCCGTCGATCGTGAAGGTGTTGTCCGTCCGCGAAGCGTCCAGGAGAACGGGGTAGTTCTGGAACTGGTTGGGCCCGTCATGGCCGAGGGAATCGTTAGCGGTCACGCCGTCGTTGCCCAGGTCGATGCCGATCCCGGGCCGGGCCGGGTCGCCCGTGGCGTTGGCGTAAATCGAATTGCCCCGGACGGCGTTGCCCGTCCCGTCGGCGACGG
>JAPLNA010000071.1:13607-54341 GCA_026693065.1 Planctomycetota bacterium
GGCGACGGTCACGCCGTTACCTGTGTTGAAGGCGATGACATTCCCCTGGCCCGTCTGGGCCCCGCCCAGAAGATTGCCGCTCCCGTCAATCCAGACGCCGTCGGCGTTGTTACCCAAGGCGCCCAGCCCGTCGGCGGCCGTGCCGATGAAGTTGCCTTGAAGGACGTTGGCGTCGGCGAGCACTCTGGCCCCGTCGCCGAAGTTGCCCGACAGGACGTTGCCGACGACCCGGTTGCCCGAGGCCAGGACGGCCACGCCGTTGCCGTAGTTGGGCAGGGCGGCGGCGCCGTCGGCGGTCGTGCCGATATAGTTGCCCTGGACGGTGTTGCCCGCCCCGGCCTGGATCTGCACGCCGTCGCCGAAGTTGCCGGAGATCAGGTTGCGGTCGCCCGCGTCGGGCCCGCCGATCGTGTTGCCGGCCCCGCTGACGGTGACCCCGTTGCCGAAGTTGCTCAGGAGCCCGCCGAGGTCGTCGACGTTGACGGCCCCGGCCGCGTCGGCGCCGATCACGTTGCCGGAGACCACGACGCCGCAGGCCCCGTCGAGCCACACGCCGTCGCCGTAGTTGCCGGAGATGACGTTGCCCCGGACGGTTACCGAGGGCAGGCCGGGCTGGGTGGCCCCCACGTGCACCCCGCTGCCCCAGTTGCCCAAGGCGCGGGTTCCGGAGGCGTCTAGGCCGATGAGGTTATCGATGACCCGGCCGTCGGCGAAGGCGCCGGTGAAGAGCACGCCGTCGAGGCTGTTGCCGGAGATCACATTGCCCTGGATGAGAGCCCCCGAGGCGTCGGCGACCTCGATGCCATTGGCGCCGTTGGGGACCGCGAGGGCGCCCGTCGGGTCGACGCCGATGAAGCTGTCCTGCACGCGGTCGTTTTGGCCGTGGATGGCGACCCCCGAGAGGTTGAACCCGGTGATAGCCAGCCCGCGGACGACGCTGTCGCCGGCCTCGAGGGTCAGCCCGTTGCCCGCCTCGGCGCAGGCGCTGCCGTCCAGCCAGATCAGGGGCGAACCGGCGTATCCGCCCTGCGTCGAGCCGTCCAGGGTCACCGGGTCGGTGATCGAGGGCAGCGCCGTGAGCGGCTGAATCTGAACCCCCCCGCCGCCGATCGCGAACGTTATCACGTCGGCGCCCGCGGCGGCGTTGGCGTCGAGGATGGCCTGCCGCAAGGAACCCGGCCCGCTGTCGCCGGCGTCAGTGACCACGAACGCACTAAGCAGAACGCGCTGCTCCAGAGACTCCAGACGGAGACTGTCCATGATACGCTCCTCTCGTTTTACAGGATGCCGGGGATCGGCCAGACAACACGGATCGATACGTTTCCCGGTTATCGGACGAAGGGTCACGAAAGCATGACGCGAATCGCCTACATGCGGCCCTTCGTTTGGCAAGGCCCTGGTCGCGGGCGAATCGTACAGTTCAAGTGACCCCCGGCCCGGGTCGATGAACAGGCCGGAGAAGCGTCCTATGCGCAGAAGGTCTATTTCGGCGAGGTGTTCCTCCCGCCGGCGGGAGGGGGCCGTCTATGCGCTCGTGCTCATCGTGGCGATGCTGCTGTCGCTGATGGCGATGGCGGGGATAAGCGTCAATCGGGTCAACGCCCGGTCGGGCGGGGACGGCGGGGACTGGGCCGAGGCCAAGATGCTCGCCTACTCGGGCGCCGAGCACGCCATGGCGAAGATCAACACTGACGCCAACTGGCGGACGAACTTCAACGGCACGACCTGCACGATGTCGATGGGGCGCGGCACGTTTGCCTGGCACCTGGTCGACGAGGCCGACGGCAGCCTCACCGACGACCCGACCGAGAACTTCGTCATTCTCTCCACCGGCGCGGTCGGCAACACCTCGTACACGCTGCGCGTGACCATGAAGCCCCCGGCCTCCGCCCTGATCTACGGGCTGTGTGCCCAGTCGACCATCGACATCAATGACCGGGTCAGCATCGACAGTTTCGACTCGACCCTGGGCGACTACGGGGGGACCAACATAGGCTCCAACGCCACGGTCGGGACGAACACGACGGCCTACGGCGGCGTGTCGATCGAGTACAGTTGCAAGATCAAAGGGTCCGTCAAGATCGGGGTGGGGGGGAACGTGAACTACGTGATCAACACGGGCGGCTGGGGGGGCTGGTGGGGCAGCGGGGGGGTCACTGGCAGCCGGACCGCCCTGACCCAGCCGATCGTCATGCCCACGCTGACCGAGCCGACCACCCTGGGGGCCACCACGGGCAACTTGTCCACCAGCACTAACCAGACCCTGGTGATCAGCAGCAACAGGCACGTGACCAACCTGACCCTGGGCAGCGGCAGCACGGTGCAGATCAGCGGCAACGTGACGATCCTGGCCGATGGGCCCGTGACCCTCTACCCCAACTCGCAGATCCAGGTGCTTACCGGCGGTTCGCTGGTGCTGTACTTCAAAAACTCCCTGACGGTGCAGAACGACGCCGTGGGCATGCAGGTGGTGGGGCCGAACCTGTCGCGGCTGCAACTGCTGAGCCTGGGGACCGGGACGATCACGATCGGGCAGAGCGTCATTGAAGGGGTGATTATCGCCCCCAATTCCACCGTGAACCTGACCGGCGACACCGGCTGGGGGTACTGGGGTTGGAACGGGTGGTGGGGGCACAACGGCTACTGGCGATACTGGGGCTACCGCGGGTACGGCGGGGCGGACGTATTCGGGGCGATCGTGGCCAAGTACTTCCACACCTACCACGGCGGAGAGCTTCACCAGGACACCCGGATCACCAGTGGGCTGGACCCGGTCAACATCGGTTCGAGCGGCCCGGTCAAACCCAAGCCCATCGCCTGGAGCCAGGTGGTGCAGTAACCCCAACGGCGAGACCCTTTCAGCATGTATGGAATCCATCGTATGCAGAGCCAGACAACCCGCCGCGGGGCGGTGTATGCGCTGGTTCTCATCGTGGCGATGCTGCTGACGGTGATCGCGCTGGCGGGGCTGAGCATCAGCCGCGTCAATGCCCACTCGGCCGGAGACAGCGGGGACTGGCTCGAGGCCCGGGTGCTGGCCTTCTCCGGGGCCGAGCACGCCATGGCCCAGATCAACGCCGACGCCAACTGGCGGACGACCTACGCCACCGCCACCTGCCAGAAGTCGCTGGGGCACGGGTCGTTCAGTTGGCGCCTCGTGGATCAGACCGATGGCAGCCTCACCGACGATGCCTCCGAGCCGTTCGTGATCCTTTCTACCGGCACGGTGCGGAACGCCACGTTCACGTTGCGGGTGGCCATGGCGCCGGCCGGGGGCGGGGTGACCTACGGGATCGCCACCCCCACCACGGTCACCGTGGGCGGGGGCTCCCGGGTGGACAGTTTCGATTCGACGCTGGGGGCCTACGGCGGGAGCAACGTGGGAAGTCAGGCGACGGTGGCGACGAATTCGACGGCCAGCGGAGCGGTGGCCGTGAGCGGCGGGTCCACCGTTCAGGGCTCGGCCCTGGTGGGCGTGGGCGGGAACCCCAGTACGGTCGTCAGCGTGTCCGGGGGCGGGTCGATGACCGGCACGAAGACCGCCATGACCCAGGCGATGACGCTGCCGACGGTGACCTCGCCGACGGGGATGGGCTCCTCCACGGGCAACGTCAGCTACGGCAACGGCGGGACGTTTCTCCTCAGCAGCAACATGCACGTCACGAACTTTACTGTGGCCGGGGGGGTCAAGCTCCAGGTCAGCGGGAACGTGACGATCCTGGCCGACGGGCCCGTAACCGTGGGCAACGGGGCCACCGTGGAGATCCTGCCCGGGGCCTCCCTGAAGTTCTATTTCAATAACACGCTGACTTTGAACGGCGGGATGGCCAACAAGGTCAACGGGGCGAACCTGTCGCGGATGCAGTTCCTCAACCTGGGCACGGGGGCGGTGAGCCTGGGCGGCGGCGGGGCCCTCACGGGGGTGATCCTTTCGCCCAACGGCACGGTGACGATGAACGGGGGCTTTCAGTTGTACGGCGCGATGGTCGCCAAGAGCCTCAGCGTGACCAACGGGGCCGCGTTCCACGAAGACAAACGCATTACCGGCGGGGCGGACCCGGTGACCACGGGGTCGGGCTCGGCCAAGCCGCGGGCGACCGGCTGGAGCCAGGTGGTCAATTGAGTGGTTTTCCCCTGGCCGGTTTCGATGAAGATTTAATCAGAATCCCCCCCACTTCCCCCTTGACAGATTGCACATCCCGCCATATACTCTCATAGCTTGCTCGAAGACGTAGCTCGGCTCGCTCAGGGAATGGCGCAGCTTAGCCGATCCGGACACAGGCTCGTATTTCTGTTCGGATCAAGATGACAGGCCCGTCCGCCAAGCCTAGGCGGATCTGACTCTGGGTCCAGTTCCCGACAAGATAGCGTCGTTTCGCTGCTCACGTATACGACGAGGGATCGGTCGGCCACCGCTCAATGGCCACTCGATCGGCTGACGTAGAGGTGGAAGTTTCACCAATACGGAAAAACAGGCCGCTCACCTGGGTTTCCCTGAATGGTTTGCGTTTGGCTCGGCTTGGCTCAGCTTGATGCTCTGGCTCAACCGGGCAGTAGATAGCTCGCTGCTTGACAAAGGAACCCGGAACTCGAACGTCCCCGGCATGGCAACCGGGGGCAGGACTCTCGAAAGGAGAATTGGTGAGAATCATGAATGCTCAAAACGCTCTGAAAGCTCTGGTCGTCGTGGTGGCCGTTTCCTGTGGGACCCTCTCGGCGGCGCCGCTGGGATTGACGACGGCCTTCCCGGACTTCGCCGTCACCAGCACCGTCAACACCGCCTACGCCTCCAGCACCCAGACATTTACCCTGACCGGCGGGCTCAGCCAGTACAGCCCGTCCCTGGGCGTCAGCAAGGTCGCCGGCAACGGCACCGGCACGGGGCTGACCCTGACGGCCAACATCACCAATGCGGGCGGCCTGGTCAGCGGCACGCTGACCCTTAACGGCATCGTGCCCCAGTTGACCGGGGCCGTGGCGGCGAACCTGTTGACGGCGAACCTGACGGCCTTCGGCTTCTCGGGTTCGGGCGCGAGCACCGTCTTCGAGTTCAAGGGCGCGGTCACCGGCGGCACCTACGCCGCGAGCTTTGGATCGCAGATCGGAGTGATCCTGAACCCCGGGACCACCACCTACGCCGGCAATTTCAACGGGAATTTTACCGGCAGCACCGGGACGGTGGACATCTTCACGATCGTCCCCGAGCCGTGCACGCTGGCGGTGGCGGGCCTGGGCGGGCTGGCCCTGCTGCGGCGCCGTCGCCGGGCCTGACCGGCCCGATTTAGGCCCTTGACAGATTCCGCTTCCTATGGCATAATGTGAATCTGTACCTGTCCCGAAAGAAACGCGGGGCAGGCCGGAAAGCTGTGCCGCTGGTTCACAAGATACAGTCGGAACGGGACAGAAGCATGTCGTGGTAACGGAGTGCAGTTCAGACCTGGGAAGGAACCCGGCGCTCAATCGTGGCGTGATGAGACGTCGGAAACGTACCGAGCCTGACGCGGCTGTGCCGAACGCGTCGCCCGGAAAAAGGAGATACGGCAATGTTTCAGAAGCAACGCGTGAACCGTCGTGGCAAGGCCTTCAACCGGGCGGCGTCGAACCCCGGCATGGACCTGCTGGAACCCCGGCAACTCCTGTCCAACACCCTGCTGGGCATCAATCCCCAGGCCCCGATCATCGGGTACGACAACCAGGGACAGTTGACCTACACCGCCGGCACTCAGGCCCTGCACGTGGCGGGTACCCCGCTGAACCTTCAGCAGGTCGCCAACGGGCCCGTCAACTTCATCTACTCCAACATCGGCGACCTGAAGATCGACATCCAGGTCGACAACGCCGGCAACCTGGTCGGCGGGGTGGCGGGCAATGATCTGACCGTCGTCGGCGACGCCGACCTCGACGGGGACTACGTCCCGGACGTCTCGGGCGTGCTGCTGACGGGGGAGATCCTCCAGTTCGGTTCCCTGGACACGGGTACGGCCGTCGACAAGTACGACTTCCTGTTCGTTCCCACGGGCGGGCTGCTGGCGGGCCTGTATGCCGGGCAGGACATCGGCATTACGATGACCAGCGAGCATTCGAGTTTCGTCGACACGTTCCGGGCCGACTTTGCCGGCGGGGCCAAGGGCAACCTCGGCGCCGTCCAGTTCGGGGCCCTGCCGGGCATTCGCATCGACAAGAGCGGGCCCGTCATCGCGCATGCCGGGCAGGCGATCACGTACACATACGCCGTGGTCAACCCCGGCCCGACGCCGTTGAGCAATGTCACCGTGCTGGACGACAACGCCACGCCGGGCAACACGGCCGACGACTTCTACGCGACGTACACCGGTGGCGACGCCAACAACAACACCCAGCTCGATCCGGGCGAGGTCTGGACCTACAGCGGCACGACCACGCCGACGTTCTCGCTGGCTGCTCCGCTGGTCAACACCGCCACCGCCCGGGCCACCTGGGGCAACGACGTCGTCACCGCCCAGGCCACCTACACCCTCAATCCGTACCTCGTGAACAAGTCGCTGTACCTGTACTACGGCTCCACCGCGTGCAAGACCTACGCTGTTCCGTACACGGTGGCGGACACCACGGCCTTCACGGTTCAGGCCTATAAGGGCGCGGTCCTGGTGGACACGTTCACGGTATCGGCCGGCAGCCCGCAGGGGCTGTGGCTGAGCGACGGGTCGTATTCGTTCCAGGAAGTGAACCTGCCGGCCGGCTACGTCAACGTCAGCAGCGCGGTCGCCTACGCCACCGGACAGGGGCAGACGGCCACGGGCACGTTCCGCAACGTGGTGAAGTACGATCTGGCGGTGGACAAGACCGGGCCGGAAACCGCCGCCCCGGGCCAGACCATCACCTACAGCTACGCCGTGACCAACGCGGGCCCGGCCAGCGTCGTGCCCACCATCAAGGACGACAAGACCGGCACGCCGACCTACGTCGGCGGCGACACCAACGGCGACCACCTGCTCAATCCCGACGAGACGTGGCTGTACCAGGCCAGCTACACCGTGCCGACCAGCTCGTATTCCGGCGGCTGCGGCAGTTGGGGCTGGGGCAGTTGGGGCTGGGGCGGCTGCGGGAGTTTCCTGCCGCAGTGCGGCACTCCCTCCGGCACGTCCATCACCAATACCGTGACGGTGGATGAGAAGTCCAACCCGCACGCCTCGGGCGTTGTCGGCGGCGACACCAACCTGGCCAACAACACCGACACCTGGACCGTCAAGGTCTCCACCGCCGCGGCGGCCACCGGCAGCCTGAGCGGTTACGTCTACGTCGACAAGGACAAGGACGGGACCAGGGACTGCGGCGAGGCCGGCGTGCCCTTCGTCAAGCTCACCCTGACCGGCACCGACAGCGCCGGCAACGCCGTCACGAAGTCCACCTGGACCGACTGCGACGGGGCCTACCGCTTCAGCGCCCTGCCGGCGGGCAAGTACGCCATCACCGAGACCCAGCCCGCCAACTACAACCAGGGCACCAACCGGGCCGGCACCTTGGGCGGCACCGTCGTCGGCGACAGCATCACCAACATCGTCCTGCCCAACGGCGGCAAGGGCGTCTGCTACAACTTCGGCGAACTGCTCCGCAAGACCACCTGCGGCGGCGGCAGCTACGATGGCGGTTGCGGCTGGGACACCGGCCACGACTACAACAACAAGTGGTGCTGGGACTGGAACAGCGACCGTAGCGGTTGCGACTGGGGTCGCGGCTGGGACGTCTGCGGCACCGGCAGCTACGGATACGGCGGCAGCTGGGGCGGCTGCTTCTAATCCACCCCAGATATCTTGAACGCCCCTCGAGGCGCGCGCGCCCGTCCGGATGGGCTGGCCGGTGCGATGGCCGGCCGGTTAGGCCCTTGACAAATTCAGCGTTTTGCCGCATAATCTTATCTGGTTCCCTCCTTCGCGCAAGCGGGGAGGAACCGTGGCAACTCGCTCGCGGAGGATTGGGCCAGCCCGGTCCAGACGCCGAGAATGGCGGCACACGGAGTGTGGCCCGTACCTGGGAAGGAACCCGGCGGTCTAATCGTGGCGTGATGAGACGTCGGAAACGTACCGAGCCTGACGCGGCTGTGCCGAACGCGTGGCCCGGAATAAGGAGATACGGCAATGTTTCAGAAACAACGTGTGAACCGTCGTGGCAAGGCCTTTAACCGGGCGGCGTCGAACCCCTGCATGGATCTGCTGGAACCCCGGCAGCTCCTGTCCAACGCCCTGCTGGGCATCAACCCCCAGGCCCCGATCATCGGGTACGACAACCAGGGACAGTTGACCTACACCGCCGGGGCCCAGGCCCTGCACGTGGCGGCCACCCCGCTGAACCTTCAGCAGGTCGCCAACGGGCCGGTCAACTTCATCTACTCCAACATCGGCGACCTGAAGATCGACATCCAGATCGACAACGCCGGCAATCTGGTCGGCGGGGTGGCGGGGGATGACCTCGTCGTCGTCGGCGACGCCGACCTCGACGGCGACTACGTGCCGGACGTCTCGGGCGTGCTGCTGACGGGCGAGATCCTCCAGTTCGGTTCCCTGGACACGGGCACGGTCGTCGACAAGTACGACTTCCTGTTCGTTCCCACGGGCGGGCTGCTGGCGGGTCTGTACGCCGGGCAGATGATCGGCATCACGATGACGAGCGAGCATTCAAGCTTCGTCGGCTCGTTCCAGGCCGACTTTGCCGGAGGGGCCAAGGGCAATCTGGGCGCCGTGTCGATCTCGGTTCCCCCGGCGGCCATCAGCGGGTTCAACTACGTCGACGCCAACAACAACGGCGTCATGGACTCCGGCGAGGTGCCGATCGCCGGCACGACCGTGACGCTGACGGGCACGAACGCGCAGGGGCCCATCGCCCCCATCACGACGACCACGGACGTCTCCGGGTTCTACCTGTTCAACAACCTGCTCCCGGGCACGTACACCGTGACGGAGACCCAGCCGGGCGGCTACGTGGACGGGCTGGACTCGCGGGGTAACGTGGCGCCCCTTCCCGGCAGCAACACGACGGACGTGATCAGCGGGATCGTCGTGAACGCCGGTGACATGGCCGCCCAGAACAACTTCGGCGAGCTCCGGGGCACGCCCGTGGGCGGCGGGATGACCGCGACGATCGGATTCTGGCACAACAAGAACGGGCAGAAACTGCTGACGTGCCTCAACGGCAGCGCCAGCGCCAAGAACCTGGGCAACTGGCTGGCGGCGACCTTCCCGCGGCTGTACGGCGCGCAGGCCGGCAGCAACAACCTCACCGGCAAGACCAACACCCAGGTTGCCGCGTACTACATGACCCTCTTCAACGTCAAGGGTCAGAAGCTCAACGCCCAGGTGCTGGCGGTGGCCTTCGCGGTATACGCGACCAACTCCACGTTGGCCGGCGGCACGATAGCGGCGAAGTACGGCTTCACCGTCAGTGCCGCGGGTACCGGGGCGGCCCTGTTCAACGTCGGGACCAGCGGAGCGGCCTTCGGCGTGGCCAACGGCACCACGCTGTCGATCATGGACATCCTGCTGGCGGCCAACAACCAGGCCGTCAACGGCGTCCTTTACGCCGGCGTCACGAGCCTGCAGAACATGGCCAACGTCGTGTTCGACGGGATCAACACCAGCGGAGACATCAGCTAGCGGATCGTTGGGATCTCGGCGGCCCTTGCCACAGGCAACAGGCCGACGAGTCAGCGGAGCACTCTCGAGGCGGCGGCCCATCCAGGCCGCCGCTTCTGTTTTAACCTCTTCCACACACGCCCGGGCGGGCGGGAAAACCGCCGGCGGATTGGCCCGCCCTCGCGATGAATCGTACGTTCCCCGTGGATCGAATGGCTCCGCTCGCTCAGGGAACGGCCCGAAGGCTCGGCTCCCGGCGGCGCTCGCGAGAGAACGCTCGCGAGACACAATGCTGTTTGGCGTCCCACGTCCGACTATCGAGCGGATCGCGGGAACAATTGAGGAGATCGCTCATGCAACGCACACATCGGATCCATATTCTCTCAGGGATTCTTGTCGCCCTCGTCGCCCCTCTGGGCGTTTCCGGCGCTGTCATCTCGCAATCGATCGATCTGACCGGCCCCGCCATCGTCGGCCAGACGCTCAACGGGCTCAGCGCCCGCGCCACCTTCAAGCTCGACACGGTCGCACCCAACACCCTCGTCATCACGCTCAAGAACACCTCGACGGGCGTACCGGCCGGCACGGACAGCGCCTCCCAGATGTTGGCGGGCCTGTCCTTCGACCTGGGCCAGCCCGGCGCCCTCGCCGGCGATCCCTCGATCACCGGCGGCTCGGCTGTGATCGGCCCGGGCGGCGTGTCGGTGGGCATTTCCCCCGCCCTGTCGGCCGGGGCGGACATCTCCGCCTGGTGGGGCTACGGCAACAACGGGACGGGAGTCATTCTGCCCAACCGAACGACGGCCATGCGGGGGGGCAATTCGATCGGCTTCACCGGCAGCAACCTGCAAGGCCCCGGCGGCGGCATCGTGACCAATCCCCCGCTGGTCGCCATGGGCGGGCAGAGCGGCTTCGCCGACTCCGTCGTCGTCACATTGACCCTCGACAAGCCGCTGGCCAATCTGTCCTTCCTGGGCAACGGCGTGCTGGCGGAGTTCGGCTCGGACTACCGCTTCGCCCAGGGCACCTTCACCGTTCCCGAGCCGGCGAGCCTCACCGTGCTGGTCCTGGGCAGCCTGGGGGCCCTGCTTCGCCGCCGGCGCCGCGCCTGATCGGCCCTTTCTCCCAACCCCCTCGACGGGCGGCCCACCCCAGGCCGCCCGTCTTCTACTGCCTGACCGACCGCCGCACCAGCCTGATTGCCTGTTGGCCTCCCATCCCCTGAGGCCCTCAAGGGCCGGTGACCAGGGGTCACGCCGCGATCGAGCCAGGCTAACCCGGGGAAGGTTAGTGTTGCTCGCAGGCGGGGGATTTCGTACAATCAGGGACTGTCCTTGCCGATGGATCGCGCGCGGCTGACGAGGCCGGGTGACTTCGATCCGACGGTGCAATCGAGAGGCCGGGCGTTACGTTTGGCTGTCGATGACGGTGTCGGCGGTGGCCTCCCACAGTGGTTTACCACACGGATGGAGCGACTCTCATGAACGATGCGTGCCGGATCGGGCGAACGTGGGTTTCCCTGGCGGTGGTGGCGGGCGTGGCGGCGGTGTCGGCCTTGCCGGCGCGGGCGCAGGAGGGGAACGTGGATCCGGCCGTCAAGCAACTGGTGGCCGCCAACGGGCTGTTTCAGCAGGGGCTGCCCAAGCTGGCCGCCGAGGAGTACGAGGCGTTCCTCAAGAACTATCCCTCGCACGCGGAGATTTCCTCCGCCCGGTACGGGCTGGCCATCTGCCGCTACCAGCTCAACGACTTCCCCGAGGCCATCAAGCACCTCCAGATTCTCTCCGACGACAAGAAGTTCAAGCAGCGGGACGAGGTTCTGGCCGTGCTGGGGCACTGCCTGCTGGCGACGAAGCAATACCCGGCGGCCCTGAAGGCCTTTGACGCGTTGCTGGAGGAATACCCCGCCAGCAAGCACGCGGAGGTCGTCGCCCTCAACCGAGCGCAGGTGCTGTATCTGCTCGAAAGGCCCGCCGACAGCCTGAAGGCCTGCAAGGAGTTCCTCAAGAAATACTCCAGCGGCCAGCGGCACGGGTCGGCGGAGTACTTCCAGGCCTGCTCGCAGATGGCCCTGAACGACACCGCCGAGGCCGAGAAGACCCTCAAGGCCTTCCTCAAGGACAAGGACAACACCGACTCGGCCCACCGGACGGACGCGATGTTGCTTCTGGGCCAGTGCCTGGAGGCCCGGGGGCAGTTGGAGGAGGCGGTGGGGCAGTACAACGATTTCGTCAAGGCGGCCCCGGCTGACAAGAAGGCCGACGGGTATTACAGCGTCGGGCTGGCGCAGTACAAGGCCAAGAAGTACCCCGAGGCCGTCGAGGCCCTGACGGCGGTGGTGACGCGGTACGAGAAGTCGCCCTACGTGGCGGCGGCGAGGCTGCAGTTGGGGCTGGCGCAGTTGGCGGCGGGGCAGGCCCCCGAGGCTCGGGCGACGCTCGAGAAGGTCAAGGCTTCCGACCTCGCGCGGGCGGGCAAGGCGACGTACTGGCTGATTCAGTGCGACATGGCCCAGAAGAACTGGGGCGCCGCCCGGACGGCGTTGGAGGCGATGGCCAAGACCGACACGGGCAAGGAGAACGCCGAGGCCGTCGCCTACGACAAGGCCCTGTGCGCGATGGAGCTGGGGCAGTTCGAGCCGGCGGCGAAGGAATTCGCCGAGTTCGTCAAGACGTACCCCGCCAGCACGCAGGCGCCGGAGGCGACGTATCGCCAGGCCTTCTGTCTGCACAAGCTCACCCGCTATGCCGAGAGCCAGGCCCTCTGCGAGAAGATCCTGGCCTCCTCGAATCATCCGATGGCCGGGGCCACCCGGGAACTGGCCGCCGAGAACCTCTTCCTGCTGAACAAGCACGCCGAGGCGGGCCCGTTGTTCCGTGCGTTGCTGGGGACGGCCCAGGGCCGTCAGAAGCAGCAGTTCGCCCTGCGGCTGGGCCAGTGCGAGTTCCTCGCCGGGCGGTATGACGAAGCGGTGAAGATGCTCGCCCCCGTGGTGGCCGACCCCGCCGCCGGGAAGGACCAGCAGTTCCGAGACGCGGCCTTCTTCCTGGGCGACGCCCAGTTCCAGGCCGGTCAGTTCGCCGATTCGGCCAAGACCCTCCAGGCCTACCTGGCCGCCGACGGGCCTCGCAAAGAGGAAGCGACGTTCAAGCTGGGTTTGGCGCAGTTGAAGGCCGCCCAGACCGCCGAGGCGGAGAAGACCCTGGCCAAGCTCTCCGAAGCCCCGGCCGGATCGCCCTGGGTGGCCCGCGGGCAGTTGGCGTACGGGCAGTTGCTCTACCGCCAGCTCAACCAGCCCGACAAGGCCGCCGGCGTTCTGGGCAAGGTGCTGGACGAGAAGGCCGCCGCCCCGGCTGACCTGATCGTGCCGGCCTCGTACCTGATGGCGTGGATCGACTTCGACTCCAAGCGATACGACCAGGCCGCCGCCCGGTTCGCGGCGATCGTGGACAAGCACAACAACGATCCGCTGGCCGGCGATGCGGCGATGCAGCAGGCCATCTGCCTCAAGGAGGCCGGCAAGAACGACGAGGCCTACAAGATCCTCCAGAAGTATGAGGACGCCTATCCCGGTTCGAAGCGAAAGGCCGAGGCCCGCCAACTGGCGGCCACCTGCGTGGTGAAGAAAGACCCCGCCGGGGCGGTGAAACTGCTGGCCCCGCTGGCTGACAAGGACGCCACCTGCACCGACACGGTGCTGTACGAACTGGCCTGGGCGTATCGCGACGCCAAGGACAACGCCAAGGCGATCGAGGCGTACAAGAAGCTGGTTTCGAAGTTCTCTTCGAGCAAGCTGGCCGGCCCGGCGCGGGTGGAGCTGGCCGGGCTGCTCTACGTGGACAAGAAGTACGACGAGGCGGCCACGCTGGCGCAGGAGGTCATCGCCGACGGGTCGGCCGAGCCCAAGATCCGCACGGCGGCGCAGTACCGCCTGGGGTGGTGCCTGGCCGAGACGGACAAGCAGGCCCAGGCGGCGAAGGTCTTCGTCAACCTGGTCGAGGCCAGCCCCACCGATCCGCTGGCCCCGTCGGCGACGTTCCGCGCGGGAGTGTGTTTTGCCTCCGGCGGGGCCGTCAAGGACGCCCAGAAGTGGCTCTCGGACGTCATCGAGAAGTATCCCAACGACGAGGTGGTTCCGGCGGCCCGGCTGAAGCTGGGCGAGGTGCAGGCCGCCGCCAACGAGTGGGACAAGTCCGCCGCCACGTACAAGGCCTTCCTGGGCAATCACCCCAACGACCCGGCGGCGTACAAGGCGCTGTTCGGGCTGGGCTGGGCGATGGAGAACCAGGGCAAGTACGAGGAGGCCCGCGCGTTGTACGTGCAGGTGACGGCCAAGAGCAACACCGAGACGGCCGCCCGGGCGCAGTTCCAGATCGGCGAGGGACACTTCGCCCAGAAGCAGTATGAGGACGCCATCAGGGAACGTCTGAAGGTGAGCATCGTCTATAACTATCCGGAGTGGTCGGCGAAGGCCCATCTGGAGGCCGGCAGGGCGTTTGAGGCCCTCAACCAGCCCGACCAGGCCAAACGGCAGTACAGTGAGTGCGTCAGAAAAGCCAAGGGTTCCGACGTGGCGAAGGTGGCCGCCAGCCGTCTGAAAGCCCTTGGCGGCGAGTGAGCGGATACCCCCAGGCCAACAGAGAGTCGAGGTGTTTTGGTGATAGCGAAGAGGCGAATGTCGGTAAGCCGGTTTCCGGCGTGGCTGATCGTGTGCGTGGTGACGGCGCTGGCGGGCACGGTGGTGCTGGCGCAGGAGGCGGCAGGCCCGGCCCCGGCGGGCCCGGCGGCGGCGGCGAACCCCGCCCCGGCGAGCAAGCCCGCCGCCGGTGCGGGCGAGACCACCATCCCCAAGCTCACGATGTGGAACCTCATCAAACAGGGCAACTGGCTGATGATCCCCATCGGCATCGCCAGCATGATGGGCGTGTCGATCATCATCGAGCGGCTCGTCGCCCTGCGGCGAAAGAAGGCCGTCCCGCCGGGCTTCCTGGACAGCCTCAAGGACGCCTACCGCCAGGACGTCGACAACATCCAGAAGGGCATCGCCTTCTGCGAGGCCCAAGACACCCCGATCAGCCGCATGCTCGCCGTCGGGCTTCGCCACCTCGACCGCGACGACCTGACTGTCGAGCGGGCGATGGAGGACATCGGGCTCAACGAGGTCACCAAGCTTCGGCACAATCTGCGGCTGCTGTTCGGGGTGGCCGCCGTTGCGCCCATGCTCGGGCTGCTGGGCAGCGTCTCGGGCATGATCCAGGCGTTCTACTCGGTTTCCACCAGTTGGAACGCCACGGGCAAGGGCGAGACGCTGGCGAGGGGCATTTACGAGGCCCTGGTCACCACCTACAGCGGGCTGGTCATCGCCATTCCCACCCTGATCTTCTATTACATCTTCCTGAACAAGATCGACGCGATCGTCACGGACATGAACGACATGTCCCGCAAGTTCCTCGAGCACTACCGGACGGCCAACGCCCCCGCCCTCAGCGTCGTCTAGGAGCCACGCCCCATGCGCATCAAAGAGGACTACTCCGAGGAAGCCGCCGTCGCGTTCAACATCATGTCGTTGATCGACATCGTCTTCTTCCTCCTGATCTTCTTTCTGGCCGTCACCTCGTTCACCCAGGTCGAGCGTGACGCGAGCATCCTGCTGCCCTCCGCGGGCGCGGCCAGCCCCCTGTCGGCCGCCCCGGCCAACATGACCATCAACGTCCTGGCCAACGGCTCCATCAAGGTCGGCGACCAGGCCTGCACCTGGAAGGAACTCACCGACATCCTCGCCGACGTCGCCGCCGTCAACCGCGCCCACAAGAACAGCGGCGACTCCGAAAAGGACATCCTCATCCGGGCGGACAAAAACTCCCGGCATGAATACTTCGCCAGCGTCGTCGAGCTGGCCTATCGCGTCGGCATTGACCGGGCGCGCATCGGCTACGAGGTCGATACCTCCGCCGCCCCCGAGGGACCTGATTATGAACCAACACGCCAACGCCGCCGAGCCCACGCCCTTCAGTTGGTCGGTTCTCGTGGCCACCGTTCTGGCCACCGTGGCCGTCGCCACGCTCGTCCTGGCGGCGGTATTCTGGTCCCAACAATCCGCCCGGGGCGCCGGCCCCGCCCACGAGCAGACCGTCGGCTGGGCCATCCTCCTGGGCGTCGCCCTGCTGGCCATCGCCATCGGGATCTACCTCCTCCCGCCCGAGCACGCCAAACGCCTCAGCCTCATCCAGAAGTGCGTCGTCCTGAGCCTCCTGGTGCACATCGTGCTGGTCTTCAGCACACGGATGGCCGTCGTGGCCAAGGAGATGGTCGTCGAGGCCCCCTCCAAGCAGCAGATCGTCATCCACTCCTCCTCCGAAAGCGCCGTCGTCCGCGAACTCCGCCGCGCCCTCTCCATCGACAAGGACCTCCGCGACCTCCAGGCCGACAAGCGGTCCGAACCCGTCGAGATCGCCAAGCCCCTCGTCGCCCGGCCTGAATCCGCCGACCCCCGGGCCGTCAAGACCGAGGCCCTCGCCCAGGCCAACGACCTGACCGCCAAGGCCCCCGAGGTCGGCAAGGGCACGGAGAAGGGCGTGAAGACCGAGGTCGTCATCGAGCCGGGCGCCCCCATGCCCGTCGAGCCCCTCAAGACCGCCGCCCCGCTCCAGCAGGGCGAGACCCTCGTCGCCGGCCAGGGCCCGCAGGACCTGGGCAAGGCCTTCGGCGCCACCCCGGGCCCCCGCAGCGAGCAACTCGGCATCGCCGTGGGCACCCCGCCCGCCATCGCCACCAACGTGCCCTACTCTCCCACCTCCGGCTCTCCCGCCCGCGCCCAGAACGCCGGCGACGCGCAGAACCTCGCCACCGCCCAGCCCGGCATGGACCCCGCGCCGATCTCCGCCGCCCCGGCCCTGCAGACCGGCAGCGGGCAGATCAGCGCTTCCGTCCGCGAGTACGCCGACACCGTCGGCGGCACCGGACGGGTCGGTTCGGACAACCGTCTGAGCGGCTCGACCGCCGGCGGAGGCGGGGGCGCCCGCGTGGTCGGCATCGCCGCCACTCCGGGCCAGACCGGCGCCTCCTCTCTCGCCCAGGCCGGCGCCGCTCGAATCGGCGCCCCCGGCGCCGTCGAGCAGGGCGCCGCCCCGCGGGCCGGCGACAGTCCCGAAGGACCGGCCAACCTCATCGCCGGGCAGGTCCTCAAGGCCGCCCCCATGGCCGACCCCAAGGCCGGCGGCGGCGACGGACTTACCCCCAAAGGCTCCGATACCCCCGCCGCCCTCGGGCAGCGGCTGGGCGAGGCCTCCGCGGGCGGACCCGGCGCCAACCGCAACGTAGCGATCCCCTCGGCCCCGGCGGCCGGGTCGTCCGACGCGGGCGGACCCAGCACCGGCGGAACCGGCAGCGGGTCGGGCGTCTCGTACGTCGGGCAGGCCACGGGTTCGGGCTCGGCCGGAACCCAGCGACTCGGCAAGGCCGACGGCGAAGGCACAGGCGGGGCCGGGCCAAAGACCGGAACCGTCGGCTACGCCGGCGGAAGCGGCTCGGGGGTTGAAGTGTCCGGCCCGATCGCGTTGGCCGGCGCGGGGGGCGGGGCGGCCTCCGGCACAGGCGGCGGCGCCAGCGGCGAAGGCACGGGCTCGGGCAGCGGCTCCGGCTCGGGCACAGGCACGGGCTCCGGCTCCGGGCATGGCTCGGGCACAGGCGGGGGCGTCGGCGGCGGAACGGGCACCGGGGAAGGCAGCGGAACGCTTGGCCAGCCCGGCAAACGCGAAGTCTCCGGCACGGGCACGGGCGGCTCGGGCGAGGGCACGGGCGGCGGGGTCGTCCAGGTGCTCGCACCCGTCGGCGGCGGCGTCGCCGGCGGAAGCTCCCTCGTCGGAACCGCCTCCGGCTCCGGCAACGACGGACGCGGCGGATTCGGCGGCACAGCCGGCGGGTACGGCGTCGTCGGCGGGGCCGGCGGAAAGGGCGGAACCGGCGGCGGAGGCGGGGTCGGGCAAGGCAGCGGCCTGGGCGGAAAGGGCCTGGGCGGCACCGGCGGAACGGGCATCGCACCGGCCGGCAGGCCCGACGTGGAATTCAATCCGAATGTCCCCGTCGGCTTCCAGGGCGAAGCCGGCGGCACCGGCACGGGCAACCGCGGCGGGGCCGGCGGGGTCGGCGGCGGCGACGGCACCGAAACCGGCGGCGCCTTCGCCGCGGGCGCCGGCGGGCGAATCGCCGCCGGCGGCGGGGCCACCGGCGGCGGGGGCGGCTTCGGCGTCGGAGAGGGCAACCTCACCGGCGAGGTTCCGCTGGCGAGCGTCTCGAACGACTCCTCGGCCCGGATGGCCGCTCCCTCGGCCCGCGAAACCCCCAGCGACCCCAGCGCTCCCCCGCTGCCGGTCGTCACCGTTTTCGCCGCCGAAAGCCTCAAGCCCGACACCGAATACCTCACCCACCGCTTCAAGCACGACGACAAGTTGATGGCCAAGATGGGCGGCAACCAGGCCACCGAGGCCGCCGTCGTCAGCGCCCTGGAGTTTCTCGCCCGCTCCCAGGAGCCCAACGGGCGATGGACCGCCTTCAGCGGCGCCCCCAAGCCCGGCTCCAACGGGCGAGCCGACCAGGACACCGCCCTGACCGGCCTGGCCACCCTCTGCTTCCTCGCCGCCGGCCACACCCCCGACCAGGGCAGAAACCCAACGGCGACCTCCGCGGCGACGGCAATATGTACAACCACGGCATGGCCAGCATCGCCGTCGTCGAGTCGGCCATCATGTCCCACTCCCCCCGCTACCAGGAAGCCGCCGCCAAGGCCGTCCGCTTCATCGTCGACTCCCAGAACCAACGTACCGGCGGCTGGCGCTACCGCCCCGGCGACGACGGCGACACGAGCATCCTCGGCTGGCAGGTGATGGCCCTCTACTCCGCCCAGCACGCCGGCATCAAGGTGCCCGACAAGACGTTCCAGGGCGCCCTTCGTTGGCTCGACAGCGTCCGCAGCCGCACCCCCCAACGCGCCCTCGCCGGGTACATCGACTCCAACCCCTTGCCCGCCATGACCGCCGAGGCCGCCTTCTGCCGCATCCTCCTCCGCGTCCGCCCCACCCCCGACCAGGCCGCCGAAATCGGCGACTACCTCCTCCAGTACGCCCCCGGCAAGCGGAACAAGGACGACCTGTTCGGCCGCGACGACTTCTACGCCTGGTACTACTCCGCCATGTGCCTGGCCCAGATGCAGACCCCCGCCTGGAAAGACTGGAACCAGCAGATGCAGAAGCACCTTCTGACCCTCCAGAACAAGACCGGCCCGCTCAAGGGCTCCTGGGACCCCAAGGACAAACACTCCGGCTGGGGCGGACGCATCTACACCACCGCCCTGGGCTGCCTGACCCTCGAAGTCTACTACCGCTACCTCCCCGTCTTCGCCCGCCCCATGAGCGAACTGGAAACCGCGCCCCGATGAATCGGGGCGAGAGAGTAGACCAGTAGTAAGTAGAAAGTAGATCGAGGCCGCTTGCGGCTCGGCGTCCCTCCCTCGTCCCTCCTGCGTCCCTCCCAACCGGATCTCCTCTCCACTTTCAACTTTCTCCCCTCTCGTCCCGATGCAATCGGGACGAGGTGTCCTTCAAATCGCATCCCACCCCCCTTCCTTTTCGTAACCATCACCTTTGTAGTCCATTGCGTTTTCCACCCTTCCCTCGCCCCCTCGATTTCGGACACCTCCGGGACACCTCAAGGACACCTAAAGGACACCTCAGGGACACCTCCGGGACACCTCAAGGGCACCTCCGGGGTACTTCGCGGTCACCTCCCCGGGCTCTTGTGCTCTCCTGCTCCACTTTCACCTTCTCTACCCTCTCGTCCCGGCGCCGTCGGGACGCCGGGCACCAGCCCCCGACCGGGGCCGGGGGTAGCCCGTCGCCCGTAGCCGGTAGCCAGGCCGTAATTCGTGAATCGTGAGTTGTGAATCGTGAATCGTAACCAGTAATCCGTAATCCGTAATCCGTAACTCATTATTTGTAAGCATGTAAACAAAACACCCTCTGCGTTTCTCGGAGCCTGCCCGCCGAAGGAGGGTGAGTCTCTCCCTCTCCCGCTCCACTTTCACCTTTCTACCCACTCCTCTCTAGATGCCGCCCTCCGGACGCGCATCTCGCCATTCATAATACATGGTAAATCCACAACGTTTTTCCCACCCTCCGAGCCCGCCCCTCTCGTAAGTCCCTGTCCCGCAACGCGCCGAATTATTTATAGAATTTTTTCGCCTGCGCACTCGGAGAACTCGGAATCCCCCGCCACCCACCCTTAAAGCCTTGCCCCGCCATGGTTTGACACACCAATATATCACTTAGTCGATGATAATTGTGCCAACGGGTCCAGCCACCCACTCTCTCCCCGTTCCCTCTACTGTTCACCTGCTCTACTGCTCTCCTGGTCTCGTCCCGATCCAATCGGGACGCCTCGCCGTTTCGTCTACTGTTCACCTGCTCTCCTGCTCTCGTCCCGAACAATCGGGACGCCCACCTGTTCTACTGCTCTCCTGGTCTCGTCCCGATCCAATCGGGACGCCCGCCGACAATCGCCTTGAAGAACGCCGGGAGCGGCCGTAGAATGGCCGCATCCGATCCTCCGTGCCGGGCGGCCAGGCCGGAATCCTGCGGGAAAGGCGGGCGATGGGCGATGAGCGTGAGTGCGGCGAAATCGACGCCGACGAAATACTCCGGAGGGACAGGAATCGGTTCTGTCATGATTTCTGGCGGAAGACGGTCGGCGGGCGTATCTCTGGGCGCGTGGGTTCTCTTGGCCTTCGTGGGCCCTCTGGCAGCCGAGACCAATCTGGACGCCGTTGCCTCCAAACTCGCCGATCCGGACGGCAGGGACCGCCACGAGGCCGCCCGCGCCCTCGTGGCGGCCGAAGTCCCGGGGTGGCAGGCCATGGTGAAGTTCCTGCGTGGCCACAAGGAACTGCACAGGGCCGTGACGGATACGCTGGTCGAACTTGGACCTTCCGTTGTGCCCGCCATGTTCTATGTGGCCTGGATGGACTCTGGCAGGTCCAATGTTAATGAGGCACATGTGTCCCACGTGGCGGGAGAGGTTCTGGAAAGGCTCGGTCCTAAGGCCGAGACCGCCACAGTTGAGGCGTTGTCGCACCCCGTGCAGCCGGTCAGGGTTACGGCGCTGCAGCGGCTTTGTAGCGGGGGCAAACGAGGCCAACTGGATCAAGGCGCCATTGCCAGGATGGTCGGGCTGGTTGACGGACCTGACACCAACCTTGCCTGTTTCGCGGCCCACTATCTCGCAGAATTCCGGCCCGTGCCCATCCTGGCCGTGCCCGCTCTGGTGCGGGCGCTCAAGGGCAAGGACAAAGAGCTTCGCATGGCCGCCGCGGAGGCCCTGGTCGCCATGGAGGTTCCCGAGGCCGACCAGGCCGTTCCCGTCTTTATCGAAGCACTGGACAACCCTAACTCCGACGCCGGTCGTGGGGCCATCCAATGCCTGGAAACACTAGGACCGCGTGCAAGCTCGGCCGCTCCGGCCTTGGGCAAACTGCTTGTGGGGAAGGATCGCGGAGCGCTGAACTGGGGTCGTTTTCGGGCCCTGGCCGCCATAGGCCCGTCGGCCATTCCCATCGTTCCGTTCGCCGCAAGGCGATCAGGGCGGTCGGCGAATTGGCTCTTCGCGAAGAGGGTACCGTTGCGGCCTTGGCCGCCGCCGTCTCAGACAAGGATGAAGGAGTCAGGGAGGCGGCATTGTGGTCCTTGGCAAGAATGGGCCCCCAAGGGGTGCCCGTACTGGCGGCGGCCTTGAAACGGGTTGACCCGGAAGCCCTCGAACGGTTCCTCTGTGTTGGCGACTTGGTGGAGCATTCCCGTTGCCTGGCGTATGGCCCCGGCGTCGAGCCTGCCATCCCCACGCTGCGGAGGCTGGCGGGCGATCTTCCCGAGTGCGGGGCGGCCATCGGTTCGATCGGCCCGGCAGCCCTGCCCACGCTCCGGTGGATGGTCACGGACAAGAACCCAATCATCCGCCGGGGCGGCGTCATGGGGTTGGAGGTCCTGGGCCCCTTGGCCCAGGAGGCCCTGCCAATGCTGCACCGTGCCCTTGCTGACGGCGACGACGCGGTATGCCAGGCCGCCATTCCTGCCCTCGCCTCCGTCGGGCCCAAGGCCCCCAAAACCGCTCCCGCGCTGGCGGGGCTGCTGACCGGCCGCACTCCGGAAATCGCCGCGGCGGCGGCCAAAGCCATCATCCAACTGGGCCCCCTGGCCCGATCGGCCCTGCCGAACCTCCGAAAACAACTCGCCGATCCGGACCTCCGCCTGACGGTAGCCCGAATCATCGCCTACGTCACTCCCGAGGACGCTTCGGATGCGGTCTCCATCCTCGCCGAGTTTGCCGTCAGTGAGCACGGCTGGACTGACAGCGAGGTTCGCACATGCTTGATCTTCCTGGGCCCGAGGGCCGCCGGCGCCGTCCCAGTCTTGACGGCCGCCTTGAAGGCCCCTAACCTTAACCAGCATGTGGGGGAACATTGCCTGGAACTACTTCTGGCCGTTCAGCCCGAGAATCCCGCGGCTGTCAAAGACTTCCAGCGGCGGCTCGAGTTGCCGGATCCTCGCGATCAACTGGTAGCAGCTGAGTGGCTCGTGCGGGCCGGGACGCCCGGCGATCCGGCCCGGTCGGCGCTGGAGCGGCTCTTGATATATCCCCAACGCCAGACCCGCATACAGGCCGCCGGACTCCTGCTCCGCCGTGCTCCGCACACGCAGGCTCTGGCCGCGCTGAGGGACATGCTTCAGGGCCAGGACAACTTCAGCCGCAGGCAGGCCGCTCTCCAACTCGCCATGGGCGGGCTCGGAGACCGTGGCGTCCTGCTGGAACTGGAGCGTGCTCTCTGGTCCGAATCCTATGACGACCAGGAGCTATGCGCCGTGTTGAATGCCTTGGCTGGCCTGGGGCCTCGAGCAACCCCCCTGGAGGCCTCCATCCGGGAACACCTATACGACCTGAAAGCCCCCGTTCGTTCGGCGGCCTGTCTTGCGTTGAAACGCCTCGCCGACACGCCCGACACGCCCGACACGGCAAACAAACCATGATCAACCTGTCCCTCCCGAGAACTCCATCCCAGCCGCCCGAGCCGTGAGTCCCTGGCGCCCCAGCCCCCGCCCGGCGACAATCGCCTTGAGGAACGCCGGGAGCGCCCGTAGAATGGCCGCATCCGATCCTCCGTGCCTGGCAAGAAGGCCGGAATCCTGCGGGAAAGGCGGGCGATGGGCGATGAGCGCGAGTGCGAGGTCACATGTCATGTTTCAGAAGGTCAATGCATCGATAAAATGGGTAAACGGGATAGCCGTGTGCCTTCTCTTGATGGTGGCTTCCCCGGAGGCATTGGCGCAACCGGAATGGCTACAACGGGAAAAGGCACGAATCCTGGCGGAAGAACTACACTCGCCACAAAAGCTAAAGGCGGCCATGGGATTGGTGCAACTTGGGCCAGTGGCCCGGTTCGCGCTGCCAGAGTTGATAGAGATTCTTGAGGCAAGACCTCGCGTGGGTGACAATCTGTTTGGTCTCGCAATGAACGCCATTATTGGGTGTGGGCCCTCAGGCAAAGGGGCTGCACCCGCTCTCGTGCGGATTCTTTCAGACAACGCGAACGGGCTCCCGCGCCGGTATGCGGCGGCCCATTGCCTTTGGGAAACTGGGGCGGCTGATCCGCAGTGGACTCCGCAATTAGTCGAATTGCTCTTGGCGGATCTCGATAATGGCGACAAGGTGGATTGGCGATTCAGCAAAGTGCCAATTATCCGCATTCTTGAGCAATTCGGGCCTGGCGGCAAGGAGGCCGTGCCCGGTCTTCTCCAAGTATTGAAGGGCTCCAATCAGCGGTTGCGCTGTCCTGTCGCTCAGGCACTGATTCGATTGGGACAAGTGGAGGAGGGGAAGCTATCACTGTTGAAAGCCTTGAAAAGTGAGGACCCAGAACTTCGGGAAGAAGCGGCATCGACGATTGGTCGCGTGTGCGCGATGGTATCCGAACCGGCCAGGGACCAGTTGGTGCAAGGGCTTCAAGCGGCATTGGGAGATTCCGTTGCTGAGGTCCGCGTGGGCGCGGCAAGCGCCCTTTTGCCGATTCGGCCCAAAGAAGAAGTCTTCGTCGTACTGTTGGAGGCTGTGAGGGAACGGAAGGACGTGGATAAGAGGCTGGCGATCCTTGAGACGTTCGGCAAGGCCGGTCCGCTCGCAACACCCGTGGCAAGCCGTCTTAGCGAGTGTCTGATGGACAGGGAATACGCCGTGCAGGTGGGGGCTGTCGAGGCCCTGTCGCGAATCCGGCCAACGGATTACGAGCCAGTCCGGGCGATCCTGAAGAATGGCAATCGGCTTTCCCGGGTGGCGGCGGCCGAACTGCTGGTCCGGGTTGGATCGGGTGCGGAGGGACTGCCTGTTCTCCTTGAAGCCCTTTCCTCTCAGGACGAAGCCGGGTGTTTGGCCGCCGCCGATGCCCTGAGACGGGTTGGCCCGCACCCGGGGGCCGAAGAGGCCCTTGTCCGCGCGGGAGATGGTAGTGCAGGTAGTCTTCGTGTGGCCTGTGCGAGAACCCTCATCTGGTGGCGTCGGCCGGATGCGGGAACCAGGCTGATCCAGACCGTGCTTGCCCAACCCCCGGGTATGGCTGAACCAGCTCGTGCAATGGTCTTACAATTGCCTGAGGACCTCCGGGACATGGTCGTTCCCTGCCTTCTGAAGAACCTTCGAGAACGAGGTGTTGACTCAGGCGTTTACTCCGTTCTCGCAGACATGGGATGGCAGGTATTGCCTTTCGTCATTCCCCTCCTTGAAGGTCAGGATGCCGCCCCAAATCAGGAGGCCGAAGAGTTTCGCCTGGCCCTCCTTCGGCTTACTGGGGAATGCGGCCGTGTCGCCCGCGTGGCGGTTCCTGCGCTCGTGAAATGCCTGAGAAATCAATCGCCATCGATCCGCGCAAAGACGCTTACTGTACTTGATCGCCTCGGCCCCGATGCACGATCAGCGCTTCCGGCGGTCCAAGAGGCTTTGCATGATAAAGATGATAATGTCCGGGCATTGGCTGTTGAGGCAATCAAGCATATAGAAGGTGCCAAAGGCAGATTGTAGAACTTTGTAGGTGTGCTGGTGCTGTGCTGGTTCAGGGACTACCTTGTGGAGGCTGGGCGGTAGTTCCTGCGGCCGTTAAGGGCCGCGGTCCTGGGCCGGCGAGCTTGCGGGCATGCGGGCAACCCGCCCGCGCGGCGACCGGTTGGGAAAGAACGCCTTGAGGAACGCCCGGAGCGGCCGTAGAATGGCCGCATCCGATCCTCCGTGCCTGGTAAGAAGGCCGGAATCCTGCGGGTAAGGCGGGAAGGACAATGATAGGCAGACGTGCAATCCTGATGACGGGTGTAATATTCTTCGGTGGCGCCATGGATGTCTTGGGAGACCTGCCTCCTGCGGCTCCGGAAACGCGCCCCGCTCAGACATTGCAGTTCAATTCACGAGTGCCCCTGCATGTAGGCCTGCTGGGAGAGGGTGCTTATGATGTCAAGTGGATTGGGTTTACGCCGGCAAAGGAACCGTTGGAGATACCAGCTGGGAGAACCGTGCTATTGAAGTTGTGCGGGGGTGCCCGTGGGGTCGAAGTTGATGCTCTGGTCGCTGAACTGAATGCAATGAAGAACCCGCCATACGGCATCTATGTCGGTGACCGAACCAGCAGTGCTGACATTGAGAAGATAGCTGGAATTCGAGGGTTGGGGGTGCTGTGGGTGTCCGGTGGCGAGATCGATTCTGTCGGATTGAAGGCAATAGAGAACCTAAAGAATCTGACCGAGTTGCGGCTGTTCTCTATGGCGGCGGTTGAGGATGCTAATCTCACGGCGTTCACGTCTTGGCCTAACCTTAGAGTGCTGGGGGTGCGGGGGTGCAGTAGCATCAAGGGAGAAGGGCTGGGGCGTGCGGAGCACCTTCAGGTATTGGACTTGGGGGGGTGCGGGGGGATCAAACGCTTTGGGCCGATAACGGAACTCCGTGGCATGAAAGGCCTTGTGTTGCCAAAGGCTCTCAAGCAGGAAGAGTTCGCGGCCTTGGTAGACCGGAACAGAAACCTAGAAGAGCTGGGGCTGTCGTTTTGTGACCGGATCGTGGATCTGAGCCCGCTCCTGAAACTGCACGGGTTGAAGAAGCTGGCAATGCCACAAGGAGTCACAAGTGCGGATCTTGCGAGTGTGGTCGGCGGCAATCCGGGGTTGCGGAAACTGGAGATTATCTTGGGCGAAGTGACGGACCTGTCCGCCATTGCGGAACTGAAACACTTGGAGTCTGTTACGATTGAACACTGTGAGCACTTGACGGACATTTCGGGGGTCTCGAAGCTGGCGAGTCTACGAGAAATGACACTTGGCGGATGTGAGGCCGTGAAGGATCTGTCCGGGGTCGCCGATTTGGCGAAGCTGGAGGCACTGGACCTGCTAAACCACGAAGTGAGCGATCTACGGCCAATCGCGAAACTTGGCGGCTTGGAACGGTTGGGGGTTCGTGGTTTGCAGGAGGTGTCTGCGTTGGGTGCGTTGAAGAAGTTGAGGGAGTTGAACATGTTAGCGTGCCCCATAAGAGACCTTCAGGGATTGGCGCCTCTCGTCAAGCTCCAGTCGCTTCGTGTCTGGGATGCGACAGAACTGCGCGATCTGTCCGGGTTGGCAAGGGGTTGCGACCTCCGAAGACTTGAGATCTCCGAATGCCCCAAGTTGAGGGATGTTTCGGGTTTGGCTGATCTGTCGATGCTGAGCCTGCTGCGACTGACGGGTGCCAGGGAATTGGACGATTCGGAGATGGCCCATATCGGCGGATTGCCGGAATTGCGCGTTCTGGAACTGCGGAACTGCCGAAAACTCGGCGATGCTGGCTTGGCCCACTTGGCAAAGGCCAAGAAGCTCCGAGTCCTGAGCGTCGAGGGCAGCCCCAAGATTACGGACGCCGGGTTGAAGAACCTGACGCCCCTGACCGAATTGCGGGAACTCGCGGTATATGGGTGCGAGGGGATCACCGACGCGGGAATGGCCCACATTGCGGCCCTCCCCAACCTGGAGGTCGTCGATATTGGCCGGTGCGACAAGGTGACGGTAGAAGGCGTCATACGCCTGGCCAAATCCCCGAGCATCGATCAGATATTTGTGCCGGAAGAGATGGTGGATGACGAGGAACCCGATCAGTCGCCCATCGTAGTTCAAATGAAGAAGACCCGCCCCGACATCATCGTGAAAGCCAGCCGCGAGAGAAGTGGCAATGATTGACGTGTGAAGCGGCGGCCCGGAAGTCGGCGAGCTTGCGGGCAACCCGCCCGCCCGGCGACCGTTTGGGAAAGAACGCCTTGAGGAACGCCGGGAGCGCCCGTAGAATGGCCGCATCCGATCCTCCGTGCCTGGGCGGGCGTACAGGGGATAACCGGCCGGCCGGGGAAAAAGGACAGGTGAAGAATGAGAACATCCTGGTGCTCGAGGAGGCTTATGGCAGGCCTATGGGTGACCGCACTGGCCTTGTTCCCATTGGGCTGCGGAGAACACAAGGGCGAAGAACGGGGTGCCCCAAAGCAAGAGGTGTACACCATCGGCGACATCACCCAAACCGTCACCCCCCCGGAAGACTTGTGCATGCCCGCGTACAACATTGGGAAGAACGGCGAAGAAACCTGGTTATCGAGGAAACAGCGGGAAGCGTCATACTTGGAGTTTCACCGGAGGGCATGGTGCTACACCATAGAAGACTTGCTTGCATCGAAAACGCCAGGCCCATATCCCCTGCAAGGATGGCCGGCGGACACTGCGGCGAACATGGCCGGAGTCAAGTTGGCGATGCGACAGTTCGAGGCGGCAAGAACCAAGTATGGCGTTACGAAGGCCCGTGAACTGGCGGCGAAGGCTCTCAAGGAAATGCTGGGCAAATAGTTTGCGCGTCCCCCGAAGCACAGGTGCCCCTCCCAAGAAGCTCCATCCCCGCCGTGCGAGCCGTGAGCGTGCCCGTCGACAATCGCCTTGAGGAACGACGGGAGCGGCCGTAGAATGGCCGCATCCGATCCTCCGTGCCTGGTAAGAAGGCCGGAATCCTGCGGGAAAGGCGGGCGACGATCGCGAGTGCGGCGAAAGCGACGACGCCTGATTGGCGGGCTGGACGGCGTTTCATGTTCCGGCGTGCGGTCAAATCCCCGATACTGTTCGACAACTGTACGGGCCGAAAGTCGGTGGACCAATACAGCAGGCCCACATACAAGGATGCCATTAATATGGATAATGATATTCTGTCCAAATCGGTTGAATGCCTCCAGGGCGAGAATCACAGTGAAGAAGCATTGGCCATGCTGGATTCGGTTATTAGCAGAGGCGATGGTGCACGGCTGATAGAAGAAATGACGCTCAAAGAACAAGCTGCCGGCGATACGCAGGAGGATGCAGTCTTGCATACGATGCGAAGGCTTGAATCCTTAGCTGCACACTCTCCCATTATAGCATGCTCCCTGATGGCGTACCTCTTGCCTCTGGCATCGAGGCTTCGTATGCACGACATTTGGGATTCCATCTTCCTTTGGATTGACACTTGCGATGCAAAACAAATGACTGATCGGTTGGAGGCTATCGCCGAATCCCAAGCGGACGCGGATATGCGAAGACACTATGAGCAGTTGGTTAGAAGCAGGAGATCCAAGCGGTATGATCGAGGACTGCCATAGCGCAAGTTGGCTGTGTCCCCTGGTGTTCTGGACCATGTGCGCTGTGCAAAGGTGTGAAGATCCAGCAGGCGAGAGCCCTGCCCCGGCAAGGGTCGTCCCGGCTGTGCGGCTCCACCGAGTCTGTATGCCGTGCAACGGCGTAGGTCTTCACCGGGAGGCAGTCCCGGCCCGGCCCGTCGACAATCGCCTTGAGGAACGCCGGGAGCAAACGTAGAATGACCGCATCCGATCCTCCGTGCCTGGTAAGAAGGCCGGAATCCTGCGGGAAAGGGGGGCGATGGGCGATGAGCGTGAGTGCGGCGGGATCGACGATGACGGGAGTTTCGAGAGAGACAGGTTAAGGGCCATGCCGGATGATCGCTTTGAACAGGAGCGCCAGCGGCTAGGAGTGTCGCCATCCCCGGATAGCAAGCCTGGCGGCCTTGGCGTTGTCCAGTTTATGGCCATGTGTCCCGGTAATGCCGCCCAGATATTGGCGCGGGCCAAGGAAGTTCTTGCCGTGGTCAGTGAGTCGAGCGTTCCTTGGCCCACCCCGGCCGAGTGGCGAAAGAAACTCCCGCGTTGGTTCGTAGACCGCTGTGCGCCAGCCATGACCCAGGAGCAGGCCGAGAAATGGCTTGCTAGTTGGCGAGAGCTCCCGCCCGCAGAACGTGACCGGGCCGAGAAAGAAAAGCCATGGTCTTTGGGGGACTGGCTTTACTGGATGGAACCGAGCAACCGGCCTTGGACCTGGTGGGATGGTTGCGATCAGGATGCAAACACGCTGGCGCTAACCATCGAAGTACGTGACTGGCCGTTCCCGTGGGGATCGTTCCGTTGGTTAGTCATCGCTTCTGGCGCGGAGAACGTGGAAGCGGAAAAGTGATTGGGTAGCAGCGATTCACCTGTTGGCCCTTTCGAGACCTCCCTCCCGGCCGTGCGAACCGTGGGCCACGGCGGAAGGGCGTTCAGACGCGTGGGGAGACTCTGTTCTTGTCACCGGTGAGAACCCCCCAGTATAATGGGGCCATCGAGGCCGGTAAGCGATGGGCGGATTTGACATCCTTTTCGACAGGGACATTAGTCATGCATGCTTGCAGGAGGCAATCTCGCAGGTGATGAACATCGCCGTCAGTCGAGTAATCCTCATCGAGGACGTGGCGGCCTATCCTACGCGTGAGGAATCGGATTGCGTATGCATCGTGAGGCGGGCGGGAGGGCAATTCTTTCTCCACGCCGCTATCGATTATGAGGAAAAGTTTTGGGCGGGGTCATCCGCCGATTGTGTAGTTCGCCTCGCGTCCTTCCTGCAATGTAACTGTCTGATCTCTGATGAGTCGGTAAATCCGTATCGCATGATTCATGTCAGCCGGGCGGGAGCACTGCGGGCGGTGTTCGTTGACGTCGTCGCCCTGGATCAACGTGGTGAGTATAATGTGGACGCCAGTTCGGCTGGGTAGTTGCTGTCGTGTGTGCTGGACCAGCGAGTGTGTATGCCGTGCAAAGGCGTAGGTCTTCAGCGGGAGACAGTCCCGCCCGGCCCCGGGACAATCGCCCTGAGGAACGCCGGGAGCGGCCGTAGAATGGCCGCATCCGATCCTCCGTGCCCGGCAAAAAGGCCGGACTCCTGCGGGAAAGGCGGGCGATGGGCGATGACCGCGAGTGCGGAAGAAGCAACGAGGACGGGATTGCCGGGGCGAACAGCGTACACTTTCCGGCGTCCGTCAAATCCCCGATATCGTTCAATACATGCACGGGCCGAAAGTCGGTGGACTACGACAGAAAGGGGGACATGCGCCGGTGTCCTACAGATGACCGAGTCAGTAGTTTGAAAAGGACGAGTTACATGGCGAGAGATCCGATTATGCGAAGGTCGGGCCTGGGGCTACTCTTGATCGCCTTTTGGTCGGCACAGGGCAATGTGGTTCGGGCTCAATCGGACGATCTGGCTACTGAACAGACAGCACGGGACGCGGAGGTCGACAGAATTCTTGCAAAGCAGCAGGAGGCCATCCAAGATGCTGCGACCAAGGCAGACCCATCGATCAAGGATCGCATCGTGTTGTTGCGACTCCGACTAGCGCGGGCCTTCACGGGTGGGGTCACCAAGGCCGAACCGTATGCCCAGAGGATACTCTATCTTTTTGCGAGCGACGAGGACTTGGTGACGGTGCGGCGTTGTGCCTCTGATGGTCGGAAATGGCTCGAAGGGCTAGAAGGGGATGTCAAGGCACTCCAACTCGATGTTGGCAGAGATGATAAAGCCAAGATACTCGGTTTTGGTCGGGAAGCGGAGGCGATGGAACTCCAAATAAGATTCTGTGGCGCCTGGATAAGTCTCTACGAGTGCCTTGCAACACCTTTACCGACCAACGAGAGGGAACGGACCACGAAACTTACCGGAGTGTTTTCGCTTTGCGACGAGGTCGGCAGATCTGTCTCTAGACTCCGACCCAAGGTTCTTCCTGAGATGGCGGCGGCTACGAGTCTTGTTGCCTGTATAGCTGCCCGAGAGGCAGGCCAAGGTGACAAGGCAAGAGGGTATAGGGATCAACTACTGACGGCGAAACCTCCAATGTTACGGGCACAAGCAATGTTCGAGTCTGCCCGGGCGAGCATCGAGTCGGGCAATCTGGAAGTGGGACTGGCCTCCGTAAAGGAGTTCCGTGAGAGGGCCGCCCGGGAGAGAGTATTGTCGGAAGTCGGGATAGCCCTGCTTTCCGCCCTGCTGGAAAGCTACGCTTACGATCGAAAGGCCACGGTTTCCGCCGTGGAACCTGCCAGAGAGATGGTGTTACGAGTCAAAGGGGTTCGGAGTCTGGCGGAGTGTGCTGAGAGGCATGTGGTCTATCGGCCAGACCTCTCTGCAATTCTCGAAAGGAAGTTCCGGGGCCAGGACATCGGTCTGCTTCCGGAGAACCTTCGGCAATTGGTGGCCGAAGGCCGACGAGGCAAAGAGGACAAGACGAGTAAGGCTTCCCGTCTGGACGCCATCGTTCGCGGTCCGGGTCATCTTGTACCAGCCTTCCTTCGGGGCGGGGACTGGCGTGCGGGTGATCGGGTGCAGTTCTTTGGGCATGCCGCCGTTCCCCGAACCGCATATGTGGTTTATTGTGTCGACCATAGTGCACCTATGGGGCCAGCGTCTGATGAAATTCTTCACGAATTGGCGGAGTCCATCGGGGCGCTGACCGAAGGGCAGAGCTTCAAGGTGATATTCTTTGCCAAAGGCGATATTCGTGAAAACCCCACGGGTGGCCTCGTATTGGCAACGGATCTTGGCAAACTCGAACCGATAGCTGACCTTGGGGACGTCAAGTTCCTTGGGCAGCGTTCTAGTGCGATCCCGGCGATGATAGTCGCCTTCAAGGGTTGTAATGGCCTGCCCGCCAAGCCAGGTCAAAAAGTGCTCTATCTGCTGACCAATGGTGAGTTAAATGCGAATGGTCCTAAGTACAAGGGACTGGTGGGAAACGAGTCAGTGATCGCCTGGCTTCGTGACAATAATGCCGACAAGGCGATGCACGTGTGTCCGATTGTCCTGGGGAAGAAACCCACAAAGGCTCGTGAGGACGCGATGAAGACAATCGCCCTGGAAAATGGTGGGACTTATGTGTTCGTCGAGCGAGATTCCGATTAGCACGAGTGTGTTTATTGAATTCAAGATGGCCAGAGCGGGTCGGCGAGGTTTCGCTTGAAAGGCCCGCCGTTCTAGCCGTGAAGCTGGGCCGGCGACCCGCCCGCCCGGCGACCGGTTGGGAAAGAACGCCTTGAGGAACGCCGGGAGCGGCCGTAGAATGGCCGCATCCGATCTCCGTGCCTGGCACAAAGGCCGGAATCCTGCGGGAAAGGCGGGTGATGGGCGATGAGCGTGAGTGCGGAAGAAACAACGGCGACGGGAGGGGCGGGAGGCCCACCCCGCATTGTCCGATAACCGTACCGGCCGAAAGTCGCTGGACCAGCACAGGGCGGCTGCTGAACTCACCCTGCAATCACGTGATAAACTCCATGATGCAGAGCACCAGACCGACGACCACGAGAATGGCTCCCCAGTAGTGCATCGGAATGAAGAAGAACCGGTGTGTCGCTCGGTCGAGAACCATCTCCTTCCCTGTCGCCTTATCGATGACGGTCCGGGCTGTGCGTTTGCGCAGCAAGCTGCCGACGACCCACGACAAAGCGGCCGCGATAAACATGGCGACACCGATAGTCCACTTGTGGGCAGAGTAATATCCTGCGCCCCATGCAGCGTCGAAGCCCCAATTGCAGAGCAACGCTGCTCCAAAGACAAAGACAGCGACGAGAAATCCGAAACCACTCCAGATGATCATTGTGTACCCTTTCAGTTTGTTGTGATCCGGGGTTTCCCAGATGAACTCGCGGGCACGGCCATCATGGGTCGTTCCCATGATTCTATCGTGGTTCCGGAGATCGGCAAGCTTCTTCCCGGATCCAGCAACCGGAATCGGGAGACGTCTTACCGATTTCGAGGTGGAAACCCTATGGCGAGATGAAGAAGGCCGGCAGCCGGGGCGGCGATGACAGGGCCGCAAGCCACGGCGCCCGCGACAGGGTGATGGCCGGACCGGGCGCCGGCAGGACGGGGGATCCGGCTGGGCAACGGGACCGGCTATTGTGCAGTCAGACTGCAAACTAGCCGCTGGGGCATAAACCGGTCGGGGCGACGGTAGCATCGCGCGAAGGGGCGAATGCTTGTTGGATTCGCGGGCGAGGGGGTATCATGCCGCGGCGATGGTGGGTGGGGAGGGATTCGGCCGGGGCCGGGGATCAGAGGAGATCTCTGTGGGTATGAAGCCGGGCGAGGGTCCGGGGCAAGCGCTGGCAGGCCAGGATGTCGAGGAATTCGTCCACGGTCTTGGGCGGGTTCTTCAGGCTCAGTCGCTGCTGGCGGGCGGCGGAACAGACCAGGGCGGGGGCCGTGTCGAGCCAATGGAGGATAAAATCGTCGGGGTGCCGGGCCGTCAGGCCGAAGGAGGCAAGATAGGGCGGAGGGAAGTCGGCGAGGTTGTAGGTTAGGATCACGGAGGATTTGGAGTGGATGGCGGCCGCCAGGACGTGGCGATCGTCGGGATCGGGGAGTGCGAGAGTTCCGATGAGCCTCTGATATCCTGTGACGAGGCAGTCGCGAACGTGGAGGTTCATCAAGCGGCGGGTCCGTTCGAGTTGGCGGCGGGTGAGGGCGGGGCGGTCTTTCAGGACGTTGCGGATCCACTCGTCGTGGATGTCGTCGGTCCACCGGGCGCGGAAGAGGCCCGTCAGCGCCAGCCGAAGGAGGAAGTCGCGAAGGGGCGCGGGGTAGAGGACACAGGCGTCGTACAACGCGGTAACGGCGGCCATGGTCAATAACCCATTTTCAGTTCCTGGGCCTGGGCGGCCAATTCGTCGAGGGTGGCGAGGCGGCGTTTGTCGATGGCCTGTTTATAGGCCAGCACGTCCTGGAAGAGGATACGGCGGTGGGTTCCGACCTTGCGGAAGGGGATTTTGAGCCCGTCGAGTTCCTTGATCAGGAACGGCCGGGAGACGCCCACGAGGTTGGCGGCCTGTTGGGTGGAGAGTTCCACGTGGACGGCGGTGAGGGCGACGGAATGGCCCTGGGCCATCTCGGACAGGGCGTCGACCAGGAGGCGGACGGCGGTTTTGGGGATCGTGACCTCCTCGCGGACCCTGGGGATGCGGACGCGAAGATCGCCCCGCGCGAATCGGGCGAGTTGACGGCTGGATCGGCGGGCGAGGGCGACGTCTTCCTGCGTGGGTCTTGCGGGCCTGCTTCGGGCGGGTGTACGGGGCATCGGTTTCTCCTGTGTCGTCGGGTAAGTCTCTCCTTAAGTCTATCGACCAAACGCAACAAACGCAACAAAAGAAACAACCGAATCGACTCCCGGCTTGGCGCAACACGCCAGACCCGGTAGACTCCCCCGGCCACGACAGGAGAAATACACCCAATGACCGACCAGATGACCACGACCTGCCTGCACATTGCCCTCGCTGACAATGGGGCGATGGTTCAAATCGCCAACCGCACGGCGGGCGAGGTTTATCCCATCGAGAGCGATGAGTTCGAGGTGGTGACGGATCGCGGGAGTTTCTCCAGCAAGGGGAAAACGCCGGTTCGGACAGGGGAGGGGGAATATGTGTTCGAGGCGGGGTTCGGGCGGGTGAGGTTGCAGTATGCGGCCAAGGCGGATCAGGCGTGGGTGAAGAGACGGGTGGTGGTGGAGGAGATCCGCGGGCCAGTCGTTTTGGAGAAGATCGTGCTCGGGCGGACACGATTTCTTCCAGGGGAAGGGACGGGCCCCGGCCCGGGGGAGTTTGTTGATTATGACACGTTCTGGAACGCGCCGACGGTGGCGTTTCTGAGGTGGGAGAAGGGCGGCGTATTCTCAGGGATAGAAAACCCGTTTTTCAGGGCGGGCTACGAGGCGGGGGAGTTTGAGCTGGCCTTTGAGCCGAGCTTGATATTGAAGGCGGGGGAAATGTACGAGAGCGAGTGGCAGTTCATCGGGGTGTACCGGCGGAGCGGGGTGATGATCGTCGACCACAACCCGCTGACGAGCCTGGGTCAGTTGCCGCGGTATCGCAACCCGTGCGGCCACGTGCCTATCGACCGCTCGGAGGTCCGGGCGATGCAGGCGTTCGCGCTGGACTACCTGGACGTGAAGGTGGACCGATATCTGTTCATTTTGTACAACTTCTTCTATCCGCTGCCGCAGATGCCCGCGCCGGGCTCGCCGGAGGAGGCCCTGCACATCAAGATGGTCGACATGTTCGCCGAGCTGGGCGGGGACATGATCATATTCAACCCGATGTATCCGTACACGAAGCCCGCCGGGCGGGCGGAGGCGTACTGGGACTTGGGCCCGGCCGGGTCGGCGGCCCAGAAGATCATGGATCACGCCCGGGCGCGGGGGTTGAAGTTCGGGTATTACATGGGCTGTGCCAGGCACGGGGCCGAGGGCAACGCGTGCGCCCTGCCGTACGCGCCGGAGCGGCCGGAGTGGAAGAAGGTCGACGAGCAGGGCCACCTCGCGGCCGAGAACTGCATCGCGTGCGACGAGTACGCCGAGTGGTTTCTCTCGGTGCAGCGGAACACGATCGAGCGGTTCGGATTGGGACTGTGGTCGTGGGACCCCGGGCCGGGCAACGGGCTGTTCTGCCACAACGCCGACCACGGGCACCTGCCGGGCAAGGGCGGGTACAAGGGCTGGCGGAACGCGACCGAACTGATGCGCCGGCTGAAGGAGGCCTGCCCGGGCCTGTATTACCAGGCGTTTTACGGCCGGAAGGAGCACGGGCTGTGGGGGTTCAAGTATTTCGACCAGCACGAGTCGTACTGGGAGCTGGGGCTGATGAACTGCACGCGGCACAGCGACCTTCACGCCGACCGGATGAACGCCGACGGCGTGCGGCACCAGGGGTGGTGGAACCAGATGTTCCGCTTCCACCCGACGCTGCTGACGCACGGGATGGTGCACCGGTTCCAGGAGGGCAATTACGACCCGCGGCTGACGAAGGCGTGGGACCACGTCGGGTGGCGGTACAGCGTGATGAGTTGCCTGGCCGCCGCGGGCAGCGTGACGACGGTGATCCTGCCGGAGGACCTGAGCCTCGTGCCGGAGATGCCGGCGTTTTATCACAAATGGCTCTCGTGGGCGCGGGAGACGTTCGAGTACATCCGTTACAACATTCCCTTCGGCGCCAGCGTCCGCCCGGGCGGGGTGGACGGGTGGGCGCGGATCAAGGGCGGCCACGGATTTATCTTCCTGTGCAACCCGGGGCCTCGCCCGGCGCGGATCGAGTTCGGCCTGGACGACGAGATCGGCCTGTCGGCGGCGGGGCGTTTCTCCCTGTCGCCGCTGTACCCGCTGGAAGGCCCGCGGCTGACCGATGCGGCCCATCCCGACGGCGTCTTCTCCGCCGGCGATCGCGTGCAGGCCGTCGTGCCGGCGTATGAGGTCGTGTTGCTGGAGCTCGCCGCCCACACGGGGGCCGCGTTGCCGGCGTTGAAAACTCCCGCGCCGGGGGCCGCCCGGGCGCTGCCTCGGCTGCTGGACGACTGGCGGACGGCGGATGGCCGTTCGTTCGCGTTCCCGAACCATCCGGCGGCGGAGAAGCTCTCACTCGTCGCGCAGTTCCAGGCCGAATTAGGCATTCGCGAGCTGCTGGCCCGGGCCGTGCCGAAGAACCTCGCCGAGTTCGAGCCCTTGCTGGCCCAGTGGAACAAGGACTATTCGATCGACAACTTCGCCTGGAGCCGCCCGGACCGGCTGTGGCTGGTGCTGCCGTTCGTGGACGCCGAGCAGGCCGACGCGACGGCGTTGCGGGTCAACGGAAAGGCCGTGACGCTGGCGTGTCATCACTTCGTCCGCAAGGTCATCTACTACGCCGACGTGACGGACGCGGTGGCGTGGGGGCAGTCCAACACGGTGGAACTGGAGTTTGCTCGGCTGGGCGCGGGGCAGTTCCTGGGCCCGTACCTGGATTATCCGCTGGACGCCGCCGCGGTGGGGGCCGTGCCGGCCGCCGGGGCGGTGGTATACGATCGCCCGCTGGATGCCGAGACTCTCCCGGGCCGGCGGCAGGGGGCCGGGGACACGCGCCGCGCGCCGGTGGTCTCGTTCGCCCAGATGGTTCCCGCGTACCTGCGTGAGGGGCAGGAGACGTCGTTCTCCGTCGTGGTGGACATGCCGCCGGAGGAATTGGAGGGGGTGTTCATTTCCGCTCCGGTGTACGACGCGCGGATGGGGTACGACGCCGCGACGGGGCGGTGGGAGTGGCACTGGACCCCGTGGCCGCGGTCGGCTCTGATCATGGACGTTCCCGCCTACAGCGTCTGGGCGGTGGCCAAGAACGGGCTGGTCAGCGAGCCGGTAAGCATCCCGCTCACCTGGCGGTTCTGATCCCAGTCAAGGCTTCTTGGCCGAGGCGTCCTTGGCGGGCGGATCGAGTTGGAGGGAGATCTTCTTGGCCGCGGCGTCCAGGGAGGCCTCCTGGAGCAGCTCGACCAGCCGGCTGCCCAGGCGGTATCGCTCGCTGGAGGTCCGGAAGGGCGACTTCATGTCCATCGGATGCGAGGCCTCGTAGTAGTGGTTGTAGAGTTCGATGGCGGTCTTGAGCTTGTTGTTCTTGCGGAGAACCTTCTCCATGGCGTCCATGGCTTCCATGAGCACGCCGGGGGCGTTGTTCCGGGTGGCCTGGACGGCGTGCTCGTAGGAGGCCATGGCGAGGCGTTCCTTGTCGGCGGCGAGCCAGGCGTGTCCGGCGGCGATGAAGCAGCGCCCGGCGAGATCGGGTCGGCGGGAGAAGATCTGGGCGGCCCGTTCGTAGAGCCCGGCCTTCCGGGCCTGGTCGGAGATGGTTTCGACGAGGCGGAGGGCGCGGCTGCACCCGTAGTCGGGGTACTCGGCGGCGGTGCGCTGGAGGAGGATGTCCACCAGGCGGCCGACGCGATCGACGCTCAGGCGGTTCTTTTCGCCCAGGTGGATGGCGAGGTCCCACGCGATGTTGAGGGCCATGTTGTCACCCAGGGCCTGGGTGAGGAGGCTTTCGGTGACGGCGGCGTCGAGCCGGCGGGCGGGGGCCAGTGGGGGCAGGTCGACGGCGGGCCCGTTCCGCACGAGCGAGGCCGGCAGTGTGGTCGCACCGGCGGCGGGCAGGGCGTTGTACTCGCCGGCCAGGCGGGCCAGGGCGCCGGCGGGGGCGTCGGCGGCGCCCGAGGGGCCCGCGAAACCGTCCACCAGCCTGGCCAGTTGCACCGCCGTCGTGGCGTGCTCCCGCTGGCGAAGGGGCAGGAGCATGGCCGCCAGGGAGACGGACAGTTCGCAGTCGTTGGTGCCCTGCCCGCTGACGGGGTCGAACAACTCGCCGACGAAGTAACGGTCGCCGGCGTATCGCCCGGTGGCGGTGTCCCAGGTGACGCTCTTGCCGTCGGGGGTCTTGCGGAGGTACCCCAGCCAGGCGTGTCCGCCGCGCGTGCCCGAGCCGACGACCATGACGGCGGGCACGCCCATCGCGCGGTAGACCTCGGCGGAGAAGTACGCCCGCTCCAGGCAGACGCCCCCGACCTTCAGGAGGTTGGGTAGCGTAAAGGCCAGAGCGGAGATCTTCTTGGGCGAGCCGTTCACGAAGTCCATGTCGTACTTCAACGCGTTGTAGAGCCGATCGGAATTGGTCTCCTGGGGGTAGTTGGCCTGCGCCCAGGTCCGCTCGGAGAGGGACAGCGTTGTGCAGGCCAGGTATCGCGAGAGTTCGAACGGCATGGCCCGCAGGTCGTAGCGGCTCGGGCGGGACTTCTTGAGATACCAGGTGAAGGCCTCCACCGGGGTGGCGGGCTTGACCAGCTCGCCCGGGGCCGGCTCGGGGCTGGCCGTCGCGAACGCCACCGCGAGGTTGGCGTACTCAGCCACGAGCTTGGGCTCGGCCTGCCAGAGGGCGTGCAGGCCTTTGATGCCGTCGGCCTTGGGGCGCTCGCAGGCCATGGTGCGGAACAGCAGCCGCGACACCGGGCGATTGGCCAGGAGCCACTGGGCGAACGAGCGGCCGTTGGACAGCCCCTCGGTCGCGGGCAGGAACTCGCAGGCGTTGACGACGTAGACCGCGTCGTTGAGGGCGTCGAGGTTGGCGGTGCCGGCGGCGGCGAGCCGGCCGAGAATGGCCGCGGTCAGTTGGTCCTGCAGGGGCTTGTACTGCCCGGTCTGGGCGGCCTGGGCGAGTTTCTTCAACGCCCACTCGCCCAGCCACGCGTCGGGCAGGTCCTTGGCGACCGAGGCCGGTTGGCTCGCCTGCCCCATCGCCCCCGCCGTCGCCATCGCCATCACCAGCCCCGCCAATCCCGTTTTGCCCATCATGACGTTGCTCCTTGTCCCCTCTATTGTACGGCCACAAAGAACACCAAGGCGGATAAGAAGAAACACAGAAGAACGAGGAAGACACACTCAGGACGCCTGGCCCTTGTCGGGGATAGTCCTTCTTCTTGCTTACCTTTGTGCCCTTGGTGGCTGACTCTTTCCGTTCCATGTGCTCGCGGCCGGACTTGGATGTAGACACGCCCGCGGCCGCGCGGGATGATGGGCCCTCAGTCCAAGATGGGACGGGGTGCCATATGAACGAAGAAGCCGAACAACCCAAATCGTTCGACGAGGTGCTGCGGGATCTGCGTGTGCTCCGGAGCCGGCTGGATGAACTGACCTGGACGGTTCAGCGGCTCCAGGCCGCCGTCCCGCCGGTCAGGCCCGCCGTGAGCAAGAGCGTGGCCGATGTGGTCGCGGCGGTGGCGCCCTCGGCCCCGGCGGCGCCTCCTCCTCCGCTTCCGCCGGCCCGTTCGTCCGTCCCGGCTGCCGTCGCGTCGGCGCCTCCCCAGGAACCGGCCCGGGGGGCCTCCCAGGCGGAGGTCGTCGAGCTCGAGCTGGAATCGTTGCTGCCCCCGCCGGTCGTCGCGCCACCTGCGCCGCCGGCCCGGCCTGCGGCGAAGAAGCCCGCGCCCGGCGAGGGGATTTCCGTCGAGCAGGTCATCGGCACGCGATGGATGCTCATCGCCGGCGTCGCCGTTGTGCTCCTGGGCGGCGGGTTCTTCGTCAAGTACGCCCACGACATGGGGTGGATCCAGCCGCCCCGTCGCGTCCTGACGGGCGCGTTGTTCGGCCTGGTGGCCCTGGTCCTGGGCGAGTGGGCCTTCCGACGCAAGATGATCCCCCTGGCCGCCGGACTCTTCGGCGTCGGGATCGTCTTCTGGTACTACATATCCTGGGCCGCCAGCCCCAACGGACCGTATTTCCCCGAGTACACAATGCTCTCCCGCGAGTGGGCCTTCGCCGCTATGTGCGCCACCTCCGCCGTCGGGCTGGGCATTTCGATCCGGAGCAACTTCATCCTGTCGGCCCTGACGGCCGCCCTGGGCGCGATGATCACGCCCTACCTGCTCCGCTCCGGACAGAACGCCCAGGTGTTCCTCCTGAGTTATCTGCTGGTGGTCAACGCGGCGTTCCTGGCCGTCGCCGTCCGCCAGCGATGGGACGCCCTCGCGCCGGTGCTGGCCGTGGGCACCGGCCTCCTGTTCGCCGGGTGGTTCATGCAGTACTACCACACCGACCCCACGCCGGCGCTCACGACCTTCTTCGGGTGGGCGTTCCTGGCCCTGTACGGGGCGTACGCCCTCATCGGCTTCGCCCGGCGAGGCTGGGTCGGCCAGGGCGTGCCGGTGGCCGTCCTCGCCATCGGTGTCGTCGGGATACTCGCCCTCGCCGGCGGCGTGTGCGAACAGGCCGCCTATGGCCACCTCTTCGCCGTCCAGGTGCTCGTGCTGGCCGGGCTGCTGCTGGCGCTGGCCCTGCGGCTGGAGGCCCCGATGTTGGCCCCGGCCGTCGTTGCCGGCGCGGCGGGCCTCGTGGGCCTGTGGCTGGCGGGGTACTGGGTGGACTGGCT